>OMXT01000014.1 GCA_900315125.1 uncultured Eubacteriales bacterium
CATCGTAGACAACGGAATCACTCAGAAGAACCAAATTATCAGAATTGCTTGAATTCTAATTTACACACAAAAAAGGACTTGACCTTTCCTCCGGCCCACATTATCATATAAACAGAGACTACAAAGGCCGGACCGGTCTTTTGCCGGAAATATGTCTGTACAGTATTCTTCAACAGGAGGCAGCGATGAAACGACTCCCCACAGGGATAGATGATTTCAGGAAAATAAGAGAGGACGGCTATTACTACGTAGATAAGACACCCCTTATAAAATCTGTGATTCAAAAGGGGACTGAAGTTACCCTGTTCACCCGCCCCCGCCGTTTCGGAAAGTCCCTGAACATAAGCATGCTCAGGAATTTCTTTGAAACAGACTGTGATCCTTCACTTTTTGACTGCCTGGCAATATCTGAAGACCGGATATTCTGCGAAAGATATATGGGGAAATTCCCTAATACGGTATCGCTTTTCACAAGAAGCAGAGCCGGGTTCTCTCAGAGTAATAATCCCTTCAGATAAAAAGGCGCCGGGCGGAATCCATTGCTGGAAATCCGCCCGGCATATAAATTATTGAAGGTGCAAATATCGCATACCCCTTTTGACTTTTTTTCGAGGCGCCTGCCGCGTCTCACTGTTTACTGCGCCTTCTCCTCTTCTGCCAGCTTCGCCGCCCGGCGCGCCCGGTTCTCCGCCCACAGGGTGTCTGCCGTCGGCTTCCAGTTCGCGGCGTATTGTTCCGTCTTTCCCACAAGGTGCTCCACCGGCTCCGGAGAAACAGGATCCGTGGAATGAGCGTGGGCTGTATTGACCATTTCTACGATGCGCTCCGGATTTTCCAGCATGGGACAGGGCCGCAGCATATTATCGTTGAATGGAATGTTCTTATGATACTGCATCATCATCGGCGAACGCAGTGCGTCCAGCAGAGACTTCTCCCGGATATTGGAATCCGAATAGTGGATGAAAACGCAGGGGTCTACGTCACCGTTTGCATTGATGTGCAGATAGCGGTGGCCGCCGGCAATGCAGCCGCCAACGAACTCTGCGTCATTTTGGAAATCCATGCAGAACAGCGGATTCTTGTTTCTGAATTTGCGCACCCGCTCGTACACGCCTCGGCGCTGCTCCGGCGTGGGCAGCAGCTCCGGCGCCGCATCATTGCCCACAGGCATGTAATGGAAGTACCAGACGAAGTCCACGCCCATGTCCATGAGGCTGCGGAGATATTCATCCGATGTGATGGACTGGTAATTCTCACTGGTATAACAGCAGGAAATGCCGTAGATCAGCTTGTGCTCCCGGAGGATCTCCATGGCCCGGACCGCCTTCTGGTACGTGCCCTTTCCTCTCCTGCTGTCGGTAGCCTCTTCAAATCCCTCCAAGGAAATGACCGGGAAGAAGTTGGCGACGCGGAGCACGTCGTCGGCAAACTCCTCGTCGATCAGCGTTCCATTAGTAAACGTCATAAAGATGCAGTCATTGTGCTTCTCGCAGATCCGCATCAGATCCTTCTTCCGCACCAGAGGTTCGCCGCCGGTATATATATACATGTACACACCCAGCTCTTTGCCCTGGGTGATGATGCTGTCGATCTCATCATAGGAAAGATTCAGTTTATTCCCGTATTCCGACGCCCAGCAGCCGGTGCAGTGGAGATTGCAGGCGCTGGTGGGATCCATCAGGATCGCCCAGGGAATATTGCAGTCGTATTTCTTCCGCATCTCCTCTTCCTTCGGCCAGCCGATCAGCGCCGAATTGACGAAAAAGTTAACCGCAAATTTCTTAAATACCTTCCGGTCGATCTCTTTGATTGCACGGCGGAGAAAACTGTAATAGGGATGGCTGGGATCGGTCATCACCGCCCGGATGACTTTTCTCTGGCGGACGAACTCATTGCCGGCGAAGTTATCCGCCCAGTCCATCAGCTTCGGCAGATATTTATCCGGGTCCTTATACATCAGGTCAACAGCCTTCTCTACGCCGTATTTCTTTATCGTAGTTGCTACATCCATGATCCGTACCCCCTGTTCTCATTGTCGTTTCCTGTATTATATCCTCAAAAGCGTAAAAAATAACCGTACAGAAAACCAAATGTGATAGTTTTCCGTACGGTCAGGCCTTTGTGATAAAAATTTCAGACAATTTCTAGAGGACAATGCAGTCGCAGCGGATCTTTTTCCCTTTCAGAGAGTAACCGGGCTTGCGTCCTCCCAGATACGGGCCTTTCAGGGGACGTTTGATCACGATCTTCCGGGGGCAGGCAGCGATGGCTGCCTCCAGGAGCTCTTCTTCATCCTCGCAGGGCTGCTCCAGCAGATGGATCATCTGAAATTTCTTCTTGACCAGGCCGGATTTGGTCCGCTCGGGGAACATGGGATCTAACAAAATCAGGTCCGGCCGGAGTCCGGCATTCTCTGACGCACCTGGCTTGCCAGCCGGAGATGCCGCAGCCTGTGCCGCTGCCAGCGCCTTCAGATACCGGATGCTGTCGCCTCGGATCAGTTCCATCCGCGCGGCGATCTCCGCCAGCCTTGAATCGGCGGCAGCTCGATGCAGACCGTCGTCCAGCAATGCTGCTATCATCGGATCTTTCTCGAACATGGTCACCCGGAACCCGGCTGCCGCTAGAAGGAGGGAATCTTCACCGAGGCCCGCAGTGGCATCTATAGCCGTAAGCTGGCGGTTTGGGTCCGCCTTTTTAAAACGGCTGGCCTTTACGATCAATTCCCGGTTCAGATTGTTCGGCTGCACCCGCCGGAGCATGCCCGAAAAGTCCGCCCGGATCATCTGATCCCCGCTGACAAGGGCAAGGCCATCCGGTGTCTCCCGGAGCTGCGGCGCCTCTTCCCGTTCCTCTGCTCTGTCCAGCATCAGTGCATCTTCCGATTCCAGCACCCTTTCCGATTCCGGCACCCTTTCCAGTTCTGAACTCGCCTTCGGCTTTCCGCCGCCGGCAATATTCTGAAACTTATTCTTTTGCATCTCTAAAGCTCCTCTTCGCGCTTCTGATGTTGTGTTTATCTACCCGAGCCCCGCCAGCGGCGAATGGTTATCTACCCCTGCGCTATTTTACCAGCAGGGTAGACCTATTCAGGCTCTCCTGGTCTACCCGAGCTCCGCTGACAGCGGATGGTTGTCTACCCAAGTGTAATTTCACCAGCAGGGTAGACCTATTCAGGGTCTCCTGGTCTGCCCGTGACTTATGACCTATATACATGTATAGAAGAAGAGCCCCGTTTACGGGTATCGTCTTTCGCCAGAATTTTGACCGCTTATCTGTATATTAATATACTGTAGAAAATCACTGCATACAATAAAAACAATGCGTTATTTTCTCTCCTTACACGCAGAAACAACGCGTTGTTTCTGCTCGAAAAGTGATAAAACAACGCGTTGTTTTTTACGTTTACCGCATCTTTACTGTAAGACTGCCCAAAACGTACCGGTCGTTCCCTCGCCCATCGCCAGCACTGGAAAATATTTTCATTTATAATCTTTTGAAAATTCTCAGAAGCCTTTATGTAACTTTCTGAAACTTCCGTGTACCAGCAGATTAGGATAACAACATAACAGGTGTCAGATAATTCGTTTATCGTCAAAAGGATTCGAAAGGTATTCGTTTAATGTAAGAAAGGAGTCTCAACCCTTGGAAGCTTTTGTAAATCTCATGAACAGCATGAACGGGATCGTATGGGGTCCGGTCATGCTCTGCGCCCTGGTAGGTACAGGGATCTATTTTACCATACGCAGCCACGGTTTTCAGTTCCGGCATTTCGGCCTGATCATGAAGGAAACCATCGGTAAGATCTTTGTTAAAACAGAAGTCAGAGAAGGAGCCCTCTCCCCGGTCCAGGCCATGACCACTGCGCTGGCAGGCACTGTGGGCACCGGAAGCATCGCAGGCGTGACAAGCGCCATCGCCATCGGCGGCCCGGGCGCTGTCTTCTGGATGTGGCTTTCCGCCCTGTTCGGCATGTGCACCAAGTTCGCCGAGGTCACGCTGGCAGTCCGCTACAGAGAAAAGAACGAAGCCGGCGAGTACGTCGGCGGCGCCATGTACTATATAAAGAACGGTCTGGGGCAGAAATGGGCATGGCTGGGCGGCCTGTTCGCGCTGTTTGCCACCCTCGCCTCTTTCGGCATCGGAAATATGACCCAGATCAATACCATCGCAAGTTCCGTGGGATCGATCTTCACATCCTTTAATCCGGAGCTGTTCGCCCCGGACAGCGGCACAGTCCACATAATCTACCTGATCGTGGGCATCACCGTCGCCGCCCTGACTGCCCTGGTCCTGTTCGGCGGACTGCAGTCCATCGGCAAAGCCACAGAAGCCATCGTTCCCGTTATGGCGCTGGCATACATCATCTGCGCCATGATCATCGTTGTTTTCAATGCCGGAAACCTGCTTCCCATTCTGGGACAGATCTTCCGGGGCGCCTTTGACCCCGCTTCCATCGGCGGCGGTCTGGCAGGGACTGGAATCATGACCGTCATTCAGAGGGGAATTGTAAGAGGAGTCTTCTCCAACGAAGCCGGTCTTGGTTCTGCCCCCATTGCCCACGCGTCCGCCAACACGGATCATCCGGTAAGGCAGGGAATGTTCGGCGCATTCGAAGTATTCGCCGCTACGCTGGTCATCTGCACGCTGACCGCCATGGCTGTCCTCTGCTCCGGCGCTGCTGCGGGCGCTTACGGCAATGCAAACGCCGGCGCGGACCTGACCATCGCCGCATTCAGCACCGTCATGGGAAGCCGGATCGCTTCCATCGTTATCGCCATCTGCATCACGATGTTCGCGTTCTCCACGATTCTGAGCTGGTCGCTGTACGGAACACGGACCGTAGAGTACCTCCTGGGATCCAGGAGCATCCTTCCGTACAAAGTCCTGTTCCTCATGATCATCATCGTCGGAGCTACGACCAAACTCTCCACCGTATGGCTCGTAGCGGACAACCTGAACGCGCTGATGATCATCCCGAACCTGATCGCGATCCTCGCTCTGTCACAGGAAGTCATCCGGCTCGTCCGGGACTTCTTCTCTGAGGATCCCCAGTACACGACGGCTTATCTGGATACCGTCATGCCCGATGCATCCAAGTCGAAGAAAGAACGCAGATCCGCTCCCCTGCCCAGCCTGAGTCCGGGCAGGATGGAGCAGGAACCTCTTCAGTGATAACACTGCATCCATTCACCTGCGTACATAATAGATAACTGCCTGCGAAGAGCGCCGATTTGCACAAACCGGCGCTTTCCGCTATACTTGGACCAGACAGGTCTTTGTTATATTAAGAAAGGACGCCCCATGTCCCAGGATTTATCAGAAAAAAAATGGAATACGCCCCAGCAGGTACTGATCCTCAGCGCGCTGATCGTGATCGTGGCCCAGGTGAACCTCCATGTATTCACCGATTCCTTCAAGGTCTCCATCGCCCCGATCCTCATCCCCGTGATACTCTGCTATGCGGGGCATCTGCCTTTGATCCCCCTCGCCTTCTGCTCCTCCGGCGGAGTGTACCTCTGCCTCAGCGGCATTTACCTCGTGCGCAGCGGCGCCATGCCCGGGGCGTCGGTGTTTTTCCCGGAAGCGTGTTTCTACTTCATCATGGGAATGCTGTACTGGGGATACACGCGTTTCCATCCCGCGGGGGTACAAAGGCATGGCTTCCTATTATATGTCTTCTTCTTTGATTACCTATCCAACGCCGCAGAACTGTTTCTCCACTTCTACCTGCATTCCTTTGCTGCGGACAAACAGCTTTTCATACTGGCCGTCGCCGCCGTCCGGACATTTATCGTCTGGCTCATCCTGTTCGTGGCGGACCGGTACCGGCTGACGTTGCTGCGCAGGGCCCACGCAGAGCGCTACCAGCGCCTCATCCTTCTAATGTCCCGTCTCGAGGGGGAGGTCACATGGATGGAAAAGAACGCGAACCGCATAGAGGATACCATGAATACCGCCTACGACATGTACCGGGATCTGCAGAAATCAGGATCCCCTGAGTCGGAACGGGCGCTGGATGTGGCCAAGGAGATTCACGAGATAAAGAAAGAATATTACCTGATCATGAGGGGCATATCGGAAGCCCTGAACCGGGAGTCCCGGGAAAGCGGCATGAGTTTTCAGGATTTGTTTACCATACTGGGGGAAAGTCTGAAAACACTGGCATCCACTCAGGGCATTCAGGTCACCCTGGTCACGGACTTTCAGGACAGTCTGTACACATCAGACCCCTATACCATGATGTCCATATTCCGCAACCTGTTTTCCAACTCCCTGGATGCGGCGGAGGCAGAGGAAAACAGAAAGGAACTGACAATTACCGTTACGGAGCGGCGGCGGGAAGCGGCAGGCAGCGAGGCCCGCGGCGAAGAATCCAGCAGCACGGAAGATGCCTGCGGCGAGAAGTCCTGCGGCGAGAGCAGCGGTGCAGATTCGCGGGCCACAGCCCAGGCCGCCTATCTCATCGATATCCGCGACAACGGACCCGGAATTCCGGCAGAACTGCGGGATCAGATATTCAATCCCGGGTTCTCCACGCGGATCAATTACGAGACCGGCGTAATCAGCCGGGGGCTGGGACTGCCCGTTGTACAGGATCTGGCACAGCGCCTTGGCGGCTCTATAGAACTGCTGGAGCAGACCGGCGGACCTGGCGCCTGTTTCCGCCTGACCATCCCTGAAAGCAGACTGGAGGTAATGGACGAATGAAAATTTATCTTCTGGACGACGATCCTTCTGTCGTCAATGTTTTGAAACTGATCATAAGCCAGAGAAATATCGGCGAAGTCTGCGGATCCAGCACGGATCCCGAGGACGCCCTGGACGATCTGCGATCCGCAGAGACCGGTGAGCGTCCGGACATCGTCATCGTGGACCTGCTCATGCCCCACATGGACGGCATCACCTTCCTTTCCGAGGGCCGGCAGATCCTGCCCGGCGCAGGATTTATCATGCTGTCCCAGGTCTCTTCCAAGGACATGATCGCCAGCGCCTACGACGCGGGCTGCGAGTTTTTCATCCAGAAACCGGTGAACGCCGTGGAAGTGGAAAACGTGATAAATCGAGTGGCGGAGAAGCTCTCCATGGAGCGGGCCATGCGGCAGGTCAGGGCTTTGTTCCATGAGGAAGAGCGCGCCGCGGGCAGCAGCTCCTCTGACGCCGGGAACAAAGCCCCGGCCGGCCGGGATCCGGAAACGGACGCCTCTTCCGGCGCATCGGAATCTGCGGAAGATCCGGAATTTCTCTCTGCTCTGAACCGCATACTGGGCCGGCTGGGCGTCATCGGCGAAACCGGCTGCGGCGACATCATTGCGGCGGCGAGTTACATTTACAGCCATCCGGAGGAGTTTCGGGACATGACGGTGAAGGAGCTCTGCTCCCGGTTTTCTGACGCGCCCAAGCCATGGAGCAGCGGATCCGGCGGACGGCCCAGACCGGCATGACGAATCTGGCGAACCTGGGGCTGGAGGACTACGGGAATCCGGTGTTCGAGGAGTATTCCAACACTTTGTACCAGTTTGCCCAGGTCCGGCAGGAGATGAACTGCATCCGAGGGCAGTCGGACCGCCACGGGATCGTCAAGACCCGGAAATTTCTCACCGCTCTGGTGGCCCAGGGCGTGGACCTTTGCCGGAAGTAGCAGCCTGCCGGCGCCTTTTGCCGGCGCCTTTTGCCGGCGCCGTCGAGCCAGCAGTCAATGGCGTTCCCGCCGGCAATGTTTTTCCTGCCGAGAGGTTTCCCGAGGACGGCGGCGCCCTGTCAATAGTTTCTGTAATAATCTGAAATTTACTTTACATAGATTTTGTAATTCCTTGAAAGCACTGCGGTAGAATGCCCCAGTGCTTTTCCTTTAGAATGAAATTGAAAGACAACCAAAGCACGTAAATTTCAATAGATGAGACATCGCCCGAACTGGCGGTGCGCAGAAGAGAGGGAGGCTGAATGCGAAAGAAAGGAATCAGGAGAATCATTGCCAGTGCGGCTGCCATCGGGCTTGTCCTGTCTTTGTGCGCCTGCTCCGGGAGCGGCAACGCGCCGGCGGGGCTGGAAAAGATGGGCGCTGTCACCGCAATGACCCGGGAAGCGGATTCCGGGACAAGAGGCACATTTGACGACCTGACAGGGATCGTCAGCGAAGGCAGCGGGCTAACCGCCGCCGGTTCCACAGAAGAAGTGCTCCAGAAGGTTGCCGGCGACGAAAACGCCATCGGTTACCTGACGCAGGACGCGGCAGACAAGTCCGTGAAGGTCCTGAAAGTAGAGGGCAAGTCCATAGACGATAAGGACTACCCCATGACGCGTAAACTGTACCTTGTAAACAAAGGCAGTCTGAACGATCTGGAAAAAGAGTTTGTCACTTACGTTACAGGCAAGGGACAGGAGATCGTTGAGAAGGAGTTTGAGCCTGTAGGCAAGAGTAAGATGTTTCTGTCTCTTAAACCGAAGGGAACGATCCGCATCGCCGGATCGTCTTCCGAGGCGCCGGTCATGGAGAAGCTGGCCAAAGCCTATATGGCCATCAATCCCAACGCGAAGGTGACTGTCGAGACATCCGACTCCGGCACGGGAATCAATGACGCTCTGGAAGGAAAATGCGACCTGGGCATGTCATCCCGCAGCCCCAAGAGCTATGAACAGAACCTGCTGACATTTACCCCAGTCGCCAAGGACCGCATCGCCGTGATCGTACCAGCCAGCAGCCCGCTGGAGGATATTACACTGGATCAGCTGAAGGCGATCTACACGGGCAAGGTAACCAAGTGGCCGGATCTGTTCGACCAGCAGTAACGCTGCAGATAATGCCGTAATCAACCAGACTATGCTTTGTAATACACAGGAGAGAGAATTATGAACGAATACTTGCAAGTTATTTTCGGCCTGTTCGGAGGCCTGGCTGTCTTCCTCTACGGAATGAACCTGATGAGCGACAGCCTCCAGAAAGCCGCGGGAGAGCGGATGAAGGCGGTTCTGGGCGCCATGACCAGGAATCCGGTGCTGGGCGTCATTTCCGGCGCGCTGGTCACCGCCGTGCTGCAGTCCTCTTCCGCCACCACTGTTATGGCCATCGGTTTCGTGTCCGCGGGACTCATGTCCCTGCCCCAGGCCATTTCCATCATATTCGGAGCCAACATCGGCACGACCATGACCGCGCAGCTGATCGCATTTAAAATCAGCGACTACATTTACCCGATCATCTTCCTCGGATTCATCATCGGATTCATCGCCAAGAAGGAAAAGACCAAGTACATCGGAAACACCATCTTCTCCTTCGGCCTGCTGTTCCTGGGCATCGAGACCATGGGCAACGTCATGAAGCCCCTGGCGTCCAGCCCCCTGTTCGTCAGCATGATCGAGCGGGTCGCGGACATCCCGGTACTGGGACTGCTTGTCGGAATGTGCATGACCCTCGTTGTGCAGTCCTCTTCCGCGACTATCGCCGTGCTGCAGAACTTCGCGGCCCAGGCACTGCCCGGGACCACCACGTCTATCATCGGCCTGGCCGGCGCCATCCCTGTGCTGCTGGGCGATAACATCGGAACCACTATCACCGCCGTTCTGGCATCTCTGGGACAGAGCCGAAACGCCAAGCGTACCGCGGCAGCCCACTGTCTGTTCAACATCTCCGGATCTCTGATCTTCATCTGGTTCGTCAAGCCCTACGCTCACCTGATCCAGATGATCTCGCCGAAAGGTCCGGAAATAGAAGTCATTTCCCGCCAGATCGCCAACGCTCATACTGGCTTCAACCTGACCATGACCATCGTATGGACCATCCTTATCGGTCTTATGGTCAAGATCGTCATGAAGATCATCCCTCTGACGGAAGCAGAGAAAGCCCAGAGCCTGGGACCCAAGTACCTGGACGATTCCATCATCCACCAGCCTGCCCTGGCCCTGCACCTTGTATGTAAGGAAGTCATCCACTGCTCCGAGATCGCGAAGGACATGCTCCAGAGCCTGGCCGGCCTGTCCGCGGACAAGACCGCCGCGCTGGTCGCCTCGCTGCAGGAGAAACTGGCCCAGGAAGAAGGCCTGTCGAGCCGGATCAACGAATATGTATCGTCCATTTTCTCAGCCGGCACTCTGACAGAAAAGCAGTCATCCCAGGCTACAGGCGCATTGTTCGTGCTGAACGACATAGACCGGATCGCCCTGAACTCCTCACGCCTTGGCCAGGAGCTGGCCGACAGCGAAGACGCCGGAGGGTCCATGCGCTTCAGTCAAGAGGCTATTGAAGAAATAAAGACCGCATCGGGGAGCGCCCAGGAAATGTACGAACGGCTGATCCATTCCCTTGTGGAAGGCCAGCCCATCAGCGATGAACAGCTGGCAGAGGACCGGCTCAAGGTACTTACCCAGACCGACAGCCTGCGGGACGACCACATGAAGCGTGTGGCCCGGGGCGAGTGCGACGCCCGCAAGACCGCGTCCTACAACAACATGGTCACATCCCTGAACCGCATCGGAAACTCCTGCATCAACATTGCGGACTTCTCCAACAAACGCATGGATTTCAGCGCCCTCCTCACCGAACCGGAGGACCGCAAGGAGTCTGACGCATAGACAACAAAGGCATGACCTGCCATTTATCCACCTTCCACTAATGCCGGAACGGGGCCGCCCCTTTACTTCAGGGCGGCCCCGTTCCGTTTCTGTTATCTCTGCTGCTATCTGGCGGACAGTATATCCTTCATCTGCTTTGCCGCAGAAGGAATCGTACCGAATATCTCATTCTCAGGGAAGTGATATTTGGTATTGCGGTTCTTCATCGTTACCACCGGAACGCCGAATACCAGCGCCAGGCCTGCCGCAGCGCCGATCCATCCGAATACGATATCCATGGTCGTTACCATATTATTGCTGGTCAGGTACCACATGGTATATATCGCCAGAGGAAGCTGAATGAACAAAGACACGGCTCCGCCGGGATTATACAGTCTCTTCGTTCGGATGGGCTGCATGATGCAGTGGGCCAGTACCTGAAGGGAGCCGCTGCATGCCTGGGCGATGACCAGCCACATGACATGGGGGAAGAATATGGGTATGATATAGAACGCGTAGCATGTAAATACATTATCAAAGAAGCAGAGCTGCGGGTTGAAGGGATAATGGTTATAATCTTTCTTCTCTCCCATCAGCAGGATATTGGCATATCCGGCAAAGCCCCCGGGCCAGCCGTATTCCTCTACCTGGTGGACAAGCATGGCCATCCATGCGAAGACCATGATCGTCTGCATGTGCTCCAGGTGATCCACCCCATAGAATCCCATAAAGAACGCTAATGCGACGAAGATGATTCCGCCGATCCACCACCAGTGTTCGCGCCAGTACTTCATAACAATACATCTCCTCTCAGTCTGAATACTTACCGGATTTCTCTGTTTATCCGACACCCTGTTGTACTGTTAATGTACCACCGCTGTATTTCCTGAACAATCAACAGATTTTCCGAATGTGTCGAAACGCGGCCGGTCAGGGCTTTGTTCCATAAAAAAGACCGCCTGGAAGAGCGTATCTCCCAGGCAGTCCTGCGGTATAATCTTATTTTTCTGTATCCTGCACTGCAGCAGCCAGCTTTTCTGCGGCACGGCGGGCCAGAATCTCTTTCAGCTCGTCCACGCCGAAGGTATAGGCAGTGTTGCAGAAGTAGCACTTGACCTCAATCTCCTTGCCGTCGTCGATCATCTCCTGCAGGTCTTTGCGCTGCAGTGCGGCGAGGGCGCGGCTCACCCGTTCCTTGCTGCAGTTGCAGTGATAGGTCACAGGGTCTTTCTCCGTGATCTCCGGATCCAGTCCTGCCAGCACCTGCCCCAGAATTTCCTCGGGGAGCATACCCTGATCCATCATCGTCGTCACAGGGGGCATGCCGCTGATATTCTGCTCCAGCCGGCTGATCGCTTCTTCCGGGCAGCCGGGCATGAGCTGGATGATAAAGCCGCCGGCGTGACGGACGGACTGGTTCCGGTTCACCATGACGCCAAGGCCTACCGCCGAGGGCACCTGCTCCGACGAAGTGAAGTAATAAGCAAGATCGTCGCCGATCTCACCGGTCTGAAGGGGCACCATGCCGGAATAGGGCTCTTTCAGGCCCAGGTCCATGACAACGCTCAGCGTACCCTGACCCATGGCGCCGCCCACATCCAGCTTGCCGTTTTCCTTCAGGGGCAGGATCACGGCAGGATTTGCAGGATAGCCTTTCACATGGAAGGCGCCGTCGGATGTGACCGTCAATCCACGGCCTGGTCCGTCGCCCCGGATCTGGAGCGTCAGGATATCATCCTCATTCTTCATCATCGTGCCCATCATTGCCCCTGCGGACAGGAGCCTGCCCATAGCCGCAGTCATGACCGGCGTTGTCTTATGGATCTGACGGGACTCCTCTGCAATTTCCGTCGCTTTAACTGCGAAAGCCCGGATCTGCAGATCTGCGGCGGTTCCTCTTACTACGTAATCGCCGATGTTGCTGTCATTAATATTCTTATCGCTGGCATTCTTTCCGTTTGTATTCATTTCGCTGGTATTCATTCAGTTTCCTCCTGGTTTGCATTCTCTGATATTGCCCCGTGCCTCCTCTTGTCCTTACTGCCTTACTGCCTTGCTGCCTTGCTGCCTTGCTGCCTTGTGCCCGGCTGGGGTCTCCAAGCAGGGTTCCACGCATCCGCCCATGGACGATCTGCACCCTTGCGCCAGGTGGGTGCCCTTGCGCTCAATGTCCTTATGCTCGGTGCCCTTATTATATACACAGAATGATCCCAGCGCAAACCAAATCAATTGGCTCACAGGTGGGCCGCATCGCCCGGGGATCCTATGGTTTTCGTGGTGACTGCCTTAGCCGATCCGTGAAATACGACCATCTCGCGATTAGCCGGGCCGCGTCGCCACCGAATCCTATGCTTTCCGTGGCGATACCGAAAGCGAATCTGCGAAATACGACCTTCTCACGATTTAGCCGCCTGCATCGCCACCGAATCCGGTGGTTTCCGTGGTGACTGCAGCAGCGGATCTGCCAAATCCGACCATCCCGCGATTTAACCGGCCGCATCGCCACCGGATCCATTGCTTTCCGTGGCGATACCGAAAGCGGATCTGCGAAATCCCATGGTCTCGCCATTTAGCCGCCTGCATCGCCACCGGATCCGGTGGTTTTCGTGGTGACTGCCTTAGCCGATCCGTGAAATACAACCATCTCGCGATTAGCCGGGCCGCGTCGCCCCGGGATCCGATTTCTTCAAATGTGTCCGGTCTAACAGACCATGGCGAAACGAATCAGATAAATATCTCCAGGATATCAGGCCGAGTTATAAACCAATTAAATCAGTAGGATACTGGACATTCAGTCTTCACTTTAGTATAATCAGATTATCATTCAAGGAGGAGCACAAAGTGGAAAAAGGCAGACGAAATGAACTGAATAATGGCGGCGCCCAGGCATCTGAGCAGGAAAAGCAATCCGCTGCAAACCAATCTGCTTCCCGCAATACAAACCAATCCGCGTCTCGCAATGCAAACCAATCCGCGTCTCGCAATACAAACCAATCCGCGTCTCGCAATGGGTCCCAGTCTGCGTCCTGCACCGCCTATAAATCAGAAAACCAGTCTGCCTTCCGCACCGCCTTCCGCAAGTCCATCCCTATCATGTGCAGCTACCTGTTCGTCAGCATGGCCTACGGGCTCATGATGAACCAGGCCGGGCTGCGGTGGTACTATGCTTTGTTCGCCAGCCTCACAATATATACCGGGGCATTCCAGTTCGTGCTCATCACGTTTCTCAGCAGCGGCGCGTCCCTGCTGACCATCGGGCTGACCGCCTTCCTCATGAACAGCCGCCAGACGTTCTATAGTCTGACTTTTCTCGAAGAGTTCAAGCAGATGGGCCGGCGCACGCCCTATATGATCCAGACCATGACCGACGAAACCTATGCCGTGAACTGCACGCTGGATCCGGATGACCCAAACCGCAAGGACACCATGTTCTGGCTGGCATTGCTGAGCCGCGTATACTGGATGACCGGCGCGGTGGCGGGCGGCGTGCTGGGTCAGGTCATTCCCTTCGATCTGACGGGCATCGACTTCTGCATGACTGCGCTGTTCATTACCATACTCATGGATCAGTGGGAAAAGCAGCGGGAACAGCATGAGAGCCACCTGCCTCCCGTTACGGGCGCAATCGTGGGAATCGCCTGCCTTTTGATCTTCGGTAAACAAAGGTTTATTCTGCCGGCTCTCCTCCTCGTCTCGGGCATCCTCCTCGCGGCAGAGCGTATGGGGAAAGCGAAGAAGGCAGGCACACCAGGGCGAGCGGGCGGGAACAAAGCCCCGGCTGGCACGGGCGACACGAAGGAGGCGAAGGAATGACCAGTTCTGCAATCACAATTGTTCTTACCATACTCATGGCGGCTGCCATCACATTCGGACTAAGGGCTTTGCCTTTCCTGGTCTTTCGGGGCGAGCGGACCATGCCTGCCTGGCTGGACCGGCTGGGGCAGATGCTGCCCTCTGCCATCATGGCTGTACTGGTAGTCTACTGCCTGAAGGACATACCGGACGGCGGCGACGGCGCCTGGGCCGGCGCCGCCGCCGCACTGGCCACTGCCGCACTGTACAAATGGCGCCATAACACGTTCCTTGCCATCGTCGGCGGCACGGCAGTCTATATGATACTGCTCCGTTTATTGTGATCCGCAGGGCGGATCTGTTCGCAGCGAGCTGTCGCAGAACCTCTCAAAAATCCACAAAAAAAAGGATGCCCTGCATGGTGACGCGCAGAGACATCCCTCCGCTCAGAAAAGAGCGGGCAAATATATAGAAAGGGCGTTTAACAAGGGATCCGGGTGACCCTGCCGGCCGGGAGAACATCCGGCGGCAGAGGATCCCATGAATAATTGGAAACGGGGAGTTATGCGCCCATGACTGCATTTTCAGCGGACGTTCCGGTCAGGCGAACGCCCATGGCTTCCAGGCTTTCTTCCAGTGCGCGGCTCAGACCTTCCGCATCGTTGAAACAGCCTTCCCCAAGGCTGCTGAGTCGGAATACAGAACTGTCCGGGGAGCTTCCCGAATAAATGGTATACCCTCTGGCCTTTAACATTTCCTGCAGGAGCGGCAGCGAAAACCGCGGGTTGTTCGGGCAGAGCACGCTGACTACAAGATGGGACTGGTAAACCAGCGGAACCGCCATCTGAAATCCCATGCGGATGAGCCCGCGGCAAAGGGTGTCCCACTTTGCCCGATAGCGGAGCCAGCGGGCGAATTCGCCTTCCAGGAAATAATCCTGCAGTCCCTGCCATGTATCGCGCACGGTCTGAACCGGCAGCAGCGACCCCAATTTTCCCAGATCCTGTACCGCCTGATACTGCTGATACAGATTGCAGCAGCCAGACCGGGCCGGGCAGTCCTTCGACAGCTCCAGCAGATCCTTTTTTCCGAGAACAAAGGCAAGACCGGTGCAGGACGCCAGTCCTTCCCGGGCGGAACCGATCAGAAAATCCAGACAGTCCTCATTCACATCAATGGGAAGGATAGCAAAGGCGGACGAAACATCGGCAATCATGACTTTGTTATAGCGATGAGCTATGCTTCCGATCTCCTTTACGGGATTCAGCACGCCGGTGTCTGTCTCGTGCATGCAGCAGTAGACCGCAGAGATCCGCGGATCCCGCTGCAGCGCAAGCTCCAGGGCGCCCGTATCAAGGGGCCTGTCCAGAGGCATCCGCAGCTCACTGTAATCTATGTGATAATTCCGCGCCGCTTCCGCTGCGCGGGCAGCGGAGGAACCGTTGTTCAGGATCAGGATCCTGCCCTGCTCCGGTACAAGAGAACTGACGCAGGCGTCGATGCAGACCGCGCTGGATCCGCAGAACGGGATCGCCGCATACTCCTCCGGGTCTCCGTGAACGACTCGCAGCAGGTCTTCTTCCACCTCCTGCATGATTGTGCAGAAATCTCTATCGCTCGGGTTGAATGTCCTTTCGCTCTTGCAGAAATCATACATTTCCGGAGCGGTGCTCATCATTCGTTCCACTGTATCTACCTCTGCTTTCATCTTCTTGTCGGCAGCAGCCTCTTGCGGCTTACTACCTCTTCGGGTTTACCACATCATTGGAGTTCTTTCGTTTACAGTATACGGGCTGAAGGTAAACGGAATAATATTCTTTCTTAAAATCAAGTTGAAATCTGCTGGTCTTTGTCCCAGACACTCACCAGCACGCTGATATTGTCTACCCGGGCTTCTTTCATTACAGAATGGACGTATCTCATTATGTAAAAGCATTTTCATATAATCGATTTTGTAAAGCGTTTGCTTTACAACTACTGAATTTTATGATACTCTGATGCCAGAAAAGGAGGGATCAATATGGCTCAGACGATGGTTAACTTCCGAATGGATGCCGATCTGAAAAGAGAACTGGAAATAGTATGCAGAGACATGGGAATGACGCTGACAACTGCATTTACGATTTTTGCAAGAACGGTAAGCCGTGAAAAGAGGATTCCCTTTGAGGTAACATCGCTGCCAATGAATCACCACGCTGATATCCTGAACATTCCTCAGATCACAAAAAAGGTAATCCCAATTGCCGATAAATATCAATTAGGAAAGCTGTATCTGTTCGGATCCTACGCCAGAGGCGAAGCTGATGAACAGAGTGATTTCGACTTTTATCTCGATAGCTCTTTTAAGGGGGGACTGTTTCGGTTCTCGGCACTCTCAGGTGATCTGGAAGCAGCGCTCGGGAAGCCCGTCGATATTATCACTAAAGACGGTTTGCTCAGAGGAAATTGTGATGAATTCGATAATGAAATGAAGAACGCGATAGAAAGGGACAAGGTATTGATCTATGAGGGACAGCAGCAGTCGTGACAGGATGATTCTGATTCGTATGCAATCATACTGCGATAGGGTGAACAGCCTGATTGAACGCTTCGGCAGAACTTTTGAAGATTTTTCATCAGATAGCGAACAGCGACGGAAGATGTCCCGCAGCTGAAACTATTCTGCAGTTCTGAAATCGCAAGACTTGGCAATAATAAGGAATCTGACTGAGCATCTCTTCCCTAAAAAATGGGGCTGTCTCAGCTTGAAACAGCCCCATGCCTGAATTCTATGCTTTACACCGGCAGCATCCGGCCGATCCAGCCTTTGTTCCCTAGAGAGAGGTCTTGGACGTGTACTTCCAGATGCCCATCTTCTCCGCGTTTTTGATCAGATCCTCCCGGAAATCCGGATGGGCGATGCTGATCAGGGACTCGGCCCGCTCCCAGGTGGATTTGCCCTTCAGGTCCGCGGCGCCGTACTCGGTGACGATATAGTGGGTAGCCATTCGCGGCGTGGTAACGATGGCGCCCGGCCGCAGCATCGGTGCGATCAGGGATTCCACTGTGCCGTCAGGCAGGGTGCGGGTGCTGGGGGTACAGATGAAGCTCTTGCCGCCATGGGACTGGTACGCGCCCATAACGAAGTCCAGCTGGCCGCCGGTTCCGCTGATCTGCTGGTGTCCCACGGACTCGGAACAGACCTGTCCGTACAGGTCGACCTGGATACAGCTGTTTACGGATACGAAGTTATCTATGCTGGAAATGACATGCACGTTGTTTACATAGTCTACCGGCGCGTTGCAGCAGATGGGGTTGTTGTCCAGGAATTCGTACAGGCGCCGTGTGCCGCCCGCAAAGGTATAAACAGCCTTTCCTTTATCTACGTTCTTGTTGCCCGTCAGCTTGCCTGCGTCGAACAGATCCACATAAGCGTCTACGAACATCTCCGTGTGGGCGTTGATGTTGCGGACGTCGGAATCTGCCAGCATCTTCCCGATAGCGGAGGGCAGCGCGCCGATCCCCAGCTGCAGGGTGCTGTGACTCTTGATCCGCTCTACCACGTGAGACGCGATCATCCGGTCGATATTGGACGCCTCCCGCTCCGGCACTTCCGGCAGAGGCCGGTTTGAACCCTCTACAACGTAATCGATGCCGTAGAGATTGAGCTGCGTCTGGTGACCCAGGGCGATGGGCATATTCTCATTGACTTCTACGATGATCTTCTTGGCGGCCTTGATGACGCCCCACATGTCTGCCACCTGGGGCCCCAGGTTGAAGTTGCCGTGGCTGTCCATAGGCGCTACCTGGAACATGGCGATATCAATGCCTCCGGAGGAACCCTGGATCCAGTAGGAAGGCAGTTCACTGAACAGCATGGGGATGTACCAGCAGCGTCCGTTCTTGGACATGAGACGGTCATAGGTATTGAAATGAGCCGAGCTGAACTTGACCTGCTCGTTGGACTTGGTGGCCCGGTAAACGGCGAAGGGCTTCTCGCGGATGGCCACGGTGCTGATGATCTCCACCCCGTGGAGCTCGTCCGCCCTCCTGGCCAGCGCCTCGTCGATATCCACCACCGTGCCGCAGCCCAGGCCGTAATGAATGCGGTCTCCCGGCCGGACCATGGCCGCCGCCTCGTCCGCGGTGATCAGTTTCTTCTTATATTCCTCTGCAAGATTGGAAACCTTATACATATTTACTCCCTTCCCTGAAAAATATCGTGTCGTCCCATGGCTTGTTTTATTTTTAACAAAATCCTGGCTTTATTGTACTACAGAAATAACTGGCCTGCAATGAATATTCGGGCAAACTGTTATCCATGTTGACATTCTCCATTTCCATATCCTATTCCTAAAGCACTTCCGTTATTGTATCATTTTATAGCCGTTTTGAACACCGTCTGGCTCGTTCAGCCCCTTGAAATGCCAATTCTATAATGCTATAATTTGCCGTGTATGGGCTGCGTGCGGAAACGGGCCGGTGGGGGCTTTGTTCCTGAAGGCTGCAGACCATGGAAAGGAAAGAAGAATGGCTGATTATACCCAATATACATCCCCCCTTTCGGAGCGGTATCCGAGTAAGGAGATGAAGTACCTCTTCTCCCCGGAGAAGAAGTTCCGCACATGGCGCAGACTGTGGATCGCGCTGGCGGAATCAGAGAAGGAACTGGGACTAGATATTACGCAGGAACAGATCGACGAGCTGAAGGCTCATGCCGAGGACATCAACTACGATGTAGCCAAGGCGCGGGAGAAGGAAGTGCGCCATGACGTGATGTCCCACGTGTACGCCTACGGGCAGCAGTGCCCCAAGGCCAAGGGCATTATCCACCTGGGCGCCACCAGCTGCTACGTCGGCTACAACACGGATCTGATCATCATGAGCGAGGCTCTGCAGCTGGTACGGAAGAAGCTGATCAACGCCCTGAGCCATCTGGCGGATTTCGCGGATAAATATAAGGATCAGCCCTGCCTGGCATATACCCATTACCAGGCAGCTCAGCCTACGACAGTTGGCAAGCGGGCTACGCTGTGGATGAACGACCTGGTCATGGATCTGGAGGATCTGGACTATGTGCTGGGATCCATCAAACTGCTGGGATCCAAGGGAACGACGGGGACGCAGGCAAGCTTCCTGGAGCTCTTCTCGGGCGACCATGAGAAGTGCCGCCAGCTGGACCAGAAGATCGCGGAGAAGATGGGATTCCGCGCGTGCTATCCCGTATCCGGACAGACCTATTCCCGCAAGGTGGACAGCCGGGTGCTGAACGTGCTGGCAGGCATCGCCCAGTCCGCTCACAAGTTCAGCAATGACATCCGCCTCCTGCAGCACCAGAAGGAAGTAGAGGAGCCCTTTGAGAAGCACCAGATCGGTTCTTCCGCCATGGCATATAAGCGCAACCCCATGCGTTCCGAGCGCATGGCAAGCCTGGCCAACTATGTAATGGCCGATTCCATGAATCCCCAGATCACCGCGGCGACACAGTGGTTCGAGCGGACGCTGGATGATTCCGCAAACAAGAGGATCAGCGTGTCCGAGGCATTCCTCGCAACGGACAGCATCCTTGAATTATACATCAATATTTCCGAGAATCTCGTGGTTTATCCCAAGGTCATCGAGGCTCACCTCATGGCTGAGCTGCCCTTCATGGCTACGGAAAACATCCTGATGGACGCAGTCAAGGCCGGCGGCGACAGGCAGGAGCTCCACGAGAGGATCCGTGAACTGTCCATGCAGGCAGGCAGAGTCGTTAAGGAAGAGGGCAAGCCCAACGATCTTCTGGATCGCATCGCGGCGGATCCCGCTTTCAATATAAGCAGAGAGGCTTTACAGAAGGTTTTGAAACCTGAAAATTATGTGGGACGCGCTCCGGAGCAGACCACGGAGTTTCTTGACGGGGTCATAAAGCCGATCCTCGATGCCAACAGGGACGCCCTGGGCATCGAAGCAGAAATCAACGTTTAAGGGCCGGTCAGGGCTTTGTTCCTAAAGGCTGAAACGTTAGTTTAAGGAGGTTTACATGATCAAAGCAATCGTAGGCGCCAACTGGGGCGATGAGGGCAAGGGCAAGATCACAGACATGCTTGCCGCGGATTCTGACATCGTTGTCCGTTTCCAGGGAGGCAGCAACGCCGGACACACCATTAAGAACCAGTACGGCAAGTTCCCTCTTCACATGCTGCCCAGCGGCGTGTTCTATCAGCATACAACATGCGTCATCGGCAACGGTGTAGCGCTGAATATTCCCAAACTGATCGAGGAGATCCAGAGCATCGTGGACCGGGGCGTCCCGACGCCGCACATCATGGTTTCGGACAGGGCTCAGATCGTCATGCCCTACCACATCCTTCTCGATACATATGAAGAAGAGCGCCTGGCGGGCAAGTCCTTCGGCTCCACCCGCTCCGGCATCGCGCCCTGCTATTCCGATAAGTATGCCAAGATCGGATTCCAGGTCAACGAGCTCTTCATGCCGGAAGACCAGCTGCGCAGCCGCATCGAGAACGTGTGCACCATCAAGAATACACTGATCAAATATCTGTACAACAAGCCGGAGCTGGATCCGGACGAGCTGTACAGCACGATGATGGAATACAAGGAGATGATTGCTCCTTATGTTGGCAATACAGAATCCTTCCTCCACGACGCTGTGGAGCAGGGAAAGAACATCCTGCTGGAGGGTCAGCTGGGAACGCTGAAGGATATCGATCACGGCATCTATCCCATGGTTACCAGCTCTAATACCATCGCCGGCGGCGCGGCCGGAGGCAGCGGTGTTCCTCCCTATGCCATCCAGGACATCATCTGCGTATCCAAGGCTTACAGCTCCGCAGTAGGCGCAGGCGCCTTCGTCAGCGAGATCTTCGGCGACGAGGCAGAGGAACTGCGCAAGAGAGGCGGCGACGGCGGCGAGTACGGCGCTACCACAGGACGTCCCCGCAGAGTGGGCTGGTACGACTGCGTAGCCTCCCGCTACGGATGCAAGATCCAGGGCGCCACAGAAGTAGCCCTGACCGTGCTGGATCCCCTGGGCTATCTGGATGAGATCCCCCTGTGCGTCGGCTACGAGATAAACGGAGAGGAGCACCAGAACTTCCCCAACACAACATATCTCTATCAGGCCAAACCCATCTATAAGAAGATGAAAGGCTGGAAATGCGATATCACAGGCATCCGCAAGTTTGAGGATCTGCCCGCAGAATGCCAGGAATATGTCAACGAGATCGAGCGCCAGATCGGTTTCCCGATCACTATGGTCTCCAACGGTCCTGCCCGTGAGGATATCATCCCCCGCACACCGCTGATCTAGTTTACTCGAGAGTCCGTATTTTACGGGCTCTCCTTATTGAATATTTATGGTGAACAAAGCCGGGACCGGCTCGCCCGCGATATTGGTTTTGTTCAGAAAGAAGGTATCTAAAATGTATAAAGAAGCACTCAGACCCGTATGGGCCGAAATCAACCTGAGCAATTTTGACTACAACATCAAGCAGATCAAGGCAAAGATGACTGCTGACGGTCAGGAACGCGAGTTCATCGGCGTTATCAAAGCCGACGCCTACGGACACGGCGCCGTTCCCTGCGCTCAGGTTCTCCGTGACAACGGAGTCAAAACATTCGCTATCGCTACGCTCCAGGAAGCTATCACGCTCCGCGAGTCCGGCGCTAAGGAAAGGATCATCTGCCTGGGACTGACCCCGAACATGTATGCAGACACCGTGGTCAAATATGACATCACACCGGTTGTCGACGACTCCAGAAACGCTCAGGCGCTGAACGACGCTGCCGCTGCCGCAGGCAAGACGGTAGAATTCCTGATCGCTGTGGATACCGGCATGGGCCGCATCGGCTACCTGTCCGATGACATCGACGGAGCGGTAGAAGATCTGAAGAAGATCCAGGCTATGCCTAACCTGAAGATCTTCGGCATGTTCTCCCATATGGCTACGGCTGACGCTTATGATAAAACATTTACTCACCTGCAGGAGGAGAGATACAACAAGTTCTACGAGGGAATCACCGCTGCGGGCATCGAGGTGCCCTTCCGCACGCTGGCAAACAGCGCTTCCATCATGGAAGTTCCGACCGTTCTGTTCAACGGCTGCCGTCCGGGCATCATCCTGTACGGACTCTATCCGTCCCACGAGGTGGATCCTGCCCAGCTTTCGCTGAAACCGGTCATGTCCATCAAGGCCAACATCGTTCATCTGAAAGATGTCCCGGTAGGTTTCTCCTGCGGGTACGGCCGCAAGTTTATTGCAGAGCGGCCGTCCCGCATCGCGACCCTTGGTCTGGGCTATGCTGACGGTTATCCCCGTCCCTACTCTCCCAATGCCAAGGTCATTGTCAACGGCGTTGTCTGCCCGGTAGCCGGCAACATCTGCATGGACCAGTGCATGGTCGACGTTACTGACGTACCCCACGTAGAAGTAGGCGACGAGGTCATCGTCATGGGTTCCGACGGCGTAAACTCTGTAACCGCAGACGACATCGCCGACGCTACAGGCACCATCAACTACGAGATCACCTGCGCCTTCGGCCAGAGACTGCCTAAGGTTTACGTGAAGTAGTCTTACGCGAAAGCAAGTTGACACAGATTACGCGCCCCGGGGCGCAGCCAAAGTAAGAATTTTTGAAATCCGGAGCATTCGGCGGTTTGCGCGCCTGAGTGAGCCGGATTTCTTGTGTCTCTGTTGCCGCGGCATCACGGGTGTAAAATCGGTTTGGCCGTTTGGCTGTAATCTACTGCTGGTTTCGGTGGTTTGGCCGTGTCCTTATCTTGATTTCGGTGGTTTGCCGCATTTCCAAACATTCCACCGAACGTCATCTGCACCATTCGAAAAGCTGAATATTTATTCGCAAGTTTTCCACGAAACCGACCGAAAATTGATCCCGATTTCATGTATCTTCTTCCAATATTATCCATTTATACGGTCTGAAATCCAGACAGGCCTTGAACGACAGATAACCCTTCGGTGGTATTTGCAGATTCACGGCAGTAACACCGAATTTCCTCTGAGATTTCTTCGGTGTGAATCAGAGAAATC
Organism: uncultured Eubacteriales bacterium; assembly: GCA_900315125.1. Lineage (GTDB taxonomy): Bacteria > Bacillota > Clostridia > Peptostreptococcales > Anaerovoracaceae > Aminicella. The sequence goes on from OMXT01000014.1 coordinate 23,367, forward strand.
CACACTTACCACCGAAAATCAGATGCTGCATGGTTAAATTTCAATGTATAGCCGGTTAAATTTATGCATGTGATCCGACGACGAAGCATGGTTTGCACGAATCCGCTGAAATCAGAACGATCACGGAAATTCGACTGGTCGATCCTGCCAGTGCCGCGGGCTGTCAGCCGAACCCGCCGGAAGCAAGAAAAATGCGCAAGAAAAAAAGGATATCGGTTGCCCGTATCCTTTCCATATTATTGCATTTGGTTCCGAGAAAGGTGCTGTGCTGACCGCTCTCTGACCGCTGTGATGCCTGTGTCTGCATCAAGAGTGATTCGGAGTCTGCGGCAGATTGGCTGTTCGAGGCTCCCCGACTGCGTATCATGCAGCAAAGAGAGCAAATAAACGATTCGAAAGTTTCCTCCAGTCTGTCCTCAGCGACCATACAATCAGAGGCTCAGAACCTCTTGTTAAATAATAATCAAACTCACTGATATATTTATATCACAACCCCTATGCGGTGTCAATAGTTTAGTGCTCTAAATAAGCGAAATTGTCTGCCTTTTACATAATGAATGCGCGCTGACCGCGGAATTTCAACGCTTTATCGCCTTAAACCATCAATAAATGTATAATCGTTCACAAATTGTATTTTCCCTCTTTTAAGAAATTATTGTGCTATTCTACATGTGGAGAAACAGAAGACGGTGTCGGAGACGACCCCGTAACCAACCTGTAAACGAGGTGAAAAGATGTTAAAAGGTAAGAGACTGGTCACGGAACCTGACTGGTGCAAAGGCTGCGGCTACTGCGCCGCGTTCTGCCCGAAAAAGGTCCTCATCCTGAAAGCCGAGAAAGTGGTAATTGAAAATCCCGACGACTGCGTATGCTGCGGCAGGTGCGAACAGCTCTGCCCGGACTATGCGATCTGGATCGAGGAAGCGTAAATCAGGAGGCAAGCAAATGGCAGAGAAACAGAAACGGTTCCAGCTGCTTCAGGGAAATGAAGCATGCGTAGAAGGAGCCATAGCCGCGGGCATGCGGTTTTATGCGGGGTATCCGATCACTCCGTCTACGGAAATAGCGGAGCGGTGCGCGCTGCGGCTGCCCCAGGTCGGAGGCAAGTTCATGCAGATGGAGGACGAGATCGCGGGTATCGCCGCAGCGCTGGGGGCGTCCGTCGCCGGGGTCAAATCCATGACCGCCACGTCCGGTCCAGGCTTTGATCTAAAACAGGAGAACATAGGATATGCCACCATCGCCGAGATCCCCATCGTCATCGTGGACGTGCAGCGCTCCGGTCCTTCTACGGGCCTGCCTACCTCCCCGTCTCAGGGCGATGTGATGCAGGCGAAATGGGGCACCCACGGCGACCACCCCGTTATCGCCATCTGCCCCGCTTCTGTGCAGGACACATATATGCAGACCGTCCGGGCCTTCAATCTGGCGGAGCGGTTCCGCACGCCGGTCATACTGCTCATGGATGAGATCGTGGGCCACATGCGGGAGGGATGCGAGCTGATCCCGCCGGAGGAGCTGGAGATCCACAACCGGAACACCACAATGATCAACTCCATGCCCTACGCCTTCGGCGAAGGACAGTACGTGCCCCATATGACCTCCTTCGGCGACGGGCACCTTTACAATATTACCGGCCTTTTCCACGACGAGGCGGGCTTCCCTACAAACGACAATTCCATCGCCGGGGCGGAAAACAGCCGGATCATCGAGAAAATAAAAGTCTACCGCTACAGCGGCATCCTGGACTTTCAGGAGTACGAGATGGAAGACGCGGACATCGGCATCGTATGCTACGGCGGGACTACCAGGGCTGCCATGGAAGCGGTCAACATCGCCCGGGACATGGGATACAATGTGGGCATGTTCCGCCCGGTGACTTTGTGGCCCTTCCCGGAGCACGAACTGATCGAGCGGGCCCGCCAGCTGCGCCGCATCATAGTGGTGGAGCACAACTACGGACAGGTCAAGCTGACCGTGGAAGGGATCATAAAGGGCGACACCCGGGTGGAGTTCCTGGGCAAAGTCAACGGGACCACCATCAGCCCTTCGGAAATCGTCAGAAAAATTGAGGAAGGAGAGGATTACGATGCCTAGCGAATTAGTTTCTAAAACCATGCGGACCCGGCGGCTTCCTCATATCTGGTGCCCCGGCTGCGGCCACGGCATCCTGATGCGGGACGTGTGCCAGGCCATATATAACCTGGACCTGGATCCGGACCTGGTCAGCATCGTCAGCGGCATCGGCTGCTCATCCCGAGCCGCGGGATACATGAATTACAATACGCTTCACACCACCCACGGCAGAGCCATCGCCTTCGCCACGGGCATCAAGATGGCCCGGCCGGACATGCATGTCATCGTCATCACCGGAGACGGAGACGCGGCAGCCATCGGAGGCAACCACCTGATCCACGCCTGCCGGAGAAATATAGACATTACCGTTGTGGTGTTCAACAACCAGATCTACGGCATGACGGGCGGCCAGTACTCCCCCACCACGCCCACAGGCGAAAAGGGCACGACAGCCCCCTACGGCAATATCGACGGCGTGTTCGACATCCCGCGGCTGGCAGAGGCTGCCGGTGCTACCTACACCGCCCGGGGCGACTGTTACCACCAGCCCCAGATGGTGAAGCTCATAGAAGAGGGCATCCGGCACAAAGGCATCTCGATCATTGACGGCGTCAGCATCTGCCCCACCTACTACGGCCGCAAGAACCACAAAGGCAGCGCGGTAGAGATGATGCGCTGGCAGCAGGAGCACATGGTGGACGTAAAGAGGGCGTCCAAGATGTCCCCGGAGGACCTTGAGGACAAAGTCCTGACCGGCGAGCTTTCGCGCATCGAGGGCCGTCCGGAATACACGGAGGAGTACGACAAAATCATTCACAGAGCCGGAGGTGACAGATAATGGCGAAGGAGCAGATAAGATTTACCGGTTCCGGCGGCCAGGGTGTGATCATGGGAACGATCATCATCGCGGAAGCCGCATTTCTTGACGGGCGAAAGGTCGTCCAGTCCCAGTCCTACGGGCCGGAGGCAAGGGGCGGCATGTGCAAGGCGGAGACCATCGTTTCTGACAGCGAGATATTCTATACCAAGGTCGAGAAACCCGACCTTCTGCTGTCTCTGACCCAGAAGAGCTTTGATAAATACTGCAAGCGCCTGTCCCGGCGGGCGATCATCGTCATCGATGATTCTATTACCGTACCGCCCCGGATCGCCGCCCAGCACGAAGTCCTTTCCCTGCCGATTCTCCGCTCTGCAAAGGACGTGATAAAAAACAAGATGTCCGCGAACATCATCAGCTGCGGCGCGGTCAACGAGGCGCTCCACCTGGCTTCCGTCCAGTCCCTGAAGGAGGCGGTTCTGAACCACGTGCCGCCGGCTTCGGCGGATTCTAACGTAGCAGCTATGGAACTGGGCGCCCGACTCGTGCGGGAAGCGCGGGGCGAGGCGTCAGATGAGGCGTCAGAAGAAGCCCGGAAACAGGCACGGGAAGATGCCGCCGAAGCATGACGGAAAGCAGATGCGAGGCGATCGAGGGCCGGTCAGGACTTTGTTCCCCGGAAATGTTTATTAACCGCAGGGCGGTGGTATATTTCCAAGTATGGAACGAGTGAAAGAATTACCATATTTTTATATTGACGGGCTGGTCGGTGGCAACCAGGACTGGTTTCTGGATCCCTGGATGCACCTGGGCGGCTGCGGTGCGCTGACGGCCTGCGACCTCTGCCTGCAGCAGGCGATCTACGGCGGCGCCCGGGGGCTCTATCCCTATGACCTCCCCGACAGCCCGGATCATCTGCTGCGACGGGACTACGTGCATTTCGGCATGCGGATGAAGCGCTACCTGCGGCCCAGGCATATGGGGATCAATAAGACGTCTTTGTTTGTCGAGGGTTTTCAGAACTACCTGGCGGACTGTGGCGAGACCGGCTGGCGTTTTGATGCGCTGCAGGGATCGGCGCCGGTTTCCGAGGCAGCGGCTGCCGTGATTGAACGGATCGACGCGGGCGTACCCGTACCCTTCCTTACATTGATGCACAGGGATCCGAAGTTTGAGGATTTCAACTGGCACTGGTACATCGTGGCCGGTTACCGGATAGATACGGACCGGGCTGGCGGGACGTCAGGGCCAGACTCCGCCTGTGCCGGAATTTCCGTAAAAGCCATAACCTACGGCGAAGAGACATGGCTGCCCCTGGACGAGCTGTGGAACACCGGCTATGAAGAGCGCGGCGGAATTGTGCTGGTGCAGCCCGGACGGTAAATAGCATTTCAGACGCTGACTGACAGTCCGTTTCTAGTGCAGCGGATTTCCTTTGTCAAATCTCCGATTAGTAATAATCGGATCAATAATTATATTTTTATTGACCGAACAACATTTCTGATATAACTTTCGTGCTCCATGCTTGGCACTCGTTATATCAGAATGAGCATTTCAAACCGGCTGATATAACTATTGCCGCACTTTACAATGGATTCGTCGCTGGAGTTATATCATCTATCGCATTTTGGAGCGGATGATATAACTTTTCCTCTGAATTATGCCTCATTCATATGGCTATCCTCTTCATGACCCGGTCAAATTATATTTTTTGCACATGCTGGCACAATCGATATAAATTTTGCCGTTCGGAATGCTGGAAAAGTATATCAGCCGAGCCTTCCTTTTTCAAGCGATATAACTTCTTCCATTTTAACCAGGTTTATAACGGCATCCCCGGTTATGCCAGACCAGCATGCCTGACAACTAACACATCTATACAGCCAATCAGGCAAGCAAGACAAAAAAGAGACTGAACCGCTCGAGAATGGATCAGTCTCTTCATTTCTATTCTTTTATCTTACACTTATCTGCACAGACTCCGCAGCTCCGCAAGCTTGGAAGCCTTATCGGAACTCGTCATCAGAGACTCGCCGATCAGGACAGCGTCGGCGCCTGCCTTGCACAGCTTGGCGATATCCTCAGCGGAATCCAGACCGCTCATGGAAACGAACAGACGTCCCGGCGGAACCAGGCCGCGCATGTCCAGAGACCGCGCCACATCCGTATCGCCGTGCTGAGGATCCCGGTTGTTCACCGCGATGATATCCGCGTCGCTGTTTGCAGCCCGGCGGATCTCCCACTCGTTGTGGCCTTCTACCATCGTTGAAAGTCCCAGGCTATCCGCAAGGTCAATATATTCCCCGATCTGTTCATCGCTGAGCAAAGACTCGATCAGCAGGATGGCGGATGCGCCCAGGTTCTTAGCCTGATAAATCATGTATTCGTCAATAAACAGGTCCATCTGGAGGACAGGAACGCTGACAGCCTTTGTTATCGCAGCGAAATTTTCTTTGCTCCCCAGGTACTGGGACGGCTCCGTGAACACCGCGATGGCGTCCGCGCCGGCAGCCTCATACTCCAGCGCGACCTCCGTATGGGGCACATTCCGGGCAATCAGCCCATCCATGGGTTCCACCTGTTTTACTTCACATATAAAAGACATGCCCGGAGATCGCAGCGCCTCTTCGAAGGGAAATTTCACCGCTCTCGCAGCCATCCCCTGCTGTCCCGTCTGAACCGTGTGCAGGTTCATGGATGCTCTGTCTCTCTTCTCCGCAGCGGCGATCGCTTCCGCCTCTGCTCTTACTGCTGACAGGGGTATATTTTTCTTTTCAATTTCCAGACGATTCTGTGCTGCATCTGCCAATGTATGAATAACCATGGGCACCTCCTTATATTCCTCCCTAATTTGTTTTCTTCACACTTATTTAACCACTTACGTTTGTGTTTGTCAACAGGATTTGCCCACTTTTCTGGATTTTTATGCAAAATTATTTCTGAATATTAAATATAGTTTACATACAGGCTTAATGTTCTGCCTTTTGCGCGGGGGCTGCGGGAACAAAGGCATGTTTAGTGCGTAATACAAAATCCTGACCGCATCAGGATACAAAGACCTGATCAAGCCAGGATACAAGGATCTGCTTGCTATGCTATGAAAGGCGTGTCGCCGTCGCCGTCGTGTTCCAGCAGGAAGCGGCGGTGGTATTTTACATCGGCGTATTTCAGGATCTTCTGCATGTAGATGGCGTCATAGGCGCCGCCTACAGTGCCCACGAGCGGCAGACCCTGGAGGAATTTCATGTACAGGAGCTCTTTGGAAAGGGCGTCAGCGGAATACTGGATCTGCTCGCTCTGGCTGTAGCCCTCCGGGAGGGACGACGGACCCCACCCCTTCTCGATCAGGCGGTTCAGATCGTCATTCTGGCGGTCCAGTTCCCTGCCGTGGAGCAATGCGATCTCTATGATCTTCAGGATGAAATATTTCTCTTCCTCTGTATTGTACTGATAGCCGTAGTTCAGCGCCACTTCGTATACGCCCTTCAGCAGGACGCCCGCAAACAGCGGTATGTCGGGCAGACCGATGCCCAATGCGCCCAGACCGATGCCCTCTATGCCGGAGAGCAGCAGATTCTTCCGCTGAGAGCCCTGAGCATCCCGGGAGATCTGCCGCAGAGAATCGCCGCCGGAGTAGGCGGCCGCGTCTTCCTCCTTCTCATCAAAAGAAGAGGCGATCCGGTCTTTGTTGTATGTGAGTTCTATGACCCCCGTGCCTTTTTCAAAGATCAGTTCAAAGGCCTTGGCGAAGGCGATATCCAGCTTCTCCTGCAGGCCATCCGGTACCCGTCTGGCCAGCAGCCGGTTCAGGGCAGACTCCTTGCGGAGCCTGCCCCGCCGCAGAAAATCATATTCCTGCCGCTGCATGCGGTTCCATTCCCTCTCCCATTTGGTTGTAAATCTCGCCATTTTCGTTATCTCCGAATTTACCTTCAGGTTTCCGAGAACTCATCCATTTCCCAGCCCGCAGGCGGCTTGGATCGCCCCGGTTCCCTGAGGTATATCATAAACCGGACAGAGAAGACCCCGTTCTCTGTGCTGATCTTCATATCACCATGATATTTTTCCACAAGGATCCGCACTGACTCCAGTCCCTGGGCATCTCCCCCGTGACTTGTAGACAGGAATCGACTGCCCCTCTGCCGCAGTTCCCCTGCATAGGGATTGCTGATAGAAAAAACGCCGCAGTTCGGACCCGACAGTGCGGCCCGCAGACGAATATACGGTTCAGCAGAGGAGCCACCTGACCCCCCCCAATTTTACTATTTTTTCACAGGACTGATAAGCATTTTTCAGCAGATTGCCCAGAATAATACACAGGTCCATGTCTTCCACCCGGTCGTATTCCGCATCGGGTACATTCAGCCGGAAATCCGCGTGTATTCCTGCTTCCCGGCAGGAATCCGCAGTATAAGACAGCAGTGCATTGATCGAAGGAGACTCCACATACCGCGTGATCATATGAGCAGGCTGCGTGTCGAGATAATCTTTCATATACTGCTCCGCTTCTTCGAATTTCTTCGTCCCAATCAGGTTGGAAAGCACTGCGAGATGATGCTGAAAATCATGACGGACCCGGGACGTTTCCTTCAGGGAGTTCAGCAGGTTCTCATACTGGCTGCTCTGCATGCTCAGGAGATTCCGTTCCTCCCGCATCCGGCCCCGGGAAAGGTTTGTGTAAAGAAGCTCGCAGAATGAGAAAAACAGGATAAACGTAGTCAGCGAAACACCGTTAATCAGCAGTACATATAACTCCAGCACCCTGCCCTGGAGCAGATTGCTGTAATCCAGAGGAACAACATACATATCCATTGCTGTCAGAACTGCGGGCAGGATCCATGCGATCCGCCATACGCTGGTATCTCTGTGGTTGATGAACAGCCATCCGATCCGGCGCCGCAGGGGATGATAGAATATAATGTTGATTGCAATAAGTATGACAGCCTGAGCCGCAAAGATCAGCAGGGAATAAGCTTCGGCACTGCCCTGGGGATTCCATTTCATGTCCGCGCAGAGTCCCATGAGTGTCGCATAAGCGCCGCAGTAGCATGCAGTGGCAAAGGCGAAAAGCTTTTTCCATATATCCAGCTTCACTTCATAAATATACAGACCGAGACAGACCGCAGTGTCGCCGTAAAAAACCAGATCCTCATTACAGTCCGGCATCAGCAGAAAAATAAAATACGTCGCAGCAAACATCGCCGCCATAGCCGCAATGATGCGGATGACTGTACTCCGAAGGGAATGGCGCAGAAAATCCATTACCGGGTAAAAACAGATGGGGATAAGCATAACGACCCACATCATTCCCAGCGTATCGATCAGAACATCCCATCGCAGAATACTTCCGCCATGAGCATTCGTACCGAGTTCATTTGCTGACAGTACCCATTGAATCATTGCTGTTCCTCCAGCGCCCGGAGCCGGTAATCGAAATACTGGTTCCGAAGCGAAGGCGCGTCCCGGCGCCGCAGGGGCTGCATGGTTCCGTCCGCCATAACAAAGGCCTGTTCCTGCTCTCCTTCCACAAAGTCAAAATTAACCAGGATCCCCCTGTTGCACAGACAGTAGTTCGGCTCGTTTTCCACCTGCTCCGCGACATCCATGAACCGGACCCGGAACCGTTCTCTCTGTCCGCTCCGGGTCACGAATATCGTGTAATTTCCGTCAGACATGATATACTGAAGCACATCCGAGGGCACGGCGATGCGCTGGGTGCCCGCTGTAAATCGGATCACTGCAGCCTCCAGACCCAGATGACGACGAACGTCATTCAGCACCTTCCCGATCCTGTCAGGCTCCATCTGATCCTTGACAATATAATCAAAGCTGTGCAGAGCTACTGCCTGCCAGATGTGTTCCCGGCTCGTGGTCAGAAATATGATGCAGCAGCGGCTGTCCTTTTCCCACAGCCTTCGGGCTGCCTCGATGCCGTCCATTTCATCCATATAGATATCCATAAAGACCGCGTCAAATCCAACCTCGTCCAGTGCCTGAACAAAGTCCTCTCCGCTGAAATATCCGCAGGTCTCCACACTGATTCTTTCCTTCTGAGCGTAAGACCTGATCAGTTCGGAAAGACGGGCGGCCTCTCTTTTATTATCATCAACTATTGCAATCTTCATAACTTTATCCTTTTAAAGATTTTTATTTCAGTATACACCAGAACCCCGGCTTTGGGAACCAGAGTGCTTTCAATTTACAGGTTTTTGTGATATTATAATCTACTAGTAAAGGAGTAATTATGGCAACAGTTTATTATAATGGAGATTTTCATACCATGACGGAGGACGCCGGTTCTGTGAACGCCGTCTGCGTAGAGAACGGCAGGTTCGCCGCGGTAGGTAATTATACGGACTTTGACCCTGCCCTGACCGATGACGCGGAGATGGTAAACCTGGAGGGCGCATCCGTGTTTCCGGGATTCATCGATACCCACTCGTGCACAGGCCTGGATGCCTTTGACGCCAAGGTAGTAAAGAAGATGAACTGGACTGACGACGATATCACGGACTGGATTCACGATGCGGTCAAGTACATGCGCAGCAAGGGCGCTGCCATCATCACCATGCACGGGCCGGAAGATAAGCCCGGCAGCCTGTTCCGCAGGTTCTCAGACAATTCCTCCGGTTCCTTCTTCTACAACGTGGACTATCAGTCAGAGTTCGAGAAGGACCTGGGCGATACGGATTATTACGAAGGGATCCTTTCCGATCCTCTGACCTCCTTCCTGCTGTTCAATCCGGTCTATGACGACTGCGACGGCGTGCGTGACACGCTGCAGGAACTGACCATCCGAGGCGCCCGGAAGCTTGGGATTGACGATCGTTACGGCACAATAGAAGTGGGAAAGTGCGCAGATCTCACGGTCCTGCCCCACAACCCCTACCTGCAGAACATGCGGAGCTTCTCACGTTCGTTTTCTACCCTGGTCCTCCACGATGGGGAACCGGTGTACAGCGAGCACGACGAGGCGCTGGACGAGCTGTACAACATGATGCTTACACAGTATCTGTAATGTGCCAATGGCTGTTTGATTTAGAGGCTTACATATTATGAAGAAAAGAATTACCGCATTTATCCTGATTGCCGTCATGGCCGTCACATGCTGCGTCCTCGCCACAGGCTGCGGCAGGGAGAAGGCTGAAGAACCGGCAAGAGGAGACGAAAACACCATAACTATTTTGATTTCCATCGATTACCCGAAGAAGTCCGGCAAACCTACGCTGAAGAACATCAAGTTTAATGTAGAGAAAGACTCAACCGTCCTGCAGGCTACGGAGCTCTACGCTAATGTCAGCGAGATCGACTGTCTGGTCAATACGTCCACGAACGAGATCACCAGCATCGATACGGTGGGCAACGGAGATTACGGCAAGCATAATGTCTGGATGTACCGCATCAACGACGGCAGCGTCAAGACAGACGCTTCCGCCACTGTTGTGAAGGACGGAGACTCCCTGACCTGGGTTTATGAGAAAAAATAACCCGTTTTCGGGTCTTTTTCCTGCGTTTCGCGATTTTCTTCACACAATCATCACAATTAGATATTATAATGACTATATTCAATCGAGTTTGGTATTGATATACCAACTTTCCTTCTTTTATTGAATACACACTTTTGGGAAACGTCCTTCGTTGTGAAACGAAGGACGTTTCTCGTTGCGGGAACTATCTTTTCGTTCTTCTCGTTATGAAATCTTCCGTCAAGTTCCAGAAATACCAGGTACCCCGTCTAAGGTATAGAATAACTGAACCTTCTATGGCTCTTACTCTGTCTGTCATCTACCAGATCTCTGATCCCGGGCTCGGGTAGATAACCATCCGCAGCTGAGCAGGCTCGGGTAGATCTAAACGACCGTTTCCATCTGCCCGCTCGTCCTACTCTTTCGGATTCAGATGGTAGATCTCCTCTGCCCGCTTCTGGGACTGGTCCAGATGGCGGGCCATGGCGGCTTTGGCGGCGGCGGTGTCGCCCGCCGCCAAAGCCGCCAGGATCGACCGGTGTTCTTCCAGTATGGCCTCCAAGTAGGACTGCTTGTAAAAGACAACTTTCCGATTTTTGTCAATGTAGCCTTTGTAAGAGCGAAGGACCTGGGTCATGAATCGGCTCCCCGCGGCATTATAAATTATATCGTGGAAGGACGTGTTCAGCGACGGCATGTGACGGCTGTCATTCCGCCTCGTATAGAACTCCATGAGGTCGATCTGCTCCTGCATCTGCTTAAGGTATTCCGGCGTCATGCGCTGGCAGGCCCACTCAACGGCCAGCACTTCCAGCGCCTTTCGCACGGCATAGATGTCGCTGATGTCCTGGCGGGTAAAGCCCCGGGCGAAACATCCACGGTTGCGCTTATATTCTATCAGTCCCTCATCTTCCAGCTGTTTGAACGCTTCCCGGATGGGTGTGCGGCTCACGCCCATTTCCTGGGCGATCTGCGTCTCCTTGATCTTCTCGCCGATCCCGTATTCGCCCAGGACGATCCGCTCCCGCAGAACGTCCGCGATCTCGTCCGCCAGGGACAGAGAACTCGAAAATCTCTTTTCCTCTTCCATACTTCCTCACTGACCTTCCGCGGGTAATCCCGCGGGTTCTCGCATAAATATCCTGAATATTCCATAACAAAGACCCAGCCCTGCATGATCCCGGGCTGAGTCCTGTTCTCACGTTCTTATAATCCGTGCGCCGCTGGCTGCAGAGTATCTGCGCAGCAGGGAACTCCCGCCGGCCGGCGCCTGCCTGTTACAGAATACTGTTCTCCAGCACCTGCTTCTGGAAGTCGAAATCCACGGTCTGCATGTAATATGCGGCGCAGTCTACCATTGCCTTCATGGGCACCAGGCCGATGACCTCGGTCTTCAGCACATGGGCGCCGTAGCGGGCAGCCTCAAACTTGACGGTCTCAACGACCCGATAGAGGGGTGTGACCTCGAAGTTGGTCATATTGCAGCTGACCTGAGCGTATTTCTTCCCGGTCTCTTCGTCTTCGATCTCAAATCCCATGGACTTGACGCAGTCGAATCCTCCGTCCTTCTGGCGGATGATCTTAGCGATGTTCTTGGCGATCTGAACGTCATCCGTATCCAGGTATACGTTAAAGGCAACAAGCGGCGGTCTCGCTCCGACAGCCATGACGCCTGCGGTAGGATGGATGCGGCGTCCGCCGAAGTCCGGCTCCCAGTCCGGCTCCTGGACCTTCTCCGCCATACCCTCGAACTGGCCTTTGCGGATTTTAACGAGGTTCTGCCTCTCCGGTCTTGTGGCAGACTGTTCATACAGGAAAACAGGCACGCCCGCTTCATCAGCGATGCGCTTGCCTACCTTCTTAGAGAGCTCTATGCAGTCCTCTGTTGTGCAGTCCTTGATGGGCAGGAAGGGCATGACGTCCACGGCGCCCATTCTGGGATGCTCGCCGGTATGATGATTCAGATCGATAAGCTCTACCGCCTTCTTGACCAGCTTGATACTCGCCTCTTCTACCGCTGCCGCGTCGCCGATATATGTGATGACGCTGCGGTTGTGGCTCTCATCCGATGAATAGTCCAGCAATGTGCAGCCCGGCGTGGTGCGGATCTGGTCTACGCAGGCCTCTACGACTTCCGGTCTTCTGCCTTCACTGATATTCGGTATACTTTCTATAATCTGTGCCATTGGTCTGATTCCCCCTTGTAATGACTTTGTTCCTGAAAAATAAGCCCCGGGACCGCCGCTTAGAGCGACCCCGCGATATCGTTAAACGCTTTCTGCGCGATGCGCCCCGCGTCGCTGAACATCTTCTGGCCCTCTTCCTCGAAATATCTCGCCTGCTCCGGGTTCTTCACTCCCGGCAGGTTGATCTTGACGTTGAGCCATGCGCCGTAGACGCAGTCCCGCAGGTGCAGGATGCCTACGCCCAGGTCGCTGGCGCAGTTCGGATTGGATTTATCTCGGATGCTGGCAGCCAGCTTCAGGCCTTCGTAACCCAGCTGCATGGTGCGGAAGGGCACCTCCGTGGCCGTCAGCGTGCCGTCTGCGATGGCCTTGCTGCGGGCAGCCTTCTCCTCGTCCGTCTCCTTCGGCATCTTGAATGCGTTTGCGATCAGGTTGTAAGCGTCGGTGTCCTTGTCGATCTGCGCGCTGAGCTCCGTGAACAAAGCCTCGCCTTTCGCTTTTACGTCAGCGCAGAACGCGTGATGCTCCTCATACTTCTTCTTAGAAGTGGTCAGATCGCAGACCATCATGAACAGCGCGCAGCCCTGAGCTCCCGCAAGGGCGCTGACGCTGCCGCCTCCCGGCGCCGGAGCGTCGGAACGGAGAATATCGAGATAATCGGTTACAGTCATATCCACTAACTTCATTTGATCACGTTTCCTTTCTTGATTACTTTCGCTGCCAGGTTGGAACCAAAGCGATAACATAACGTTTCCATATCGGGAGCGTCCCAGATCACCAGGTCTCCCTGCTTGCCCCGCTCAAGGGTACCAACCAGGCCGCCTCTGCCGATGGCGCAGGCGGGATTGATGGTCACTGCCGTCAGCACTTCTTCCGGCAGCATCCTGTACTTGATGCAGGCAAGATTCATAACAAACTGCAGGTTCATGGAGGGGCAGGATCCCGGGTTGAAATCGCTGGCCGCCGCCACAGGGATGTTCATGGCGATCATCTTCCGGGCCGGCGCGTAGTTGGCGCCCAGGTAGAAAGATGTGGCGGGCAGGCACATGGCTGTGACGCCGCCTGCTGCCATGGACCGGAGTCCCTCTTCATTGATGCTGATCAGATGCTCCGCGCTGACAGCGCCGATCTCCCCAGCCAGGCGGGAGCCGCCGATGGCCTCGATCTCGTCGGCGTGGATCTTCAGGCCGAAGCCCAGTTCCTTCGCCCGCTCCAGGTATCTGCGGCTCTGATCGTAGTTGAACACGGAGTCCTCAGTAAACACATCGGCAAACTCCGCCAGACCATGTTCCTTCACATAGGGAAGCATCTCGCTGCAGACCATGTCGATGAATTCGTCCGCCCTGCCCTCATATTCTTCGGGTATGGCGTGGGGTCCTAGGAATGTGGCCACCATGTCCATGGCGTGGTCCCGGCTGCAGCGGGCGATGACGTTCAGCATCTTGACCTCATTCTTCAGATCCAGCCCGTAGCCGCTCTTGGCCTCGCAGGTGGTCACACCGTGATCCATCATCTCGTCCAGGAACTTCTCCGTCTTCTGGACCAGGTCGTTTTCTGACGCTTCTCTCGTCTTCCTTACGGTGTCCAGGATGCCGCCCCCTGCCCGGAGGATGTCCAGGTAGGTGGCGCCTTTGATCTTCATGGGGATCTCGTGCTGCCGGTAGCCGCCGAATACCATATGGGTGTGGCCGTCCACCAGGCCCGGCGTTACGAGGCGCCCGTTCGCGTCGATGACGGTCTGGGCTTCCGCCGCGTCCAGGGGCAGTTTACCCTGGTCCGTGATCTCCTTGATCACGCCGTTTTCTATCAGAACAGCCGCGTCCCGGAGCTTGAGGTTCTCCGCCTGCTGGACGCCCTTATGGCTGAAACTGCCCACCGGCGTCTGCAGGATGCCTATGTTTTTTATAAGTAGTGATTTCATCATACCTTGTCCTTGCCTGTCCCGCGCTATTTGACATACTTGTCTACGACGCTGTCTACCAGGCTGTCATCTGCCAGGAAGGGCAGCGTGATGTGGCCTTTGCCCTCGTAGTTCTTGTTATATGCCGCCGCGGTAGACAGAGCGTTCTCGTTCCGCGCCCAGGATCTTCTGGCGATGCCGCCCATAACGTCCCACATGATGGCGGACTTTATGATCTCATCCACCCGCTCGGAGCCGTCCAGCAGCAGGCCGAAACCGCCGTTGATGGCCTTGCCGATGCCTACGCCGCCGCCGTTATGCAGCGCGCAGAGGGACATACCTCTTGCTGCGTTTCCGGCGAAGCACTGGACCGCCATGTCTGCCATGACGTTGGATCCGTCCTTGATATTGCTGGTCTCACGGAATGGCGAATCCGTACCGGATACGTCGTGGTGGTCGCGGCCCATCATGATGGGACCGCACTTGCCGTCGCGAACCAGTTTATTGAAGGCCAGTGCGATGTCTCTTCTGCCCTCGGCGTCGGAATAGAGGATCCTTGCCTGCGTTCCTACGACCAGCTTGTTCTTCTTGGCGTCGCGGATCCATACCCAGTTGTCTCTGTCCTGCGCTCTTCTCTTCGGGTCGATGCATTCCATGGCCGTCTGATCGGTCATGTCCAGATCCTCCGGCTTGCCCGACAGGCATACCCAGCGGAAGGGTCCGTAGCCGTAATCGAACAGGATCGGTCCCATGATGTCCTCCACATAGCTGGGCCAGATGAATCCGTCTTTATCATCCACGCCGTTCTTGGACATCTCCTTGATGCCCGCGTCGAACATGGCCTTCATGAAGGAGTTGCCGTAGTCGAAGAAGTAGCTCCCCCGCTCGGTCAGGGCTTTGATCGCCTTATAATGCCTGTGGAGTGTAAGATCCACCTGCTTGCGGAATTCTTCTCTGTCGCTGTGGAGCAGTTCTGTTCTCTCCTCGAACGTCATGCCCACGGGGCAGTAGCCGCCGCCGTAAACGTTGTGGCAGGACGTCTGGTCGGACAGCAGATCGATGTGGAAATCCTTCTCCACAGCCGCCTCCAGCAGGTCCACGATGTTGCCGTGGTAGGCGATGGAGATGCCTTCCTTAGCCGCCAGCTTCTCCTTGGCCAATGCGAATATCTCGTCGGTGTCGTCCATGACAACGTCCACCCATCCCTGGTCGTGGCGGGTCTTGATCCGGGACGCGTCTACTTCCGCGAAGATGCCCACTGCGTTAGCGATGTTGGCCGCCTTGGGCTGAGCGCCGCTCATTCCGCCTAATCCTGAAGATACAAAGGTATGACCGGCCAGGTCTCCGTGCTCCGGGACGCCCAGGTATTTCCGTCCGGCATTGAGGATCGTGTTGAATGTTCCGTGTACGATGCCCTGGGGTCCGATGTACATCCAGCCGCCGGCGGTCATCTGTCCGTAGTTGGCAACGCCCATTTCCTCGGCGACTTCCCAGTCCTCCAGATTGTCATACTCGCCCACCATCAGCGCGTTGGTGATGATGACTCTCGGCGCGTCGGGGCGGGAGGGGAACAGGCCCAGGGGATTGCCGGACTCGACGACCAGCGTCTGATTCTCTGTCAGTTCCTCCAGATATTTCTTGATGAGGCGGTACTGCAGCCAGTTCTGGCAAACGGAACCGGTCTCGCCGTATGTGACCAGCTCATAGGGATAGAGAGCTACCTCAAAGTCCAGGTTGTTATCGATCATGACCTGGAAGGCCTTGCCCGCCAGACACTTTCCCTTATATTCATCGATGGGCTTGCCGTAGATGCGGCCCTCCGGTCTGTAGCGGTACGCGTAAACTCTGCCTCTTGTGGTCAGTTCCTCCATAAACTCGGGAGCCAGCTTCTCATGAAGCTCTTCAGGAACGTAGCGCAGCGCGTTTTTCAGCGCGATCTTCGCCTGGGCGTTCGTCAGCCGGAATCCCCGGTCCGGCGCTCTCCGGATGCCCTCTACGAACTCCGGCATGTCCGGATATTCATTTCCGAGCTGGATCTTCATCGCGCCCTGGATCTGTGTATTATCAAGCATGATGGTTACCTCCTTTACCTTACTTCTGTATTACAGTCTCTACTGCCGTTCGGGTCACTTCGGTTCGAATTACTTCAGCTCTATGACCTTTTCCACGGCGCGCAGGAAGCTGCCGTCCTTGATCATCTCGTCGAACTTGACCAGCTCGTCGTGCATGATGACATCCTGATCGATGGGATCCGACTTGGTCCGGATAAAGTCATAGGCAGCCTTGGTTGCCTCCGACAGATTGCTGATCTTGGACTCGCCGATCTCTTCCCGTAGCCAGATGCCCTGGGCTGCCGCCGCCAGTTCTACGCCGATGGTCTTCTGGGCATTGTCCAGGACCATGGCCGCCGTTCTCGCGGACGTGGTGCCCATGGATACCAGATCCTCCTGGTTGCCCGACGTGGGGATGGAATCCACGCATGCAGGATGGTCGTAGACCTTATTTTCCGAAACCATAGACGCCGCCAGGTACTGGGCGATCATAAAGCCGGAGCAAACGCCGCCGTGCTTGGTGAGGAATCCGGGAAGCCCCTCTGAAAGGGCAGGGTTGCAAAGTCTCTCGAGCCGGCGTTCGGACACGCTGGCCAGCTCGGAAATGGCGATCTTCAGGAAATCAAAAGCCAGCGCCATGGGCTCGCCGTGGAAGTTGCCGCCGGAAATGACCTCGTCCTGATCCGGGAATACGATGGGGTTGTCGGTGACCGCGTTAATCTCTCTGGATACCGCGTCATATACATAATTGATGGCGTCCCTGCATGCGCCGTGGATCTGGGGGATGCAGCGGAGGGAATAGGCATCCTGCACCTTGGTGGGCTGTACCGGCAGTGCGTTCTTGCTGCCCTCCAGCAACCGGCGCATGTTGTCCGCGCTGTCTATCTGTCCCTGATGACCGCGCAGAGCGTGGGTCTTGGGGTCGTATGCCTTTGTTATCGCGTGAAGGGCCTCGCCGGTCATTGCCCCCGCGATATCCGCGACTTTCGCCAGCTCCATAGCATCCCACAGCGTATTGACGCCAACGGCCGTCATCATCTGAGTGCCGTTATTCAGCGCCAGTCCTTCCTTGGCTGCCAGGACGACGGGCTCGATCCCTTCTGCCGCCATGGCCTCCGCCGTGGGTACGACCTTGCCTTTATACTCACAGTTTCCTTTTCCGATCAGCCCCAGCGCGATGCAGGACAGGGGCGCCAGATCTCCTGAGGATCCTACGCTGCCCTTGCAGGGAACGATGGGATGGATCCCCGCGTTCAGCATGTCCAGCATGGTCTGCACAGTGCTGAGCCGGATGCCGGAATTGCCCCGGACCAGAGAATTGCAGCGAAGCAGCATGGCCGCCCGCACATCCCTCTGCGGATAAGCGTCGCCCAGTGCACATGTGTGGCTGATGATCAGGTTGTGCTGAAGCTCCGCTGTCTCATCTCTGGAAATAAATACATTGGCAAACTGCCCGAATCCGGTGGTCAGTCCGTATATGATCGCACCCTCGTCCAGCTTCTTCTCAATATAAGCCCTTGCCCGGTTTACGGCCTTCTCCGCTTCCGGCGAGATGCTGACCTTCTCCATTCCCCGGCTGACACGGATCACTTCTTCTACTGTAAGGTCTCTTCCATTAATTACTACTGACATAATACTACTCCTTTGGCTGGTTGTCTGCGATGGCGGCGTGTATGATCTGCTGCACTTTACATGCCGTACACTGCGGATCGCATGCCGCGCTGCGGCTTGTCCGGCACACCCCTGCGGTGCGCTGCGGTGTGCTGCTGCCTGCTGAGGTTTGCATATCATACTCCTGCATGCTACCCGCTGCGGTGTGCCGCAGTGTGCGCATTTGCGCTTTGCACTCCTTCCGCGTTCAGCCGCGACCCTGCCTCGTCATCTGATGAACCAATTTTATATTTATGCACTTAGTATGCATAAATATAAGTTACCCATACTCCGTTTCTTATAATTCACATTATACTATCTTTACTATACAGTTTCTACAGGTTTTTTCACTCTTTTCCCGCAAATTTGAATGTTTTTCCGACTTTTCTCTTTTTCATCCACCGATAGCCCCGCAGAGACAGTCAAATGTTTTTCCGCTTTATTGCGTTAACGCGTTATCGCTTTATTGTGTATAATTATGTAATTTGCAAATTATTCATCCTTTTTACATTAATTATTGCGCGTTTCACGTTTACTGAAACACTGTATAATGCACCTCACTGGCCTATTTTACCAGTCTATTATTAGTTTCTTCTACCATCGCCTCTCAGATCCCGCCAGGTTGTCTACCCGGCGCACTTTCAGACTCACCGGTAGACCTGAGCAGGGGTTTTAGGTCTACCATCGCCTCTCAAATCCCGCTGGGTTGTCTACCCGAAGCTCTTATAGCCTCTGTGGTAGACCTGAGCAGGGGTTTTAGGTCTACCATCGGCTCTCAAATCCCGCCGGGTTGTCTACCCGAAGCTCTTTTAGCCTCTGTGGTAGACCTGAGCAGGGGTTTCAGGTCTACCATCGCCTCTCAGATCCCGTCGGGTCATCTACCCGGCGCACTTTCAGACTCACCGGTAGACCTGAGCAGGGGTTTCAGGTCTACCATCGCCTCTCAGATCCCGCCGGGTCGTCTACCCAAAGCGCCTGCGGACTCTGTGGTAGACCTGAGCGGGGGTTTTAGGTCTACCATCGCCTCTCAGATCCCGCCGGGTTGCCTACCCGACGCTCTTTCTGACTCCCCGGTAGACCTGAGCAGGGGTTTTAGGTCTACCATCGGTTCTCAAACCCGTCCGGGTCATCTACCCGGCGCACTTTCAGACTCACCGGTAGACCTGAGCAGGGGTTTTAGGTCTACCATCGCCTCTCAGATCTCGCCGGGTTATCTACCCGGCGCACATACAGCCCCTGCGGTAGACCAGATTCCGGATCCCGCCGGTCTATCGTCGAGACAGTCTTAGTCTCTGCAGCAGTCACTGCGTCAGTCACCGCCCTGCAGAGATCCTGACGTGACATAGAAATCCTGCAATTTCCAGTGGTACCCGGCGCCGGATTGACATATAATGAAAGAGTGCTCACACATTAACAAGCGATAAAGTCACGGGATGTATACCCAAAATTGTATATACAAATTGTATATCGAAAACCGTAAACCACAGTACTGTAAATCACATATGATACGGAGGACTGCATGATTAAATATACTGAAGATTACGCAGAGGAGCTGCTGCTGCGGGTAGCGGAGCAGATGGCCGCTGCCGCCGCGACCGCGCCCAAGGCCAGCGGCCAGGACAAGGTAAGAACTGCCATCGTCACGGGTGAAGAGAAGGACCGGATCGTAAAGAGGATGCGGGAGCTGGGCGAAGAATTTGACTCCGACTTCATCCGCAGAGACGCCGGATGTCTGGAACGCTGTCCAGTCGCGGTTTTGTTAGGGGTAGAATCAACTCCCTTCGGACTGAGCAACTGCTCTTACTGCGGCTTCCCGAACTGCGCCGCCATGGCAAAAGCCGGCGGCCGCTGCGCGATCAACATCACCGACCTGGGCATCGCCGTGGGCTCCGCCGTGTCCATCGCCGCGGATCACCGCATCGACAACCGGGTCATGTACAGCATCGGCAAAGCCGTAACGACCATGGACATTTTTCCGCCCGCGGTCAAGATGGCCTATGGCATTCCCCTTTCCATCAGCTCAAAGAGCATATTTTTCGATCGGGGTCCGGGGGACATTTTATGAGTGTAAAAAGACAGTCTATTACAAAGGCATCTCTGCGGGATTCCAGATCCCGTGTGCCCCGCACGCCGCAATCGTCAGAAATTTACCTTACGCCGCCGGAAGCCGGCGGTGCACAGGAAGCCGGTCATGCAGCGCTCTCTGCAGAACCTGTGTCTTCCTCTCCGGAGAACCCGGTGTTCCACCCGGATTTTCCACGCTCCGCGGGCGTGCTGCTGCCGCTGTTTTCTCTGCCTTCTGCGTACGGCATCGGCAGCATGGGCGCCCCGGCGCGGGAGTTCATCGACTGCCTGGCCAGCGCCGAGCAGTCCTGGTGGCAGATCCTGCCCATCAATCCCGTGGGCGGCTGGGACTCCCCCTATCAGCCCCGCTCCTGCTACGCCGGCGAGCGGCTTTATATCGACCCGGAGGCGCTGCTTGCCCAGGGCCTGATCACAGAGGAAGAACTTCGTGCTCACGCTTCTCTAACAAAGGCTGGTTCGCCCGTTCTTCCTTCTGACGCTGCCGAAATCGACGAAGGCGTCAGCGCCATATTCGAAAAATCCGAGCTCCCGCCGGAGAACGCGGTGGATTATTCTACAGTCCGCCTTGCCATGGACCGGCTGCTGCGGACAGCTTACCAGCGGTTCCGACCCGACAGCGAATACGAAAACTTCCTCGCCGAAAACCGGGCCTGGCTCAAGGACTACGCCCGGTTCGAAGCATTAGCTGTCGAGTACGGTACGGTCCAGTGGTATCTGTGGCCGGAGGCGGACCGGCTGCACGAGAGCACCCAGTCGCAGTTCGCTGGTGCCAATGTTACCTGCAGCAATGCCGGTGCCACCGACTGCAATAGTCAGAATATTACCAATGGCGCAGGAGCCGTTGGAAGCGATGTTGCCTCCGGAAGCGACGTCGATAAAGAGACAGAATTCCAGAAATGGGTGCAGTTTGAGTTCTTCCGGGAATGGAAGGCTTTGATCGGCTACGCCCACGAAAAAGGCGTTTGCCTGATTGGGGACGTCCCGATCTACGCCGCGCTGGAAAGCGCGGACTGCTGGGCGAACAGGGCTTTGTTCCAGCTGAACGAAGACTGCCGTCCCGAGTCCATTTCCGGTGCGCCGCCGGACGATTTCAACCCCCGGGGGCAGACCTGGGGCAACCCCCTCTACGACTGGGAGGGCATGAAGGCGGACGGCTACGACTGGTGGGTTCGGCGGCTGCGGCATAATATGCAGATGTTCGACGCGGTGCGGCTGGACCATATGCGGGGTTTTGAATCTTATTTCTCGATTCCCGCTGAGACGGGGAATGCGGCGGAGGGCCACTGGGAACCGGGGCCGGGGATCGATTTCTTCCGGGCGGTCCATAGTGCACTGGGCAGCATCCGGCTGATTGCCGAGGATCTGGGGGACATTACCCCTGAAGTGGAGGAGATGGTTCGGGCTACGGGCCTGCCGGAAATGAAGGTGCTGCAGTTTGGTTTTGACACAAACGAATCCAATCCCTATCTGCCTCGGAATATTGGTGCGAACAGTGTTGTGTATACTGGTACTCATGATAACGATACGACGAGAGGCTGGTACCGCAGCCTGGATTTCGCGGGGAAGCGGCGGGTCACAGCGTTTATTCGCAAGAGCTACGGCATTCTCCAGTCGGAGAAGGTGCCCTATCTGGGGTCGAAAGAAGTGGATGATCTGCTGATCGAGATGGCTTTGCACTGCCGATCCCGGCTTTGTATCATTCCGCTGCAGGACTGGCTCCGGCTGAAATCAGAGGCCCGGGTCAACCATCCCGGAACCGTTGGTGCCAGCTGGATGTGGCGGATGACGCCCGGCATGCTGAACCGGCCGGTCTGCGCCCGGATGGCAGACGAGACCCAGCGCACCGGCCGGGGACGAACTAACCGCAGGTGAACCGACTGTGGGCATAGGGACTTTGGGCGTAAGGCTGTGGGCAAAAGAGCAATTAGATGCCTCTGCCGGGAACGGATCGACCGGGGGCGCCCCGGATCACTTAATTGCGAGATCCGCGGTTTTCACGGAATCGCTGTTCGAGTCGCCCCGGATAACGGCAGATCCTGAGGCGATGCGGTCCACTTGATCGCGAGATCGGCAGATCTCACGGAATCGCTGTTCGAGTCGCCCCGGATAACGGCAGATCCTGGGGCGATGCGGTCCGGCAAACAGTGAGATCAGTGTTTCTCGAGGAATCGCTGCTGGAATCGCCACGGAATCCCATGTATTTCGTGGCGATGTGAGCTGGCAAACGGTGAGATCCGTGGTTTTCGAAAGATCACCGTCCGAGCCGCCACGGAATCGGCCCAGATCCTTACTCATAGTAT
This sequence comes from uncultured Eubacteriales bacterium, assembly GCA_900315125.1. Lineage (GTDB taxonomy): Bacteria > Bacillota > Clostridia > Peptostreptococcales > Anaerovoracaceae > Aminicella. The sequence goes on from OMXT01000014.1 coordinate 45,898, forward strand.
TTCAGAAAGCAATCAGCCGCAACAAGTACAGCCTGCAGTCAAAAACAGCCGCCCCGGGATGAACATTCCAATGCATCCCGGGGCGGCCTTCCTATCGGTGTAACAACCCGCCGAGCGGAGCCTGAGCCAAACGCAGCCTGAGCCAAACGCAGTCTAAGCCGAGCGCGGTCGACTGTCATCAGTTATTATTCACTCTTCAGCAGTTCCATGCCTGCGGTGCGGATCTTGTCCAGGCGGGCGTCGACCTCAGCAGCATCAGTGCCCTGGGCCATAACATAGAGCTTGATCTTCGGCTCGGTGCCGGAAGGACGAACGATGGCGGAGCAGCCGTCGGCCAGCTCATAGAACAGCACGTTACTAGAAGGCAGACCCGTGGGTTCCACGTCCGCAGACGACCCAGCGTCCGCGGCAGACTCCGCGACAGACCCAGCAGCGGCAGACTCCGCGGCAGACCCAGCAGTGCCAGACTCCGCCGCCGATCCATCCGCGGCCGATCCCGAACCGGCACCTACCGCCGTGATGGTTCCGGCCTGATAATCCCGGACCCGTACAACAGGCAGACCTACCGCGGCAGGCGGCTGCTTCCGCAGCTCATCCATGATGCCCGCCATCCTGGCCTGGCCGTCCAGACCTTCAAATACAACGGACTCCACCTTTTCGCGGAAATATCCGTACTTCTTATAGAGCTCCTGCATGGCCTGATAGAGGTTCATGCCCTTCAGGTGATACATGCAGCCCATCTCAGCAATCAGCATAGAAGCCACAACCGCGTCTTTGTCGCGGGCGTAGGTTCCGCTCAGGTAGCCGTTGCTCTCCTCAAACCCAAACAGGAATGTATGGGAACCGTCCGCTTCAAACTCCTTAATCTTCTCGCCGATGAACTTGAATCCCGTCAGCACCTCAAACAGGGTAATATCATTAGCTTTGCACACTGCGTTTGCCATGGTGGTGGACACGATGCTCTTGACCGCGGCGCTGTTGGCAGCCAGGGTCCCGTTCTCACGGCGGGCTGTGATCAGGTAATCCAGCAGCAGCACGCCGATCTGGTTTCCGGTCAGGGTCTCATAATCGTCTCCGTTGCGCACGACGATGCCGCAGCGGTCGCCGTCCGGATCCGTACCGATGATCAGGTCCACATTATTCTTACGTGCCAGGTCGATGGCCAGCGTGAAGCCCTCCCGATACTCCGGGTTCGGTGACTTGACGGTGGGGAAGTTTCCGTCTATTACCATCTGCTCCGGTACGGTGATGACGTTCTTGATGCCCACCCTCTTCAGAATCTCCGGCACCAGTTTGTATCCTGTGCCGTGGAAGGGGGTGTAGACGACCTTAAACTCGTCAGCGGCGGCAGCTACATAGGAAGCGCCGACGGACTGCTCCTGCACGCGGGCCAGATATTTCTCATCCATTTCCGCGCCCATAAGGTCGATCAGGCCTTTGTTCCTGGCCTCTTCATAATCCATGGTCTTCACATCGTTAAAGATATCCAGCTTCTCCATGGACTCGCTGACTTTGGCCGCGTGCTCCGGGGGCAGCTGGGCGCCGTCGGACCAGTAGACCTTGTAGCCGTTATACTCCTTGGTGTTGTGGCTCGCGGTGATGTTGATGCCCGCAATAGACCCCGTCTCCCGCAGAGCGAAGGACAGTTCCGGCGTGGGCCGCAGGGACTCGAACAGGTTAACGTGGATGCCGTTGCCAGCCAGGACGCAGGCTGACTCCCGGGCGAACTCCGGGCTGTTGTTTCTGGAATCATAAGCGATGGAAACGCCGGATCCCACGGGCTCGCCGCAGCTCAGGATCAGGTCTGCCAGGCCCTGGGTCGCGTAACGGACGGTGTACACGTTCATGCCGTTCAGCCCGGCCCGCATAATGCCCCGCAGACCCGCCGTGCCGAAGTTCAGCATAGCGCTGAAGCGCTCTTTGATCTCGCCCTCGTTATCCTCCAGGCTCCGCAGCTCCTCCATGGTCTTCTCGTCCATGAACGGGCAGTCCAGCCATTTCTGATATTCTTTTTCGTAGCTCATATCGATTACCTCTTCTGTTGTATCAATCTTCTCAAGTATCATTACCTCGCCGGGGAAAACGTAGGTGTTCCCCACCGCCACCGCGCCGGTGATCAGGTCCCGCCAGGCGCCGTACAGCATGAGTTCTTCCACCTGGGTCCCGCAGTTCGCGGCGGTGATCAGGCGCTGCTCTTTATCTGACAAAGCCCTGACCGCCCCTTCTTCCGCACTGCCGGCCTGACGCCGCGCCGCCGGTCTGTCTGCATCCGATACAGCCTTCGATCCCAGGCTGCCGGTCTCTGCTGCCGGCTTCGACTCGTCCGCCTCCGGCTCGATCCCGCAGTACCGCTCAAAGGCATAGAGTCCGTTGAATGCCGCCGCCGTCCGGTATTTTCCCCGGGCGTAGGCGATGTGAGAACGCCGGATCTCTATCATCCGCCGGTACCAGTCCTGCAGATCCCGGTTCTCATGGCCCCAGGGGTAGCACTTGCGGTTGAAGGGATCACTGTACCCTTCAACGCCTGCCTCATCCCCGTAGTAAATGCAGGGCACGCCGGGCAGCGTCATCTGGATGGCGCAGGCGATCTTCAGCAGAGCGATACCCCGCTGCCATTCCTCGCCGCTCATGTGCTCCATGGCCTCCCGCTCCCGGGAAGCGGGCTCCAGGTTCCGACCCGCCAAAGCCGTGATGATGCGCTTGGTGTCGTGGGTGCCCAGGATATTCATCAGCGCGTCACGGACTTCTGTGGGATAATTCTCATTGATCTGTTCCACCGTCCGGGAAAGCCGCCAGGCGTTTCCGTTTCGGACGAAGTCTATTATAGCGTCCTTGAAGGGATAGTTCATGACGGAGTCCAGCTTATCCCCTTCAAAATAATTCTTCCGTTCATCATAGGCGATCTTGGTGGACGCGTCCTCCCAGACCTCGCCGATGATCACTGCGTTCGGCTTGGCCGTCTTGATGCCCGCCGCCAGCTTCTCAATAAATACATTGGGCAGCTCATCCGCCACGTCCAGACGCCAGCCGTCGGCGCCGGCCTTCAGCCACTTCCGGGCCACGCCGTCCTCGCCGCATATAAACTGGGTATAGCCCGGATCCAGCTTGTTCAGACGGGGCAGCGTATCAATGCCCCACCAGGATTGATATGTGCCATCCGGGTTGAAGTAATACCAGCTGCGGTAGGGGGAACCGGGGTTGTTCCAGGCGCCCTTGCCGCCGTAATGACCGTAGCGGTCGAAGTAGACAGAATCCGACCCGGTATGGGAGAACACGCCGTCCAGGATCACGTGGATCCCCCGCTCCCTGGCCTTGCTGCAGAGCTCCCGGAAATCAGCCTCCGTGCCGAAGGCCGGATCGATCTTCATATAGTTTGCTGTGTCATATTTATGGTTGGAGTAAGCCTCAAATATTGGACTCAGGTAAAGGCAGGTCACGCCCAGCTCTTCCAGGTAAGGAAGCTTGCTGATGATGCCCTGCAGGTTGCCCCCGAAGAAGTCATTATTCATGATTCTTCCGTTCCAGGGCCGGTATTCCGGCATGCCGCCCCAGTCCTTCCGCAGGACCTTTCCCTCCTGGGGCACATAAGGACCCACATGGCAGAACCGGTCGACGAAAATATGGTAGATCACGCCTCCGTACAGCCAGTCCGGCGTATCATATTCCCTGCGGTACACCGTCTGCTGCCATTCTCTGGTCCGGAAGCTGTCCATGGGAACGCAGCCCTGGTCAGTGCACGCGAAAGCCCGGTTCCAGCCGTCGCCGCTGATCTCAAAGTGATACCAGTACAGTCCGGTATCGTGAACAGGAAAGCTTACTTCATAGGGGATGTATTCTCCCGCCCGTTCCTCTTCACTGCCCCGCTTCATCTCGTAGACGGCGGGAATCCTGTGCCGGTCATACAGAAATATGACCCGGGCGCTCCGGGGATTCATGGACTGGTGCACATAGATCCGCAGGGCGATCACCGTATCCGATACGATTGCGCCATAAGGTTTCTTGAACCGCTCTTCCCTGGGGTCGAAGACAACTAAAGTCTGATTCAAATACTGTCACTTCCTCCTTCCCGCTTACGCGGCCTGCCTGAAATGGCCGGGCTCCTCCCGGCGCCCGGCCATGCCAGTGCAAAATCAGATGACCGTTCTGTGAGATACATAGAACGGATGCGTAATATATCCGGACAGCAGTCTTCCGTCATTGATGATAGAATACTTGTCCAGGATGCAGTAATTCAGATGAGCGCCCTCACCGATGGTAACGTCCTGCATCACGACACTGTTCTCAACGATAGCGCCCTTCTTGATCCTTGCGCCCCGGAAGACGATGGAGTTCCTTACTTCACCTTCCACCACGACGCCGTCGGCGATCAGTGAGTTATGGGCCTTGGCGTCCTTGCCGTAACGGGTGGGCGCACTGTCCTTGACCTGAGTGATGATCGGCCGGTTCACCTGATGGAACATGGCCTCCCGGATATCATAATCCAGAAGATCCAGACTGCTCTTCAGGTAACCGGAGGCGTCATCTACAAACAGGACGGGGCCCTTCGTCTCATAGGCGCAGATCTTCAGTTTGCCCAGACCTGCCTGCAGCACGTCCCGTCGGAAGCTCTTCTTGCCCTCTCTCTTGGTGCGCTCCAGGATCTCCAGAAGCTCTTTGCGGTTCATTACGTAGACATTCAGGCCCAGACCCATGCCCTCGATCATGCCCTTGGTGATCTTCACGTCCACCAGCTGCTGGTTCTCACCGATAAGAAATTCCAAGTTGTCCCGGTCTTCTTTCTTGTTTCTGGGAGAACGGGTATATACGCCGGTGATGTCCGCACCGTGATCCTTGTGGAACTGGATCAGCTCCTCCACGTCCATATTGGTGATATGGCCGTTTCCGTTGATCAGTACATATTCCTCATCGATATTTTCCAGATAGTTTATATTCGCCTGCATGGCCTCCAGACGGTTGTCATAGACCGGCTGGACCTGCTCCGAAGAGAAAGGCGGCAGGAACATGACGCCGGCGTTCTTCCGGTTCAGATCCCAGGGCGCGCCGGATCCCACGTGCTTCATCAGGCTGTAGTAATTCTCTGTTGTGATAATTCCAATATTTACGATCCCCGCATTGGTCATGTTGGACAGCACGAAATCTATGATCCGGTATCTCGCGCCGAAGGGTACGGCAGCCAGCGCTCTGCGCTCCGTAAGCCCGTCCAGAATATTATGATAGGAATCTGAGAAAATCAATCCTGCTACATCGCTCATTTTATCTGCCGCCTCCTCTACTCTACATCCTCAGTTATGATCTGGCCGGCCTCGATCTTCACATTCTTACCGATGTGAACGCCTCTGCCGATCACCGTAAGCTCTGCGCCGTCGTCTCTGGAACCGCCGATCTGGGCTCCCTCGTCGATAACCGCGCCTTTGTCCACGATGGCATAATCCACTTTAGCCCCGGACTTGACCACGCAGTCGCTCATCATGATGCTGTCGTGGATCGAAGCGCCGCTGCATATTCTGAGGTTATTGAATATTACAGAGCGGTCCACCTTGCCGTCGATCTCGCTGCCGTCACCACAGATGGACCGGGTGACTTCCGCGTCTTCGCCCAGGTACTGGGGGTGATTGAAGGAGTGCTTATAGTAGATCTTCCAGCCAGGATCGTTGAGCCACAGCTCCGGCAGGTCGCCCAGGGTGTCCATGTTGGCTGCCCAGTAAGAGGAAAGGGTTCCCACGTCTCTCCAGTAGCCTTTATACAGGTAAGCGAACATCCGCTTGCCGTCCCGGAGCATGGCGGGGATCACGTTCTTTCCGAAGTCGTTTTCTGAATTCGGATCTGCCTCGTCCTCTGTCAGGTATTTCTCCAGAGCCGCCGTGCTGAAAATGTAGACGCCCATGGATGCCAGGGTGCTCTTGGGCTGGGGCGGTTTCTCTTCAAACTCCAGGATCCGGCCGGTATTGTCTGTATTCATAATGCCGAAGCGGCTTGCCTCCTCCAGGGGCACGTCGATGACGGCGATGGTGCAGTCCGCGTTGTTCGCGATGTGCTGGTCCAGCATCAGGTCGTAATTCATCTTATAGATGTGGTCGCCGGACAGGATCAGAACATAGTCCGGATCGTATCTCTTGATAAACTTCAGGTTCTGGTAAATGGCGTTTGCCGTTCCCTTGAACCAGTCTCCGCCCTTCGCTGCCTGATAGGGCGGCAGAACATGGAGTCCGCCGAAGGACAGATTGAGTCCCCAGGCATTGCCTGTGCCCAGATAATCGTTGAGTTCCAGCGGCTGATACTGGGTCAGGACGCCCACCGTATCGATGTCCGAGTTCACGCAGTTCGAGATCGAAAAGTCGATGATCCGGTACCGCGACCCGAAGGGAACTGCGGGCTTGGCTATATGCGTCGTCAGGGGCGCCAGCCTGCTGCCCTGTCCTCCTGCCAGAAGCATGGCTACGATCTTCTTCTTTCTTGATGTACTCATTTGTCGTTCTCCCTCCTCTCAAGGATAACGCCTGTAAGCTTCGGCAGCACGATTGTAATATGCTGGTCGTACCCGTGACGGCTGCCCTCCAGAACCTTAAACTTCTTTTTATGTATCGATCCGGTGCCTCCGTCCCGCTTCCGGTCGGAATCGATGACCCGGTCATAATACGCGC
>OMXT01000012.1 GCA_900315125.1 uncultured Eubacteriales bacterium
CAAGAAATCCCCTATGCTAATCCCTATGCAAGAAGATACCCACCGAGGATTGTCAACAAAAAACTCCCTAACAACTTGACACTATCTAAAATGTGATTTGCATTGACCAAAGCAGGCGGCTGGAATAAAATAGTGGCGTGAGTGAAATATGTTTTCTTCGAGGATATGGATGTGAACAGACCGGCCCTCGGAGGATCAGGGAGGTAACATACATGATTCAATTTAACTGCGATTATATGGTGGGCGCCCACCCGGCGATACTCGAGAAAATGACAGAGACGAACATGGAGAAGACAGAGGGCTACGGGTTTGATCCCTACTGTGACAGCGCCAGAGCGAAGATCCGGGAAGTATGCGGCTGTCCCGATGCGGAAGTGGAATTTCTTATGGGCGGGACTCAGACCAACGCCACGGTGATCAAGGCTATGCTTCGGCCTTACGAGGGAGTCATTGCAGCGTCGACGGGACACGTGAACTGCCACGAGGCAGGCGCGATAGAAATGGGCGGGCACAAAGTCCTGGCTCTGCCGGAGCAGAACGGCAAGATCACTGCGGAGCAGATTCGGGAGTGCTGCTGGCTCTATTATAAAGACGCCAGCCGGGATCACATGGTCATGCCCGGTATGGTTTATATATCCCATCCGACGGAATACGGTACTCTTTATACGCTGAAAGAAATGGAAGACATCCGCAGGATGTGCGATGAATATCATCTGTCCCTGTTCGTGGACGGAGCACGGCTGGGGTACGCCCTTGGTTCCGCGGAAAATGAAGTGACACTGAAGGATCTGGCCCGGATCGCGGATGTATTCTATATCGGCGGTACCAAATGCGGGGCGCTGTTTGGCGAAGCCGTCGTCGTGCCCGACCCGGAGCGGATTCCTCACTTTTTCATGATCATGAAGCAGCAGGGAGCAGTGCTCGCCAAGGGAAGACTGCTTGGCATCCAGTTCGACACGCTGTTTACCGGCGGCCTGTACGAGGAGATCTGCGGCAATGGAGTCCGCCAGGCCATGAAGATCAAGGCGGCGCTGAAGGAGAAAAACTACCGGTTCTATAACGATTCTCCCACGAACCAGCAGTTTGTCATTATCTCTGATGAACAGGAGAAGGAACTCTCAGAGTGGCTCGCTGTGGAGATGATGGATACCTATGATGAGAACCACATTATTATGAGGATCTGCACAAGCTGGGCTACGTCTGACGAGGAGACAGAGGAGCTGATCAGGCGGCTGTAGGCTGCAGCAGGAAACAATTGAAGCGGCGGACACGCTTCATAATATGGAAATAACGAAGGATGGGTATATCCCGCAGGGCTGTTCTGGCTTCGGGACGAGCCCATCCTGTTATTATATTAATAGTTTGAATATTAACGGGGGTATTGACAAATGGGGTTAGACCAGTTAAACTAACAATTGGTTAGAGACTTCTAACCTATTATTTAATCTGAAAGTTAGATGAGGCTAACAAAAGTTAGCCGCAGCTAACACACGCGGATATGTGCTGTATATGAACTGAAGGAGGTGACATACATGCCGATCACAATGGCTAAGTCAGGAGAAACGGTTACGATCCGAAAGATCACAGGAGATGATAAAATCAGGCAGCATCTTGCAGAACTTGGATTTGTCGTAGATTCTCAGGTTACTGTGGTAAACGAGATAGCCGGAAACTTGATCCTTCAGGTCAAGGACAGCCGGATCGCACTGGATAAGACCATGGCGAACAGAATATTGATCTAAACCAGAAAGAATACGTATATTGAAAGGAAGTGCTGTCATGCGAACGCTGAATCAGGTAAACGTTGGCGAAACCGTCACCATCACGAAAGTTAACGGCAAGGGTCCGCTGAAGAGAAGGATCATGGACATGGGCCTGACTAAGGGTACGGAACTCTTCGTCAGGAAGGTCGCTCCTCTGGGCGATCCTATCGAACTCCATGTAAGAGGATTCGAGCTCAGTGTCCGGAAACTGGAAGCGGAGCAGATCGAAGTAGAATAACGTAAAGTCAAGTCTTTGTTATAGAAAGGAAAGGAGTCAGCATAATGGCTATAAAGATTGCTCTGGCGGGCAACCCGAACTGCGGTAAGACCACATTGTTCAATGATCTTACCGGAAGCAATCAGTATGTGGGAAACTGGCCAGGTGTAACAGTTGAGAAGAAGGACGGAAAACTGAAGGGAAATAAGGACGTCATCATCCAGGACCTTCCCGGAATCTATTCCCTGTCCCCCTACACACTGGAGGAAGTAGTATCCAGAAGATATCTGATCAATGAGAGACCGGACGCAATTATCAATATTATCGACGGTACAAACATCGAGCGTAATCTCTATCTTACAACACAGCTCCTTGAGCTGAACATTCCGGTCGTCATTGCTCTCAACATGATGGATCTGGTCAAGAAAAGCGGCGACCGCATTGACATCGCCAAACTCAGCAAGGAACTGGGCTGCAGCATCGTTCCCATCAGCGCGCTGAAGGGCGAAGGCGGCGAGGAGCTTGTGAACAAAGCCATCGACGCTGCCCGTTCACGCAGACTGGCAGAGGCGCCCCATGTATTTACAGGCAGTGTGGAGCATGCCATCGCTCACATTGAGGAATCTATTGCTCCTTATGTGGATGAAAAGAACATCCGCTGGTATGCGATCAAGCTCTTTGAAAGAGATGAAAAGGTCCAGGAAGCTCTCCATCTTGACGCATCTTTGCTGAAACACATCGACCAGCACATCCAGGACTGCGAAAAGGAAATGGATGACGACTCCGAGAGTATCATTACAAACCAGAGATATGAATACATCAATACAGTCGTAACCCGGTCAATCAAGAAGGCCAGAAACATGGGCGAGCTGTCCACATCGGACAAGATCGACCGCGTCGTTACGAACCGTGTTCTGGCTCTTCCGATCTTCGCGGTCGTCATGTTCCTCGTTTACTATATTTCAGTAACGACCATCGGTACCATCGTTACCGACTTCACCAATGACACGCTGTTCGGCGAGTGGATACAGCCGGCAGTGCAGAATCTCCTGGAAGGTGCGGGAGCATCGGACTGGGTCGTATCCCTCGTCGTTGACGGTATCATCGGCGGCTTGGCTGCGCCGATCGGATTCGCGCCTCAGATGGCCATCGTATTCCTCTTCCTTTCATTGCTTGAGGACTGCGGTTATATGGCAAGAGTCGCGTTTATCATGGACCGTATTTTCCGCCGTTTCGGACTGTCTGGAAAGAGCTTTATTCCTTTCCTGATCTCCTCTGGATGCGGCGTTCCGGGAATCATGTCCACTCGTACCATTGAAAACGAAAAAGACCGCCGCATGACGATGATGACGACAACGTTTATCCCCTGCGGCGCCAAGCTCCCTGTTATCGCCACCATCGGCGGATTCATCATGGGAGGCGCATGGTGGGTTGCACCGACCATGTATTTCGCAGGCATCATCCTCGTTATCGTATCCTGCATCATCCTGAAGAAGAGCAGATGGTTCAGCGGCGATCCGGCTCCCTTCGTTATGGAGCTGCCTCAGTACCATGTTCCTTCCGTTAAGGGCGTCCTGCTCCACGTTTGGGAGCGTGTATGGGCATTCCTGAAGAAGGCTGGAACGATCCTGTTCCTCTGCTGCGTAGTAATGTGGTTCCTGTCCAGCTTCGGTGTAAAGAACGGCGTATTCGGCCTTGTTGATTCCGAGGATTCTCTCATGGCTATGATTGGCGGCGCTATCGCGTTCCTGTTCGTTCCTCTGGGATTCGGAACATGGCAGGCAGTTGCTTCCTCCATCAGCGGATTCGTTGCCAAGGAAGGTATCGTTTCCACCATGGGTGTTCTGTCCGGACTTGGTGAGATCGAGGAGTATGACGCAAGCTTCCATGCACAGTTTGCCGCATTCTTCCCCACAACGATCTCTGCAGTATCCTTCCTGTTCTTCAACCTGTTTGACTCTCCGTGCCTGGCAGCGATCTCTACCGTTGCCAAGGAGATGGGAAACAGAAAGTACTTCTGGTTCACGATCCTGTTCCAGAACGTGCTGTCCTACTGCGTAGCGCTGGTAGTATATCAGCTGGGCGGACTGGCTGTCGGTCAGGTAGCCTTTGGACCGGCTACTGTCGTTGCACTGGCTATTCTCGCAGCAGTGATCTACCTGCTCTTCCGGCCGGATCCGAACAAGAAAGTCCGTCTGGAAGCTCACGAGGCTGGATCTGCAGCATAAACAAGAGCGTATAACAAAGCCCGCACCGGCTGTCAGAAGCGGCAGGTGCGGGGTATAAAACCGCTGCGGTAAACAAAAGGAGGCAATTATGTTCCGAACAGCAGATATCATTGTTTGTCTGATTATTGCAGCGCTGGTGATCTTGGTGGTCACCTATCTGATCCGTCAGCGCAAGTCAGGACACAAATCCTGCGGCGGTGACTGTTCAACATGCATGAGCTGCAATAACTGCTCCATACTGGAAGCAGAAAAGCTGGCAAAAAAGAAACATGCAGGCGCCGTGCGCTGAGATGCGCGGATAGCAGCAAATACCACAAAACCAGCTCACCAGGGGCCGATTCTGCAAAGTAAAAGAAGCGATCAGCTGATCGCTTCTCTTTTTACATTCAGAACTCTGTAGCCGGCTTTGCCGATGGATGCTTCTATTTCAGAATCATCGATATCTTTGTCAGTCAGGATCACCGTCGTTCCTTGTATATGGGAAGAGCGGACCTTTTTGACATTAAAGTCCCGGCGGATCATGTCATTTACGTTAGCCTCGCACATGCCGCAGTGCATGCCGTCCACGTTTACCGTAAGGCGGATGAGACCGGGATGAAGGGGATTGTTTTCTGATGCCGCCGGTTCGGTTCCGGATGTGCTGTTCTTCCGGCGGCTTTCCTTCGGCCTTGGCGTTCGAAAGAATCCAATCACGATGCGAACGGCAAAGGCGCAAAGCAGCATGATCAGTATCAGTGTCACAATATCCGCGGTGTTAAGCGAAAGATTGGTGCTCATATTAAGTTTCCTCCTGCAAGTTAGATACATCTTACCTCTGATATGATATACCCCCAGGGGGTATAAATCAACTACTTTTTGAAGGAATTTTATCCAGGGACTGATTCGCTAAAAAGAGTTGACAGCGATTCCCGGTGCAGGTATCATTAGTTACGATATAGCAAAAGCAAAGCTTGCTTTCCGGCCGCCGGGTCGGAGGTTACAGGCGTCGGACCTTCTGTCGTTAGGCCTTAGAAGACAGAAGCGTGCCGGCGTTTTATTTTTCGGAGGTAATTTTTTATGAAGTGGATCATTCTGGCTGCGGCAGGCGGTCTGGAAGTGGAGTGGGCGGTAGCCATGAAGTATTCGGAGGGCTTTACCCGGCCTCTGCCGACGATTCTGACGATCATCGGTTATATTGCCAGCGCAGTCTTCCTCTCCATGGCCCTGCGTCATCTGCCACTGGGAACGGCTTATGCAATCTGGACAGGCATCGGGATCCTGGGAACGACGATTCTGGGGACACTGCTATTTCGGGAGAGTCTCAGCCTGCCTCAGGTAATATGCGTACTGATGATCCTGGCAGGCATTGCCGGGCTGCGGATCATGTCAAAGTGACAGGGAGTTCAGGAAGTCATATGGCGGATAAAAGGCAGAGCCATGGCTTTGACCCAATACATAAACTATGATATCATTATTGAAAATGCAATACACGTGAGGAGGTATTCTAATGGCAAGATTTATCGCAGACCAGTCTTTCTGGGAACTGTTTCCGGATGCGGAGATCGGCGTGATCGTCCTGAACAATGTGAACAATTCTCAGGATGTCTATAAGGCTCATGAGGTGATTATAGACGACCTGGCGGCGGCGAACGACGCTGCAATCAAGTGGATCCCGGAGCAGCCCCTGAGCAAGAACCCGGTGGTGGGCGTCTGGAGAGAGGCCTTTAAGAAGTTTAAGAAAAAGAAGAGCAATCGTTCTTCCATCGAGGCGCTTCTGACCCGCGTATCCAAGGGTAATTACGTGGGCAAGATCAATCCGCTGGTAGATATCTATAACACGGCGTCCCTGACGTATGCTCTGCCTGTAGGCGGAGAGAACGCGGATGCGTTCCAGGGCGATCTGAGGCTGACCATTACGGAGGGCGGCGATGAGTTCCTGGCACTTGGTGACGAGGAGAACAATCCCACACTGCCCGGCGAGCTCTGCTATCTGGATGATCAGGGAGCGGTCTGCCGCTGCTGGAACTGGCGGGACGGTCAGCGGACCATGCTCACAGAGGAGACGAAAAACGCCTTTCTGATCATAGAGAGCGTCGATCCCTCCCGTCATGAGGATCTGATGAAGATTATGGATTATATCGTAGAAAAATCCGAGGAGTATCTCGGGGCGAAGCTCTTTGCGAAAGATCTTATAACAAAGGCTAATCCGCAGATCGCTTTCAAATAGGAAAATAAAATACAGCCGGCTTCGGTGAGTAAAAGACCGGAGCATCGGCTGTTTTTAGTTGTTGATATCAGTATTTCAGATCGATGATCGCTACTTCTGAATGAGTGCCTATGCGGATCGGCGGACCGTAGAAGCCCACGCCGGATGTGACGATGGACTTGACGCCCTCGATCGGTTTGTATCCGTAGACGTTCTTATACATCAGGGCGCTGATCAGGTTCCCAGGGAAGATCTGTCCGCCGTGGGTATGGCCGCTGAGAACAAGATCGGCTCCGGCGGTGCGGAGGGCGTTAAAGTCCAGAGGCTCGTGTTCCAGAACGATCACGGGCATGGCCATATCGCAGGAGGACAGCAGTTTGGACGCGCTGCTGCGGTAGCGTTTATCTGTACCAGTCACCTCGCCGTCCTGCCGTCCGGCGATCTGGACGCCGTCGAAATAAACGGTCTTATCATCGAGGATGTTGATATTCGCCTTCTTCAGGAACTGTTCCATCTCCGTACTTCGGAATTGTTTATTTACCGGCGTGAGATTGAATCCGCATAATATTTTGGATTCCACATCGTGATTGCCGTAAACAGCGTAGACACCGTCCCGGCTGTGGATCCCTTTCAGGATCTCAGCATACTGATCCGGGTTCCGGATCTCATCATAGCTGCCTGAGAAGAAATCTCCCGCGATCAGGACAATATCCGGTTTGGAAGCATTGATCGTCCGGACCATTGTTTTATATAATGCCGGTTTGCTGTTCGATGAGAAATGAAGGTCGGACACGAGAGCGATGCGGACGCTTCCGTGTTCGGAAACTTTCTTATCCAGTGTCACCGTATAATTCGTTTTCCATACATCATTGCCAATAGCGAATCCATAGATGTTCGCTGACAGGGCAATAAAAATGCAGAGCAGCAGAGCGAAGCCCGATGTAAGGGCGCTGCGCTTCTTGCGTTTCTCCGGATCTCGCAAGGGATAGCTGACGATCCGTATGATATGAAGGATGAGGAGAAGTCCGGTGAAGAAAGCAAAGAACCCGAGCCATACATTGCCGAAACGGATCATGTTGTTTCGGAAGGTTTGTGAAGCCGGGACGGGAAGATATGCGCCAAGAAGGGGCATAAGAGACGCGAGAATGAAAATGATGTCGAGAATAAACCGCGGAGCCTTGTGCTTAAACAGGGCCTTTACCCAATGATCAAGCTGCGTCAGGGCATAGAAAACTACAAGGGTATAAACGGCTGTGATAATATATCCATTCATTATGTTGACCTCTCTGATATTCGGATTTTATATATAGTAAAATGTAACCAGTACATATATCTTCTGTATTCTGTCCTTTCGCGGACAGTGATTCAAATATTATTTTACAAAAAATCTGCTGTAAATACAATGTTAAATCCCAGAGTTATGGTATAATATAAGACGCTGATTCGGTTTCGGAGCGGCTGGAAAGCGGATATACAGCGGGAAAGAACGGAAGCTGAAGAAAAATATTTTTATATAGAAGGAGAATGACATGAAAGAATTTCAGCCAATCAAAGAAGGAAAAGTCCGGGAGATTTATGACAACGGCGACAGCCTCATCATGGTTGCCACAGACCGGATCTCTGCTTTCGACCACATTCTGAAGAACAAGATCACCAGCAAGGGTGCGATCCTGACGCAGATGTCCAGGTTCTGGTTCGACATGACCGGGGATATCGTCAGGAATCATATGATTTCTGTGGATGTGAAGGATATGCCGGAATTTTTCCAGCAGGAGAAGTTTGACGGTAACAGCATGATGTGCCGCAAGCTGACCATGCTCCCTATTGAGTGCATCGTGAGAGGATATATCACTGGAAGCGGCTGGGCGAGCTACCAGGAGAACGGGACCGTCTGCGGCATTAAACTCCCGGAAGGTCTTAAGGAATCACAGCAGCTGCCGGAGCCGATCTATACACCGAGCACCAAGGCGGAGCTTGGAGAGCACGACGAGAACATTTCCTATGAGAAGAGCATCGACGTCCTGGAGAAGCAGTTCCCGGGACACGGGGAAGAATATGCTGCGAAGCTGAGAGATTATACGATCGCCCTGTATAAGAAATGCGCGGATTATGCCCGCACCAGAGGAATCATCATCGCTGATACCAAGTTTGAATTTGGTCTGGATGAAAATGGTGAGGTCGT
Organism: uncultured Eubacteriales bacterium; assembly: GCA_900315125.1. Lineage (GTDB taxonomy): Bacteria > Bacillota > Clostridia > Peptostreptococcales > Anaerovoracaceae > Aminicella. Next base: position 8,576 of record OMXT01000012.1, read on the forward strand.
TCTTGGCGATGAGATGCTGACACCGGACAGCTCCCGTTTCTGGCCTCTGGAGGGTTACGAGCCGGGCAAGTCACAGCCTTCCTATGACAAGCAGTTCGTCCGTGACTGGCTGAAGGCTAATCCGGACAGTGACTACCTGCTGCCCCAGGATGTTATTGATAAGACGATCGAGAAGTATAAGGAAGCTTATAAGCTCCTGACGGGAACGGAGTTTGACCGTTAATATCGTATCTTCTTTGGGAGGCTGCTGCGGCAATGCAGCAGCCTCCTTGTATATCTGGGTATTTATAGCAGGAAAGCGGGGAGGGTTTGCCGGTGGATCTCAGCGCGGTGAGCAGGTCACGGATCTTTAAGGGTCTCAGTGAGGAGGAAAGTATCCGGGTCATTTCGGATCTTGACCCCAGGATCAGGCGGTTCAGAAGAGGGGAATTTATCATCATGGCAGGCGACATTGTGAAGAATGTCGGCATTGTGATGGAGGGAAGCGTCAGCGTCTGCAGAGATGATTACTGGGGCAACCGGAACATCGTCGGGCGGATTGGTCCCGGGGATACCTTTGCTGAGAGCTATGCCCTGGCAGGGGGCAGGACGATCGACGTCAGCGTCCAGGCGGCGGCGGACTGCCAGGTATGCTCCCTGTCTGCAGAGGCGATGCTCAGTGAGCCGAAACTGACACGCAGCCTGCTGAACCTCCTGGCAAACAAGAATTTGTACCTGAATAATAAGCTGACCCATGTTACGCAGCGGAGCACGCGGGAGAAGCTGCTGTCTTACTTATCTCAGGTGGCGCAGCAGGAAAGGAGTTCTGACTTCGTCATCCCCTTCAACAGGCAGGAGCTGGCAGATTACCTGGCCGTGGACCGCAGCGCTATGTCCAGCGAACTGGGGCGGATGAGAGATGAAGGGATCCTGGATTTTCATCGTGCCCATTTCGTTCTTCACGATATCAAGTGAGGGTTCACCCAGCGTTTCCCTTGTGATAGAATAGAATATAATTATTAAGAATGAAAGGCGGATTATATTATGAATCGTTATGAACTGGAGCATACGGAAATACCAGCGCAGTTCTTCCGCTCATGCAGGGAATTCATGGAGGAGGCGGAGAGCCGCGGAAGCGATATGTTCTGGGGGCTTTACCAGCAGCTGGAGGACAGCAGTCAGTTTAAGAAAGAGGAATTCGACGCGGGGCTGCTGGAGATGGACAGCGATGAGGTCAGCATCTGCCGGGTCTTCGTGCCTGGAGCATCCCGTCCGGCAGAATGCGCTATCCTCTACGTGCTCTATAACAGCGACTATGAGCCGCTGCGTTACCTGACGGTGGAAGTGCTCCCGGAGGGCGGATACGGACTGCTTATCTGGGATTCGTCCCTGAATTATATCATGCAGGGCGCCTTTGAGTGGCAGCACGAACGCCAGATGCTGGAGACCGTTGTGGAGGGGATCCTCCATCCGGAGGAGGAGTTCAGCACCGGCCGCTACGGCGAGATGCGAGGGCTCTTGGAAAAATATCACGTGCCCTTTTATGAGGATGAGGTATCCGATTATATCCGGATGTTTGATGTCATAGAGGAGCTGATTCTCGGCTGCCTGACCCGGGAGCAGATCGTGTCTACATTTGCTTCCATGCTGGATATCATGGAGGATGATGAACTGGTGACCAGCCGGGATAAGATGCGGGCCATGTATGAGAAAATGGACGAACTTCCGGATTCGAAGGGGAAGATGGACCGCAAGGCGCGCCTCTTCTTCGGATTCAGCGTCTATGCTGCCCATAATGTCATATCCGAAAACGATGACAAAAAACACCACTTTATGGGGCTTCCGGAGTTCCAGTCCGCGGATTATATCAAGTATAAGATGGAAGAGTACTGGGCGATGGATCCATATATGTTCACATTCGCGTTCTGACTGTCCGGAAGGAGCGGCAGGCGGATCCGCGGCTTAGAATAAGGGGAGAGAGGAGATTATATGAACAAACAGACCACATTATCGACGCAGGCGGCCTTCGGCGGAGCACAGCTGGCCTGGAATGAGACAGAGACTGTTACGGTAAAGGATCTCAACGGTGATCCGGTCAATATCACTGTGAGGGCGGGCATGCCCCTGACAGACATATTTGACTTTGTAATGGAAACGGCCGTCGCCAGTACAGCAGAAGGCCATTATAACAAGCTTTTCGGCGATATGATCATGGCTCAGGCGATCATTGACCACCTGACAGATCTTCCGCTGCTGGACAATCCGGAGCAGATGGATATCGACCAGTGCTATGAGCTGGTATTTGGCTACCATGGGATCATCAGAAAACTTGACCCTAATGGGCCGGCAAGATTCCTGATCGCCCGGATCCAGGATTATGTCAGCGATCTTATAGAAATGATCAATAACGATCCGGACATTTTTGACGATGCGGATGATGAGGGCATTGGAGATATCATGGATCTGGAGGACCTCCGGTCCATGAGAAGAAACTGAGAGGAATAATGGGGGATCGGGTCCGGACGGACCCGGTCCCTGTTTTGCAGAAAGGAGAAGTTACCATGGGAATTATTGCAGGCTATGCCGTGCCCCATCCGCCGATGATCCTGCCGGAGATCGGAAGAGGGGAAGAAAAGACGATTCAGCCGACGATAGACGCATACCGGGCAGTCGCCGCTGAGATCGCAGCGCTGGATCCGGAGACCATTGTTGTGACAACACCCCATTCTGTGATGTATTCGGACTACTTCCATATATCGCCGGGGCGGGGAGCCTATGGCGACATGAGCCAGTTTGGGGCTGGATCAGTACAGGTGAATGTCGCTTACGATGAGGAAATGGTATCGCTGCTGTGTGAACTGGCAGAGCGGTCAGGCCTCAGGGCGGGGACCCTTGGCGAACGGGATAAGCATATCGATCACGGAACGATGATCCCGCTGCGTTTTATAGAGCAGGCTTACCGGGAGGCAGGGAAGAAGCCGGATTACCGGGTCATCCGCATCGGACTGTCCGGACTGCCGCTTCTGGATCACTATGCCCTGGGCATACTGGTCCAGAAGGCGGCAGATGACCTGGGCAGGCGGACGGTCATGGCCGCCAGCGGCGATCTGTCCCATTACCTGAAAGAGACCGGCCCCTATGGTTTTCACGAAGAAGGGCCCGTTTATGACGAAAGGATCATGGACACATTTCGGAGAGGGGCATTCAATGAGCTGCTCCGCTATCCCGCAGCGCTGCTGGAGGGAGCAGGCGAGTGCGGGCACCGGTCCTTTACAATCATGGCAGGCGCCATGGACTGTACTGCCGTGGAGACCTGTGTATTTTCCCACCAGGATGTGACAGGCGTGGGATACGGCGTATGCTCCGTTCACCCGACGGGCTATGACGCTTCCCGCAATTTCGGGGAGCAGTATGTGGAGGAGCACGACAGATACCTTGCGGAGAAGAAAGCGGCGGAGGATCCCTATGTGCAGCTTGCCCGCATGGCGGTGGAGAAATATGTAAAGGAGAAAAAACAGCTGGATGAAGTGCCCGACAGTTTTCCTGACGAACTGTTCGACAGGAAGGCGGGCGTCTTCGTCTCCCTGCATCTGGACGGAAATCTTAGAGGATGTATCGGGACGATTGCGCCGGTACAGGACTGCATCGCCGAAGAGATCGTATCGAACGGCATCAGTGCGTGCTCCCGCGACCCGCGCTTTGATGCGGTGACGGAAGATGAACTTCCCTACCTGGAATACAGTGTGGATGTGATGGGAGAACCGGAACCGGTGGAATCGAAGGATCAGCTGGATGTAAAACGGTACGGCGTAATCGTCACGTCGGGAGCACGGAGAGGCCTGCTGCTCCCGAATCTGGATGGTGTTAAGACTGTGGACCAGCAGATCGATATCGCCAGGAAGAAAGCGGGAATTGGACCGAAAGAGAAGATCCGCCTGGAACGTTTTGAGGCAGTCCGCCATTATTGATGGACCGGCAGATCGGGCTTTGTTATTCAGCAGTTCCCGATAAAAACATGGGAAAGATGCTCCCGGGCGACAGCTGCGATTTTTCGGATCAGCGCCGTGTCTGTGGCAGGACAGTCGTAATGATACCGGGGAAAGTATCTTGTAATATGGAGCGGTATTTCAGGATCCAGAGAGGCGATCCATGCAGCCTCCCGCTCCATATCCTCCGGGCGGTCTGAAATGTCTGGAACGATTAGTGTCGTAATCTCAAGGTGCGCGGAAGACGATGCCGCGGTCTCAAGAAAATCCATGACCATGGAAAGGCTGCCGCCCAGCGTGCGGTACCCCGATTCCGTAAATGTCTTAAGGTCTATGTTCATCGCATCCATAAGCGGGATGATTCTGCGGGCAGCGGCAGGCGATACGCAGCCGTTGCTGACAAGAACGGCGTCCATGTTTCTGTCATGGAGAAGCTGTGCCGTATCCGCAGCATATTCCCAGCTGACGAGGGGTTCATTATATGTAAAGGCGACACCGATATTGCCTTCTGTGCGGAGACTGCAGGCCATGTCTGCCAGCTGCTCCGGGCTGACGTATTCCCAGGGAATATCTTCAGGGCCCGCCATGGAAATGGCGCTGTTCTGGCAGAATGGACAATCCATGCTGCATCCGAAGGAGCCGACAGAAAGGATCATGGAGCCCGGCCGGTACATGGCAAGGGGCTTTTTCTCTATGGGATCCAGAGCCATGGACGTCAGACAGCCATAATTGCTGCAGAGAATCTCGCCGCCATGCCTTCTGCGGGCACGGCAGAAACCGGTCTGTCCGTCAGCGAGAGAACACTGGCGGGAGCACAGGCTGCAGGTGATCCGGTCTGTGTCTGGTACGGTATTATTTTCGTTCATAAAGCACACCTCCATGTTACTGATATTTTAACCGGAAGATATAGGACATGCAACCGAATGTCCTGATCAAAATCGGCAGTTGATATAATTACCTACTAAAACGGTTGATTAATAGAGTAAATTGTGCTACTATTTACTGAGAACAAAAAAGAACGAAGTAATCGCAGATTCATGTGACAGCGGCGAAATAAGCTGCAGCCCATAGCTGCAGAGGAAAGAAAGGATGAATTATGGCGCTTAAGATTTCGACCAGGGGCCGTTATGCACTCCGCGTTCTTATAGATCTGGCGGAGCATAACAGCGGAGAATTTATTCCGCTGAAAGAGATTGCCGCACGGCAGGAAATATCAGAGAAATATCTGGAAAGTATTATTGTTGTTCTGTCCAAGGCGGGCTATGTGCAGGGACAGCGGGGCAAAGGCGGAGGATATCGCCTTTCCAGGGAACCTCAGCTCTATACAGTCGGCAGTGTGCTCCGGCTGATCGAAGGCAGCCTGGCGCCTGTTGCCTGTCTGGAAGGAGACCATAACACATGTCCCCGCGCAGCGGCCTGCAAGACGCTGGATATGTGGACGAGGTTCTACGATATGACCAATGAGTTTTTCGACGGCATTACCCTGGATGAGCTGGCAGCGCGGGGCGACGCCGGAGATGATTATATGATCTGATTTACTGTATGCGGGCGGCCGGAAGAGGCAGCCCGCATATTTTCTGAGACGGAGTGTGACAGGTATGACTTTACAGCAGATTCATTACGCGCTGACGATAGCGGAAGCAGGATCCATGAACCGGGCGGCGGAGAGGCTCTTCGTGTCCCAGCCCTCGCTGACCAGCGCCATACGGGAACTGGAGGCGGAAACAGGGATACAGATCTTTCTGCGAACAAACCGAGGCGTGCAGGTTACAGCGGAGGGAGCGGACTTCCTTACTTACGCAAGACAGCTGTATCAGCAGTATGAGCTTATAAATGAAAAATATTCTTCTAATAAGGATTATAAAAGAAAGTTCTCTGTTTCGACCCAGCACTATTCCTTTGCGGTCAAGGCCTTTGTTGAGACAGTGAAACATTTCGATCCCAGGGATTATGAGTTTGCTATTTATGAGACAATGACCCGCAGCGTCATAGAGGATGTGGGGGGCATGCGCAGTGAGATCGGCGTGATCTACCTCAGCAGCTATAACCGCAAGGCTATAGGAAAGATGCTCCGGGAGCATGAGCTGGAATTCCACGAGCTTACCCGAGTCAGCGCCTGTGTCTATATGTGGCGGGGCCATCCGCTTGCCGCCGAGGAATCTGTTACGATGAAGCAGCTGGCCGACTATCCCTGCCTCATGTTCCGCCAGGGTGACCAGGGTTCTTTTTATCTGGCGGAGGAGATCCTTGCGGAGAAAGATTATCCGAGGATCATCCATGTAAATGACCGGGCAACAAATCTGAATCTTATGGTGGGACTGAACGGATATACCCTTTGTTCCGGAATCATAAACGAAGAACTCAACGGCAGCGATTACGTTGCGGTCCCCTTCCGTGAGGACAGGGAGCACCACAACGCAGTCATGGAGATCGGATATATTACGAAGAAGCGCAGCATCCTCAGCGAGATCGGAAAAACGTATGTCGAAGAAATGAAGAAAGTGCTCTCGGTATAAATTGAACTTATAACAGGCAATAGATTATATAGATTTTACAAAGTCCTGACCGGGTGCTATAGTATAAACATACCAAGTAAACAGGTTAAAGAAACCCATTAAAATAAAGCACATTGAAACATTTCAGGAGGTAGAAACAATGGCAGATAAGAAATACAGATTTGAGACTTTACAGCTTCATGTAGGACAGGAGCAGGCGGATCCGGTATCCGATTCCAGAGCAGTGCCCATCTACATGACTTCATCCTATGTATTCCATGATTCCCAGCATGCGGCAGACCGCTTCGGCCTGAGAGATCCGGGAAACATCTACGGCAGACTGACAAACTCAACACAGGATGTCTTTGAGAGAAGGATCGCTGCACTGGAGGGCGGCGTGGCGGCGCTGGCAACAGCATCCGGCGCAGCGGCTGTAACATACGCTGTGGAAGCGCTGGCGAAGCAGGGCGAAAACATCGTCGCCTCCAAGTACATCTACGGCGGAACATACAACCTGCTGGAGCATACACTGAAGAACTTCGGCATCACCGCAAAGTGGGTAGATATCTATAACACAGAAGAAGTTGAAGCAGCGATCGATGAGAATACAAAGGCGATCCTGGCTGAGACGCTTGGAAATCCCCTGGGTAATGTATCAGACATTGAGGGGCTGGCAGCCATCGCCCACAAACACAATATCCCGCTGGCCATCGACAATACATTCGCAACACCTTATCTTGTACGCCCGATCGAGTACGGCGCGGACATAGTTATCCACAGCGCCACCAAGTTCATCGGCGGTCACGGAACGGCCATCGGCGGCGTTGTAGTAGACGGCGGAACATTCGACTGGAAGGCATCCGGAAGATACCCCTGGCTGTCTGATCCGAACCCGTCATACCATGGAGTAAGTTTCGTAGAGGCAGCAGGCCCTGCAGCCTTTGCAACATATATCAGAGCGATCCTCCTGAGGGATACAGGCGCAACTATTTCGCCATTTAACGCCTTCCTGTTCCTGCAGGGCCTGGAAACCCTCTCTCTGAGAGTCGAAAGACATGTGGAGAACGCGCTGAAGATCGTTGATTACCTGAAAAATAATCTGCAGGTAGAGGAGGTTCATCATCCGTCTCTCGAGGGTGAGCTGGGCCATGAGTATTACGACAAGTACTTCCCGAACGGCGGCGGTTCTATCTTCACATTCGAGATCAAAGGTGATGAGGAAACGGCGAAGAAGTGGATCGATAACCTGCCGATCTTCTCTCTGCTGGCTAACGTTGCTGACGTGAAGTCCCTTGTCATCCATCCGGCTTCCACCACTCATTCTCAGCTGACGGAAGAAGAGCTGACGAATCAGGGAATCAAACCGAACACGATCCGTCTGTCCATCGGTACAGAAAATATTCAGGATCTGATCGAAGCACTGGACGAGGCTTTCGCCGCAGTAAAGTAAAACGCTCATAAATAATAACGAATCCTTAATACAAAAAGAGGAGCGCCTGCTGAAGGAACGCTCCTCTTTTATGTGTTTTACTGCATGTACGAAGCGGAGAAATCAGATGATCCCTCCGTCCACGCCGATCACCTGTGCTGTTACGAAGGACGCTCGGTCCGAGCAGAGAAATTCTATGACTTCTGCCACTTCAGAGGGACGGCCGATGCGGCAGAGGGGCGTCTCCTCCGCCAGTTCCCTCAATGTCTCCTCGGTCAAGTCCCGGTTCATTTCTGTGTCAATTACGCCGGGGCAGACACAGTTCACACGGATCCCTGAGGGCCCCAGTTCCCGGGCCAGGCTTTTTCCCAGTCCTATGAGGCCGGCTTTGGAGGCGGAATATCCTGCTTCACAGGAGGCGCCTGTCCGCCCCCACATAGAGGAGACCAGCACGATGCTTCCTCTTTTGGCGGAAACCATGGGAGGAATCACGGCCTGGAGCAGATGGACAGCACCGTCGAGATTGACGCTTCGCAGGTGATCCCACTGATTTTTGTCCATGTCTGTAAAAAGGCCGATGAGGCTGATACCGGCGTTATAGACCACACAGTCAAATGTGCGGATGCCTGTTACAGACTGGATCTTCTTGAGCGCCTCCGATATGCTGTCCGGTGAGCCCAGATCACAGCGGAAGGGCAGCGCACTCGTCTGGGAAGCAAGCTGTTCTGCTTCTTCATGGTGCTCCCGGTAAAGGAAGACGGGGCGGCATCCAGTTTCGGCAAATTTTCTGACGGCGGCTGCCCCGATGCCCCGGGAGCCGCCGGCAATGAGTATATTTCGGCTCATAGAAAGACCGTTCCTTTCGTTAATAATGTTGAAAAACCGCCCGGTCAGGGCTTTGTTGTAATATATATATTCTGACTTCCCCAAAGATATGTGTCAATGTCTTTTTATGCCTTGCAAGGCAGGGCGTTTCCTGATAAAATGTCTCCGTAAGAATGATTCCTATTGTTAGATCGGATTTTTACCGGTCAGTAGTCTATAGCGCCTAATTAGGTGAAAAGGAGGAACTCAGAATGAGTATTAAGTTAGCGATCAATGGTTTTGGCCGTATCGGAAGACTTGCATTCAGAAAGGTCTTTGATGACAAGGAATTCGACGTTGTTGCCATCAACGATCTGACAAGCCCCAAGATGCTGGCATATCTGCTCAAGTATGATACAGTTCAGGGCGGATATCACGGTCACACCGTAGATTACAGCGATACGTCCATCACAGTTGACGGTAAGGAAATCACTATTTATAAGGAAGCTGATGCTCATAACCTTCCCTGGGGAGATCTGGGTGTAGATGTCGTTCTGGAGTGCACAGGTTTCTATACATCTAAGGATAAGGCTCAGGCTCATATCGATGCCGGCGCCAAGAAGGTCCTGATCTCCGCACCTGCAGGCAGCGATGTTCCGACCATCGTTTACGGAACAAACCACGAGGTACTGAAACCGGAGGATAAGATCGCTTCCGGAGCTTCCTGCACCACAAACTGCCTTGCACCTATGGCCAAGGCGCTGAATGGATACAAGGAGATCCTCAAGGGCTTCATGACAACGATCCACGCATACACCGGCGATCAGATGATCCTGGACGGACCGCAGAGGAAGGGCAACTTCCGCCGTTCCAGAGCCGGCGCTCAGAACATCGTTCCTACTTCTTCCGGCGCTGCCAAGGCGATCGGCCTTGTTATCCCTGAGCTGGACGGAAAACTGAAGGGTTCTGCACAGAGAGTTCCTGTACCCAGCGGTTCTCTGACACTGCTGGATGCTGTTGTTAAAGATGATACAGACACCATCTCTGTTGAGGGCATCAACGCAGCCATGAAGGCAGCGGCAACCGATTCCTTCGGCTACACTGAGGATGAGGTCGTTTCCAGCGATACGATCGGCATGAGCTATGGTTCTCTGTTCGATGGAACCCAGACTGTCGTAGAGGCATGCGGAGATCACCTGTATCTCGTACGTGTGGTATCCTGGTACGACAACGAGATGAGCTATGTGAGCCAGCTGGTAAGAACACTGGGATATATGGCTGAGCTGTAATTACATACAGGACGAATTTCAGAGGAGGTCCGGCGCGGCCTCCTTTTTTATGTCCCGGTATATTATATGTCCCGTCATAAGTTCATGGCCCTGGTTGGCAATGCCGGCGCATTTGTGGTATTATTTAACGCAGGAGTGTTTTATATATGGAAATCATAACTGGAATACTGAGTCTGCTGGGAGGATTCGTTTCCGCCATTTTCGGCGGGATCGGCAGCGTGTTCAGTTCAGACGCGTCCCTCGGACAGACATATACAACTGTGGCGAGATATGTATTCATAGCCCTGGCTTTGTTTATCCTGCTGCGATCCATCGTATCCCTGATCCGCAGCAAGAACCCGTCGGAGGTCTGGGCTTATCTTCACATCAACGAGGATCAGAATCTTCCGCTGACCCACTGGGAGAATGTACTGGGCAGGACACGGAGCAGCGATATACGGATCGACGATATGAGCGTATCCCGCAACCACGGGACACTGACCCGGGACAACGACGGTATGTGGAAATACATGGATCTGGGATCTAAAAACGGCGCGCTGCTCAACGGCAGGAGGATCCGGCCGACGGCGATCGTCCGGGTCAGGATCGGCGATGTGCTGCAGCTTGGCGCGTCAACGCTGACGCTGCTGCCGATCAGCCTGGAGGAGAAGAGGAACAACCAGATCATCCGTGAGGAATATACGGTCATTCCTCTGCCCTGGCTGTCGCTGCTGGCGATCACTGTTTTTCAGATCATGACTGTGATCCAGCTGCATATTTCGCTGGGAGATAAATACGTTCCGGGAATCACATACGCGTTTCTCGGCATGTGTATTCTTATGTGGGTCTATGTCCTTGCTGTAAGGTCTGTTGGGCAGAGGGCTTTCGAGATGGAGATCATCGCGTTCTTCCTGTCGACCCTGAGCCTGGCTGTTACGGCGACATGTCTGCCGAACCAGACGCTGAAACAGTTTGCCGCCATTGCCATCGGCGTGCTGCTGTTCTTCTTCATGTGCACATATCTGAGGGATCTGGAACGGACGATCTCTCTCAAGCCGCTGATGTATCTGGCTGCGACGATCCTTCTTCTGGCAAACCTCATCTTCGGAACCACTAAGAACGGCGCTTCGAACTGGGTGCAGATCGGGACATTCTCCATGCAGCCCTCAGAGATCGTTAAACTTGCCTTTATCTGGGTGGGCGCCGCTTCCATGAATGAGCTGTTCAACCGCAGGAATTCACTGGTGTTTACCGGGTTCAGCCTGTTCTGTTTCGTGTGTCTTGCTCTTATGGGCGACTTCGGTACAGCGATCATATTCTTCGCCACATTTCTGATCATTTCCTTTCTGCGGTCCGGCGACTTTACCAAGCTCATCGTCATTGCCGGCGTTGCTCTTGTAGGCGGACTGATGGTGATCCGGTTCTACGGGTATGTCGCGAACCGTTTCGCGGCGTGGAATCACGTCTGGGATGCGGATATGATGAATGCGGGAGGATATCAGCAGACGAGGACTATGACCGCATCCGCCAGCGGCGGTTTCGTGGGACTGGGCGCCGGGAACGGATGGCTCCGAAATGAGTTCGCGTCGGAGACAGACCTGGTGTTCGGGATACTTACGGAAGAATGGGGACTGATCATAGCAGTCATGACGGTGCTCGCCATTATTACGCTTTCTATATTTGCGTTTCGTTCGATCTATGCGGGACGATCCACTTATTATACGATCGCGGCATGCTCGGCGATGACGATTTTCCTTCTGCAGACCAGTCTGAATGTTCTGGGCTCTGTTGATCTGCTGCCCCTGACGGGCGTTGCGCTGCCCTTTGTATCCTACGGAGGTACGGCGATGATCGCGTCCTGGGGCCTGCTGGCTTTTCTGAAAGCGGCAGATACGAGGCAGAACGCCAGCATAGCTGTCAGCCAGAAGGATGAGGGAGAGGTGGTTTAAGATGAAGAAAATGGAACATCGGGCGATCCTGTGCCTGATCCTTGCCGCCCTTCTCTTTGCGGGACTTGCGGTCTACGTATTTCGCTTTACCACCCAGGGTCATGAATGGGCGACGTATTACTTCAACAAACACATATTCTCAGAGGGTCATCTGGCCACGGGGAATGTCTACGACGTCAACGGAACGCTGCTGGCAGGGAACAGGAATGGAGGCATCCGTTATTACAAAGGCTATTACACCCGCCGGGCGACGGCCCACGCCGTGGGCGACCCGGATGGAGCAGTGTCCACATCCGCGGAATCTGCCTTCCGCGACAAACTGGTGGGATACAATCTGCTCACGGGGACGTATAAAGCGGCGAGTCACGGAAACGATGTTACCCTGACCATCGATAAAGATATCTGCCTCGAGGCCTATCAGGCGATGGCGGGACGGGACGGATGCGTCGGCGTCTATAACTATAAGACCGGCGAGATCATCTGCATGGTCAGCACGCCCACATTCGATCCGGCGGACCCGCCTAAAATGAGCGAGGCTAAATCAGGAACGTTTATGAACAAATTCCTGCTCGGCACCATGACCCCGGGTTCGATCTTTAAACTGGTCACATCGGCAGCCGCCATAGAAACATACGACGGTCTCGGTTCCTGGTCCTATAACTGCACTGGATCCAGGACATACGGCAATGAGAAGATCACCTGCGTTTCCGCCCATGGAAAGGAGAACTTCCGTCAGGCTCTGGCTAATTCCTGCAACTGCGGATTCGCAGACCTGACCGAGAAGGTCGGAGCGGGAAAAATGAGAAAATACACGAAGAAGGCGGGCTTGACCACTTCTTACGATATCGACGGGATCCATAATGCGGAAGGGACGTTTCAATTTCCGTCCTACGCGCCCATGAGCCTTGCCTGGGCCGGCATCGGTCAGTGGAAGGATCAGTTGAATCCCTGCTCCATGCTTGTCTATGTCAGCGCGATCGCTACTGACGGCAGCGGGACCGTGCCTCACATCATCCACAGTTCCATGAACGATGGTGACAAGACAGACCAGATGATTGACGAAAGCACAGCGAAGCGGCTGCGCAGGATGATGAGAAATAATGTGGAGTCCGAATATGGTCAGTACAATTTCCCCGGCCTTAAGCTCTATGCCAAATCCGGTACGGCGGAACTGGGGAACGGGCTCTCCAATGTGTGGTTCACGGGATTTATTAAGAACAAGAACTACCCCTATGCTTTTATTGTTTGTGTAGAAAACAGCACCGGATCCGGTGCGAGTGTGGCAGGGCCGGTCGCGAACAAGGTCCTTCAGAGACTGGTACTTACGGATTCTGCTGCAACGCAGGAGTAATATGAGAGAAGATAAAAAGAAAAATAATAATGGACAGCCCAGTCTCGCCGGCCTGATAGCGGTCAGGGCAGGGCTGATCCTGAATGCGGCAGCCGTGCTGTGCCTTCTGCCGGCTTTTCTTATGGAGACTGGTTCCGCAATGGACGCTGCGGCGGATACGCTGAGGGAAGGGAAAATCTTTGGGGGAGGCATGTTTTCCCTTATCGTCCTGGCGGCAGGGGCAGCGGGCTGCATACTGATCATGATCGGGCTGTCGCTGTGTCTGCGTCTGTCCGAACGGTTCCGGAAGGCGCGTCTTAATTATGCCGGACTTACGCTGCTCTGGATCCTCTGGATATTCCTGCTGAGCCGGGGGTGGAATGCACTGGCGGCGGTATCTGCCCGGGGCGGCGCCATGAACCGGAAAATGGTCCTTCTGGCTGCATTGTCCGCTTTGGTTCTTCTCCTGCTGCTGATTTTTTCTGTGATTGCAAGGCGCAATCTTATGAGCGGCTGCGCCGTAACGGCTGGGAAGAGAGGAAATAAAAAGGTCATGAACCGGTGCATACGCGCGTGGATGGAATATCTGGTCGCTGCCCTTGCGGTGATCGTCCCCCTGCCTGTGATCGCCATTAAAGGCCGGTCTTCCTTTATTCATGTCCTGGAGCTCAGCGGCGGCACCATCGATTCCCTGAACGCCTTTCACGGGCAGTTCAGCGGCCTGACATTTTGGATGCTCATTCTGGCAGCGGCGCTGATATTCCTTATCGCGATTCAGATCGTGATGATCATTCGCGTAGGTCAGACGCGGAGAGTGGAGTGATACAGGACGGCATGCTGCGTCGGCACGAATAAGATTCCAGACTATAAGAGCCTCAGGGCTCTTTTTTATTTGTACTGAGAAAGAGAATTTACTGCATTAAATCGTAAAAGCAAACATTCAACGAACACACCGTTTTTTTAGGTATATTGCGGAAATTTTGTGCGGAAAAACAAATTATTAAAGGAAGTATTAAAGGAATTGACAGAAGACTGGAACAAAATATATAATTCATTTATAATTATTTTCTGTTATTTTATAAAGCATCAACCGGATGAGGGGCATCCGCGATATGCTTGAGACAAATTGGAGAGGGACAACAAATGAATGAACAGAGTTCTAAGGGCCAGTGGGGAAGCCGGTTCGGTTTTTTCGCTGCCGCTGTAGGATCCGCCGTCGGCCTCGGTAATTTATGGGGCTTCCCATATAAGATGGGGAATAACGGCGGGTTCGCTTTTCTATTAATTTACCTGATACTTTTCGCCTTTGTAGGCGTTGTCATGATGCTGACAGAGCTTACCCTTGGAAGAAAGACCGGAAAGGGCGTAATACAGGCTTATGCCACCATCGGAAAGAAATACTCTTTCATCGGCTGGCTGGGCTGGCTGTCGCCGTTTCTCATCCTGGCGTTTTACAACGTTCTGGGCGGTTACTGCATGAAGTACATGGTCGCTAATTTCGGCGATATATTCCATACCTCCTGGGGCGTCAATGGAGCGGACAGCGCTGCATATTTCGCATCTTTTTATTCGGACCAGGTCCAGAGCGTCATCTATACTGTAATATTCCTGGCACTTTCTGTATTCGTCGTTGCGAAGGGCGTCTCTTCCGGCATAGAGAAGGTCTCCACTATAGCGATGCCTGCGCTGTTCGTGATGCTGCTCATCGTCATCATCCGGGCGTGTACGCTGCCGGGAGCAGGAGCGGGCCTCGAGTATGTATTTAAGCCGAATTTCGAGGTATTCACAGGGAAAGGCTGGATCAGTGTTCTGGCTTCCGCAGGCGGGCAGCTGTTCTTCTCGCTGTCCCTTGCCATGGGCATAATGATCACATACGGTTCTTATATGCCGAAGAATGAGGATCTTCAGCAGAGCGCCATCGTTATCCCCTTCGCGGATACCATCGTTGCGGTCATGGCAGCTATGGCGACCATGCCGGCTGTATTCGCCGCCGGACTGGATCCGGGGCAGGGTCCGGGCATGCTGTTTGTTACACTGCAGACGGTATTCCAGGCTATGGGAGCAGCAGGTCCGTTCTTTGGATTCCTGTTCTATGTGCTTGTATTTATCGCGGCGTTCACATCGTGTATTTCTATCTTTGAGGCAGCAAGCGCTGCCGTTATGGATTACCATATTGAGAAGGGACACAGCGCGGAGCGCGTCCGCTCCGTGCTCCTGATCGGTTTTCTGGCACTCATCGAGGCAGTCTTTGTTGCCCTGGACGGACTGGGCTCCAATGGATTTCCCCAGATCTTCGGACAGAGCACATGGCTTGACTCCTTCGACCTTTTGGCAGAGGGCATCATGATGCCTCTGGGAGCAGCGCTGACAGCGATCCTGTTTGGATGGATCAAGAGCGGCTGGGTCGATGACGAGATCGAGCTTGAGGGCCACCGCTTCTGGATGAAAGGATTCTACCGGTTCTGTATCCGGTTTATCGCGCCGGTCATGATGCTGCTGGTCCTTCTGGGGCAGATCAGCAATTTCTTCGGACTGGGCTGGTTCTAACGAAAAATAAGGCACCTGTTTCTGGCTATTGGCTCAGACGGGTGCTTTATTGCTTTTCACGGAACTTTCTTTCTGTTTACGAAAAAATACACTGAGACAGGCTCCAAAAGTCCCCCGTATTTGTTGACTTTAGGGGAAAGCAAGAGTAAACTTTAAATAGTCTTGTATACAAGAAATCGCCACAATTGCTTTGTTTATAGGGCTGTGATTTGTTTTTATCCCGGTAACATCTGTATTGGGAAAAATGATAGATCAACTATCAAGTAAAGGAGGAGTTAGTAGTTATGAGTACTAATCAAGGCGGAACAGCTGCACCAAACATGGATCTCATTGCTTATGTTTTCTGCAGCGGCGATGCTGCGGGCAAGGAGAGATTCGCAAGCTGCAGTTCCTGCAAGGAAGCTGTTGAATCAGGCTTTCAGCGCGGGGAATGCAAGAGCGGATGTGTAGGCGTAGGGTCCTGCATCCAGTCCTGCACCAGAGATGCGATGAAACTGGTTGACGGAAAGATCGTAATCGATCCTGAGAAGTGCGACGGCTGCGGCGACTGCGCCAAGGAAGACGTATGTCCCCAGGCTCTGATCAGGATGATCCCGAGAGATGCCACGAACTTTATCCCCTGTTCTTCTAAGGAAGAGGATGAGGAGAAGGTCAGAGCCACATGCGGCTATGGATGTATTGCCTGCAGTGACTGCGTCAGAGCATGTCCTGAAGGGGCAATCGAGATCGTTGACAATCATGCTGTCATCGACTATGAGAAGTGCGTTGGATGTGTATCCTGCACCGTTAAGTGCAAGAAGAAGATCATCGTAGATACACAGCATGATCTGACCGCACTGAAAGAGAATGTTGCATTCGTAAGATGCAGCGGCGGATTCAAACCGAACAAGAAATATGAAGAACTGGGCTACACCACCTGCAAGGATGTAGTAGAGAATGTAGATCCCAAGGAATATGACCTGTGCACCACAGGATGCACTGGTATGGGCGACTGCACCAGAGTATGCCGTTATGACGCAATCCACGTTGTAAACGGAACAGCATATGTAGATGCAGAGAAGTGCGTCGGCTGCAGAGACTGCACCTATGCATGTCCTAAGAAGCTGATCACCATCGTTCCTTATCAGGGAATGAAACTGGTTCCCTGCTCTTCAACAGCAGATTACGAGGACAAGGCAGCGGTCTGCGACAGCGGATGCATTGCCTGCGAGGACTGCGTAAACAACTGCCCGAACGGAGCAATCTACATGGAGAAGAAGCATGCGGTCATCGATCCGGAGATCTGCGAGGACTGCAATGTATGTGAAGGTATGTGCGCAAGACTGGTTATCCGCGGACAGGAAGTTCCGGAGTATAACTTCCTCCAGAGAGAAGCCCTTGGTCTGACGGAAGGAGAGTGAACACTGTGAGAAAACTTAAGACAATGGACGGAAACGCAGCGGCCGCTCACGTAGCATATGCATTCTCTGAAGTTGCTGCTATTTATCCTATCACGCCGTCTTCTCCGATGGCTGAGAATATGGATGAATGGGTTTCCCAGGACAGAACAAATATTTTCGGTGAAAAAGTAAAGATCGTTGAGATGGAATCAGAGGGAGGCGCAGCAGGCGCTGTCCACGGTTCAGTAACAGCAGGTTCCTACACCTCCACATTTACTGCTTCCCAGGGACTCCTTCTGATGATCCCCAACATGTATAAACTGGCTGCAGAGATGACGCCGACCGTATTCCACGTAGCAGCAAGAGCCATCACGACTCATGCACTGTCTATCTTCGGCGATCATTCCGACGTTATGGCAACCCGTCAGACCGGATTCGCCATGATGTGCTCCAACAGCGTTCAGCAGGTCATGGACCTGGCAGCTGTTGCTCACCTGGCAACCATCGACGGCAACCTGCCGATGCTCCACTTCTTCGACGGATTCCGTACATCCCACGAGTATCAGAAGATCGAGACTTGGGATTATGATGATCTGAAGGAAATGGTGAACTGGGACGCAGTCCGCAAGTTCCGTGAGCATGCGCTGAACCCCAACAGACCTCACGCCATGGGTTCTGCTGAGCAGCCGGAAGCATTTTTCCAGCACAGCGAGGCTGCAAACACCCTGGTTGACGAGACACCGGACATCATCAATAAATACATGGAGAAGGTCAATGCCAAGATTGGCACGGACTATAAGCCTTTCAACTATTACGGAGCACCGGACGCGAAGCACATCATCGTAGCCATGGGTTCTGTATGTGAAGCAGCAGAAGAGCTGATCGACCACATGACGGCCAAGGGTGAGAAGGTCGGACTCGTTGAGGTTCACCTCTATCGTCCGTTTTCCACCAAATATCTCCTGAACGTCATGCCGGAGACAGCGGAGTCTATTTCCGTACTTGACAGATGCAAGGAGCCGGGTTCCATCGGAGAGCCGCTGTACCTGGACGTATGCGCTGCTCTTAAGGGAACTAAGTTTGAGAACTGCAAGATGTACAGAGGACGTTACGGACTGGGTTCCAAGGACGTTCAGCCGGGAGACATCCTTGCTGTTTATGAGAATATGGATGCTGCTGAGGGCAAGCCGGAGTTCACTCTGTCCATCAACGACGACGTAACCCACCTGTCCCTGACACCCAGCGAATATCCTGATACTGTTCCTGCAGGAACCAAAGCCTGCAAGTTCTGGGGACTGGGTGCTGACGGAACAGTCGGCGCCAACAAGAACAGCGTTAAGATCATCGGTGACCATACCGATAAGAAAGTACAGGCTTACTTCCAGTATGACTCCAAGAAGTCAGGCGGCGTAACCATTTCCCACCTGCGTTTCGGAGACAAGCCGATCCAGTCTACATATTATGTAAAACAGGCTGACTTCGTAGCATGCCATAACGCTGCATACCTTGCCAAGTATGACATGGTAGAGGACGTTAAGCCCGGCGGATTCTTCCTGCTGAACTGCCCGTGGAGCGACGAGGAACTGGAAGAGCACGTTCCCGGCAAGGTCAAGAGATACATTGCCAAGAACAACGTTCAGTTCTACACATGCGACGCAGTCAAGATCGCCAAGGAGATCGGACTCGGCGCCAAGAGGACCAATTCCGTACTTCAGGCTGCATTCTTCAAGCTTGCAGACATCATTCCCATCGAGGATGCTGAGAAGTACATGAAGGAAATGATCAAGAAGACCTACGGCAAGAAGGGTCAGAACATCGTAGACATGAACTGCGCTGCTGTAGACGCAGGTCTGAATAACGCACACAAGGTAGAGGTACCGGCATCCTGGGCTGACGCACCGGATGACGCACCGGCAGCTAAATTAGTAGGCCGCACACCGGAGATGTCCACATTCCTGAACGATATCCTGGTACCGATGGCTACCATGAACGGAGACAAGATCCCCGTATCTGCATACCTGACATCCGTTGACGGCGCTGAGCCTTCCGGAACAGCTGCATTTGAGAAGAGAGGCATCGCTACCGACGTACCGGTATGGAACAAGGCAAACTGCATGCAGTGCAACCTGTGCTCCTATGTATGCCCCCACGGAGCGATCCGTCCCTTCGTACTGGACGAGTCCGAGGCTGCTGAGCTGAAGGGCGACTACCAGAAGATGAAGGGCATGAAGGACAAGTTCTTCACCATCGCAATCTCCACAATGGACTGCACAGGATGCGGTTCCTGCGCTGAGGTATGCCCGTCCAGAAAGAAAGCTCTGGAAATGCATACTGCTGATGATGAGATCGTTCAGCCGAGCCAGGCTAAGTTCGACTACTGCTTCAGCGATGTTGAACAGAAAGAAGTACCCTTCAAGCCGTCTACCGTTAAGGGATCCCAGTTCCTGCAGCCGCTGCTTGAGTTCTCAGGCGCATGCCCGGGATGCGGAGAATCTCCTTACGCTAAGCTGATCACTCAGCTGTTCGGTGACAGGATGTACATCGCTAACGCAACAGGATGTACATCTATTTGGGGACACAGCGCTCCGAGCACACCGTACACTGTTAATAAAGATGGCCACGGACCGGCATGGGCGAACTCCCTGTTCGAGGACAACGCTGAGTTTGGTCTTGGTATGACTATCTCCGTACAATCCCGCCGCAACGAGCTGAAATCTGCCGTTGAGAGACTGGTAGACGTAGTAGGCGTTCCTGCCAAGGCATGGCTGGCAACCATGGATGACGCGGATTCCGCTAAGGAGACCGGAGACATCCTGCTGGCTGAGTGCGAGAAGATCGCTTCCACCAATGCTGATGCGCAGTGGGTCGTTGACAACCAGGATATGCTGGGCAAACCGTCCATGTGGATCTTCGGAGGAGACGGCTGGGCATATGATATCGGCTACGGCGGACTAGACCACGTCATTGCTTCCGGAAACAATGTAAACGTCATGGTATTCGATACCGAGGTTTACTCCAACACAGGCGGACAGTCCTCCAAGTCCACTCCGACCGGTGCTGTTGCCAAGTTCGCTGCTTCCGGTAAGGAAGTAAAGAAGAAGGATCTGGCACAGATCGCCATGGCTTACGGCTATGTATATGTAGCCAAGATCGCTATGGGCGCCAATCCGGAACAGGCTCTGAGAGCCCTGAGAGAAGCAGAAGCTTACGATGGACCTTCTCTGATCATCGCATATGCTCCCTGCATCAACCACGGCATCAAGAAGGGCATGAACAAGTCCATGCTCGAGATGAAGGAAGCCGTAAGATCCGGTTACTGGAACCTGATGAGATACAATCCTGACCTGGCTGCTGCCGGCAAGAACCCGCTGTCCGTAGACAGCTACAGACCGACAGAAAGCTACAGAGACTTCCTGATGGGAGAGGTTCGTTACAATTCACTGAAGCTGAAGTTCCCTGAGAGAGCAGAGAAGCTGTTCAACCAGGCAGAGCAGGAAGCAACAGACAGATATAACAACCTGGTACACCAGAAGAAGAGCTTTGATAACTAGGAAAGGAGGATTGAACGATGAAAAGGTTTGAGATTTTAAGCAAAAGAAAACTTAATGATAACATCACCTGGCTCGTTATCAGCGCACCGCTGGTAGCTCGCAAGGCAAGACCGGGTCAGTTCATCATCCTTCGTACCGACGAATATGGTGAGAGAATTCCTCTCACCATGGCCGGACACGATTCTGAAAAGGGAACGATCGACCTGATCTACGCTGCAGTAGGCAGAACCACCATGCTCATGGACCAGATGGAAGTAGGAGACTGCTTCGCAGATATCGTAGGGCCTCTGGGCAAGCCGACCAACATGGAAGGCCTGAAGAAGGTCTGCGTTGTCGGAGGAGGAACAGGAAATGCCCTGGCTTATCCTCTGGCTGTAGGTATGCATGACCACGGCATCCACGTAGACATGATCACAGGATTCAAGAACAAAGACCTGGTCATCCTGCAGGACGAGTTTGCTGCCGGAACAGACCGTCTGTTCCTCGTAACCGATGACGGCTCCGCCGGAGAGAAGATGTTCACCACCCAGAAGCTGGAAGAACTGATCAACGGCGGCGAGGAATATGATGAGATCGTTGCGATCGGACCTCCGATCATGATGAAGTTCACCTGCCAGATCGCTGAGAAATATGGAATCAAGTCCATCGCATCACTGACTGCATACATGATCGATGGAACCGGAATGTGCGGCGGATGCCGCTGCAACATCGGCGGAGAAGACAAGTTCGTCTGCGTCGACGGACCGGAATTCGACGGATCTTTGGTTGACTGGGACGAACTGATCCAGAGAAGCGCATACTACTCCGAGCAGGAGAAGTATGACAGGGAGCACGTTTGTCGCCTGACAGGAGGTGTACGTTACAATGATTAATCTGAGAAGCACTAAGAATCCCATGCCGGAGCAGGATCCTAATGTTCGTAATAAGAACTTCCTGGAAGTAACCCTTGGATATACTCCTGAAATGGCAGTAAGTGAAGCAATGCGCTGTGTCAAGTGCCGGAAGAAGCCCTGCATGAGCGGCTGCCCGGTAATGATCAAGATTCCTGATTTCGTAGCTAAGGTTGCTGAAGGCGACTTTGAGGCTGCATATCAGATCATCAGCGAGGACAGCTCTCTGCCTGCAATCTGCGGCCGTGTATGCCCGCAGGAGAACCAGTGCGAAGGACAGTGCGTCCGCGGCGTGAAGGGCGAGCCCGTATCCATCGGACGTCTGGAGCGTTTCGTCGCTGACTGGCACGCTGCAAACTACGGCGATGAGGAGATCAAACCTGCTGAGGGCAACGGCCACAAGGTTGCCATCGTAGGAGCAGGCCCTGCAGGACTTGCCTGCGCAGGCGACCTGATTAACAAGGGATATGAGGTTACCGTATTTGAATCTCTCCATAAGACCGGCGGCGTTCTGGTCTATGGTATCCCCCAGTTCCGTCTCCCCAAGGAGATCGTAGCTGCTGAAGTTGCCAAGCTGGAGAAGAAGGGCGTTAAGTTCATCACCGACGCGATCATCGGAAGAGCCATCACCGTTGACGAGCTGATCAAGGATGAGGGATTTGAGTCTGTATTCGTAGGAACAGGCGCAGGACTTCCTTCCTTCATGCATATCCCCGGCGAGAATCTGCTGGGCGTTGTATCCGCCAATGAGTACCTGACCAGAATCAACCTGATGAAGGCTTATAAGGACGAATACGACACACCGATCATGCATGCGAAGAAGATCGCTGTCGTAGGCGGCGGAAACGTAGCGATGGACGCTGCAAGATGCGCCAAGAGAATGGGCGCAGATGACGTTTACGTCATTTACCGCCGTTCCGCAGCGGAGATCCCTGCAAGAGCAGAAGAGATCCACCATGCCGTAGAGGAAGGAATCATCTTCCACTATCTGACCAACCCGGTTCAGATCCTCGGCGATGACAAGGGTAATGTTACAGGAATCGAGTGTGTCAAGATGGAACTGGGCGCTCCCGATGCTTCCGGCAGACGCCGTCCTGTAGCTATTGAAGGATCCAACTTCGTAGAGGATGTAGATTACGTTATCATGGCTATCGGAACCAAGCTGAACAAGCTGATCCTCGACACGACCGAGAATCTGGCTGCCAATGAGCGCGGCGGAATCGGAACTGACGAGAAGGCAAACACAAACCGTCCGGAGATCTTTGCAGGCGGAGACGCTGTAACAGGCGCAGCCACTGTAATCAAGGCAATGGGCGCAGGTAAGGTTGCCGCTGCCGGAATCGACGAGTATCTGCAGTCTAAATAAACAGGCAAATATCGCATAATAAAAGCACCTGCTTCAGGATCACGTCCCGGAGCAGGTGCTCTTTTTCTGGTGCAGTGATGATGTTCCGGTCGAGAGGGTCAGCGGGTACCTTTTACGACGATTTTCTGACCGTCATCGCCAATGGTAACTGTAATATCCCGAAATCCGGCGTCCGCCAGGAAGCCTGTCAGCTCCTCCGGACGATATATGGTAAGTTTTACCTCAGTCTCCGGCCAGTCCACCCCATCCGGATCGCAGGCGTCGTTGAGGATGACTGCCATTCCTCCCGGTTTCAGCACCCTGCGCATTTCAGTAAGCGCGGCAGGCAGATCCGGCCAGAAATATACGGTTTCTACCGCGGTGATCAGGTCGAATGTACCGTCGTCATAGGGCAGGTCACCGGCGTCCCCCTGCCGGACGTCTACCCGGGTGCCCAGAAATTCTCTGTTTGTCTCGGACGTGGTATCTACGCTGGTCTGCTGGTAGTCAATGCCGCTGACGACGCTGCCTGCTGAGAGATCCAGCATTTCCCGAATGGCTGCGCCGCCGCCGCATCCGATGTCCAGGATGCGCATGCCGGGCTGCCAGTCGATATATGGGAATCCCCAGTCCCGCAGCGCCTGGTGGGAATGGTTCATGCGCTTCAGCATCTGCTTTCCAGCTTCGCCTTCCGGTTTGGAGGGATCGCCCTGGGGGACAGCCGGCTGATATATATTTTCTGTCATTGATGGCTCCTTTCTGTCTTCTTCTGCCATTATACCTCAGGGCGAGGTGCAATTCTACCTCTGAGGGGTGGTAAAATCCGATAAGTTCCGATAGACTGAAACTGAACACAGAAGGATGAGAGAGGTGAGCAAGATGGATCAGACAAAAATCGGAAAATATATCGCAGGCAAGCGGAAGGAACGGGGCATGACCCAGGCAGAACTTGCGGAGCTGGTAGGGGTCAGCGATAAATCTGTCTCCAAATGGGAGCGTGGCGTCTGTCTCCCCGATGTCTCTAACTATACGGAGCTGTGCCGGGTTCTGGGCATCACGCTGAATGAATTTTTCGCAGGGGAGGACCTGACGCCGGAGAAGATCCCGGTACAGGCCGAAGATAATATCCTGGGAGTAATAAGAAACAGCAGGAAAGGCGCGAAACGGCTGAAAAAGGTCATTGCGGTCCTCCTCATACTGCTTCTTGCGGCGGGCAGCTTCTCTGTCTGGATGATGTACAGGGAAGGGTATTTTTATCATAACAAAGTCATGTCCTACGGGAAAATCAATAAGACAGCAGCAGATATGCTGACGTCTTATGGAAGCAATACCCATCTTGTCTGGTATAAGGTGGACAGCGATTATAAAATAGCAGAAATTACAGTAAGAGAATACCGCAGGGGAAAGTATGTAACAAAAAAATCCAGCGGAAATGTTGACATAATTACAGGGGCAAAAGGCGGTCTCCTCGGCATTCGTCCGGATCTGGGTAATGGTACTTTTGAAACAATATGGGAGATCGAAGGTGGTACGGCAACAGGCAGAATTGATATCCCCAGTATCAAGACCTGGAAGCGGGAGAGATACGCCTTTACGGTTTCTGAGTTAGAGAAAAAGCAATCGATTCAAAAAGGCAAAGAAATCTACATCGCGGCAGTGATGGCAGGGCGGAAAGGAATCGGCGGGTTTTCTCTGAATGATATTGTAAAGAATCCGTCCTATGTCCTTTCGGATACGGACTCCTGTTATCTGGTATCGGTAACTTTTCGGTAGTGATATTAGAATAATCTTCAGTTAAGCCTTTGTTTTCTGTGGCGCTCGGAGAAGAATTGTCGTAAAATAGTATACGGAATATTTTTTTCAGAGAGGTGAAATGAATGAAACAATTACTGACAGGCGACGAGGCTATCGCGAGAGGCGCCTATGAGGCGGGCGTACGTCACGCCGCCGCGTATCCCGGTACCCCGAGCACGGAGATCCTGGAGAATATAGCGAAATACGATGAGATCTACTCAGAGTGGGCGCCTAACGAGAAGGTCGCCATGGAGTCTGCCATCGGCGCGTCCATGGCAGGAGCCCGTTCCATGGCTTCCATGAAGCACGTGGGCGTCAACGTTGCGGCAGATCCTCTGATGACATTTGCATATATGGGCGTAAATGGAGGCGCGGTCATCGTCACAGCCGATGAACCGGGCATGTTTTCGTCCCAGAATGAGCAGGACAACAGAAATTATGCCAAGATGGGCAAGTTTCCCATGCTGGAGCCGGCGGACAGCCAGGACTGCCTGGACATGGTCAAGGCAGCCTATGAGATGTCGGAGAAATACAACGTGATCTTCATGGTCCGCATGGTAACCAGGGTCTGCCACTCCAAGTCCCTGGTGGAAGTAGGGGAGAGGGCAGACGTTCCTGTTAAGGAATGGCATCCCGATCCTATGAAGTACGTGGCTCTGCCGGCTCATTCCCGCGTCCTCCGGGTGCAGATCGAGGACCGCACGAAGAAGCTGGAAGAAGCCAGCGAGAATTCCCCCTTCAACTTCGCCGCATATACAGATAAAACGCTGGATGGTGAGAAGGTGGGCGTCATTGCTTCCGGCGTCAGCTATTATTATGCACAGGAAGTATTCGGCGAGAATGCGTCTTATCTCAAGCTGGGATTCACCAACCCCATGCCGAAGAATCTGATCACAGAATTCTGCAGCAAAATGGATAAGGTCTATATCGTTGAAGAGGATGATCCATATATTGAGGAATACTGCCAGCGCCTGGGATTTACCGTCCACGGCAAGGACACATTCCCGCCCTACGGCGAGATGACGCCGGACGTGCTCAGAAAGAGCCTGACTGGATCCACCCTTCCAGAAGTGGAGTACGACCACAGCCTGGTGAACCAGCGGCCGCCTTCACTCTGCGCGGGATGTCCCCACAGGGGCCTGTTCTACCGCCTGGGCAAGCGGAAGGATATCATGATCTCCGGCGACATCGGATGCTACACCCTGGCTGCGGGCGCGCCCTATAATGCCATGAATTCTACGGTATGCATGGGAGCATCCATCTCTGTGGGCCACGGCGCCCAGCAGGTATTCAACCGGGCAGGGATCAAGAGGAAGGTCGTTACCGTACTGGGTGACTCCACATTCTTCCATACCGGCGTGGAATCCCTGATCAACACGGTTTATAACAACAGCAATACCATAAACATTATCCTGGATAACCGGATCACGGGAATGACCGGCCATCAGCAGAACCCTGGAACGGGATTCACGGTCAAGATGGAGCCGGCTCATATGATCAATATCGAGGAGCTGGTGAAGGCCATCGGCATCAAGCATGTGAAGGTGATCGACCCCAACGACCTGAAGGCGGTAGATGAGGCACTGGACGCGTTTATGGACCTGGAAGAGCCTTCTGTCATCATCACTCGTTGGCCCTGCGTCCTGAAGAAATTCTCCCAGGCAGACCTGGATGAGTTTGAGAACCTGTTCGCGACCAGGGACATCGTAGACGCGGATAAGTGCATCGGCTGCAAGAAGTGCCAGCAGACTGGCTGCCCGGCCCTGAACTACAATGCAGAGACGAAGAAGATCACGATAAACAGGGCAGACTGCGTAGGCTGCGACGTCTGCATGCAGGTGTGCCCCACAGGCGCGATCATCAAGGAAGGCGAGGTGAAGTAGTCATGACGAAGAATATACTTTTGACCGGTGTAGGCGGTCAGGGAACGATCCTCGCGGCCAAGATGCTTACCATCGGGCTGATGGAATCCGGTTACGATGTTAAGATGAGTGAGATCCACGGCATGAGCCAGAGGGGCGGCAGTGTAACGTCCCAGGTCCGGTACAGCAAAGAACGGGTCTACAGCCCTGTTATAGAAAAGGGCACGGCAGACATCATCGTTTCCTTTGAGAAAATGGAAGCGCTGCGGAGCCTGGAATACCTCAAGCCGGAAGGCGGCGTTGTAGTCGTCAACAACGTGGAGATCCCCTCCATGTCAGTCATGACCGGGGCGGAAACGTACACCCAGGGCATAGAGGAAATCATCGGAAAGGCTGCCGGTAAGGTCATCGCCATAGACGCCAGCAGGAAGGCTGAGGAGCTGGGCAGCGTCAAGGCAGCCAATGTCATCCTTCTGGGAACGCTGGTGAAGTCCATGGGACTGGACGATATCGACTGGGATGAGATCATCCGGAAGACCGTCAAGGAGAAGTTCATCGACCTGAACCTCGAGGCGATCAGGGTCGGCATGGAGCTGGCGGAATAGAAGGGGCAGAGGTGCCTCGGAAAAGAAGAGCGCAATAAACAAAGACCGGATCGTCTGATAAACAGGCGGTCCGGTCTTTGTTTAATAAGCTATTTAAAGTATTTCTGGGCTACGGCGAGGAATCCCGGCATGGAGTTCAGGATGGTCTCGTGAGCCACGCAGTAGGATATGCGGATGTACCCGGGGCCTGCGAAGGCGCTGCCCGGCGTGACGAGGATGTTGTGCTCTTTCAGCTCCTCCGCGAAGGCGCTGTCGTCCTCTATGGGCGTCTTGACCCAGAGGTAGAAGGCGCCGGAAGGTTTGACGCATTCATACCCGGCTGAAGTCAGTCCGTTGTAAAGATCCGTTCCGTTTTTCTCATAAAAGGCGATGTTTGCCTTGGCGTCTGTGCAGCGGGCGATGGCCAGCTGGATCAGGGACGGCGCGTTGACGATGCCGCTGATGCGGTTTGCGATGGTAACGGCGTCAATAAACTCCGCTGATTCGTCGGACTGGGGCGGTACCAGCACATAGCCGATCCGCTCGCCGGGCAGGGAAAGGGATTTACTGTAGGAATAACCGATGATTGTATCGTCGTAGTAATTCGGAACGTGAGGCACGGAGGCGCCGCCGTAAACCAGCTCACGGTAGGGCTCGTCGCAGATAATGTATATGACCGTACCCAGCTCCTGCTCCCTGGCCTTCAGCGCGTCAGCCAGCTCCTGGATGACCGGCTCCGGATAAACGGCGCCCGTCGGGTTGTTCGGGTTGTTTATGATCACCGCCTTCGTTTGGGGCGTGATTTTCTCCTTCATCTCGGCGATATTCGGCATAAATCCGCTTTCCGGGTCGGGGCTGACTACGACGGGCACGCCGCCGTAATTGGAGATATAGTTGTTGTATTCTACGAAATAAGGAGCAAATACCAGCACCTCATCCCCGGGATCCAGAATAGTCTTCAGCGTGATGTTCAGGGACGATCCGGCCCCTGCGGTCATGATGACATTTTCCCATTTATAATCCGTACCGAACCGGCGGTTCAGGTCGTCAGCTATAGCCTGACGGGTCTCTTCAAACCCGGCGTTGGACATGTAGCCATGCACTTTGACGGGATCTTCGCTGTTAAGAATATCGATGATGGCGTCTTTCAGTTCCTCCGGGGCGGGCACATTGGGATTGCCCAGGCTGAAGTCATACACATTCTCCGCGCCATAGATCTTAGCAAGGCGCTTGCCCTCCTCGAACATCTGGCGGATCACGGAATTATTGGCGACTCTTGGTTCCATAAACTTGGAAATCATTAGAATTGCTCCTTTCTGATTGTAATTTTCTGTCTGTGTTCATTTCTATTTTATACCGGGGAGGAACAAAGTCAAGTTCGGCGGGCTTTCGAGATAGTGTCAAGTTGTTAGGGAGTTTTTTGTTGACAATCCTCGGTGGGTATCTTCTTGCATAGGGATTAGCATAGGGGATTTCTTG
>OMXT01000021.1 GCA_900315125.1 uncultured Eubacteriales bacterium
GTTTTAGCCAAACATCATTATACTTGAAGATTAAGCTCTTGGCTCTTTTTATTTTTCTAATTTACACCATTATACAGGCATAACCTTTTTCTTCTCTTGATTTCACCGATGGGAAACTGCCGAGGATCAGCAGTCTGCTGTGCTCGTCGCACACCGGCTGAAATTCCATCTTTACGTGTGTATATTCCATATCTATATCCGTGTTTACACGATATGTCTGTTCGTGATAATATGTTGGTTAATGGTTCTGCGCGCCTCAGGATCGCAGGAAACATTATAACACGAAAATGCAGGCGTGTTCACTAAGTGAAGAGAAACGGCGAGAAGGGGTGGGTATATCTATGAATGACAAACTGGATTACAGCAGACTGAAATATGACTTTTCGACGATCATAGACCGGAAGGGCATGGACGCCATTGCCTATGACGCGGTAGGGCAGTATAAATGGGGCTTTGAGCCGGGGGCGCCGAAAAAGGGATTCGACTTTATCCCCATGTGGGTGGCGGACATGAACTTCGCTACATGTCCGGCCATCACCAGAGAGATCGTAAAACGGGCAGAGCATCCTTTGTTCGGGTACTTTAATTATTCCGATGCGTATTACGACGCCATTATAAGCTGGCGCAGGCCGGGACACCCGGACCTGACCCGGGAGGAGATCGGATATGAGAACGGTGTCCACGGCATGATCACAAGCGCCGTGCAGGTGCTGACGGAGCCGGGAGACCAGATCCTGCTGAACAGTCCGTGTTATGTGGGCTTCCGGGCGGATGTGGAAGGACTGGGAAGACAGTCGGTCTACAGTCCACTGAAGAAGGACGCGGAGGGCGTCTGGCGCATGGATTACGAGGATATGGACCGGAAGATACGGGAAAATGACATCCGGGTCGTGATCTTCTGCTCGCCCCACAATCCCACAGGCAGGGTCTGGAAGCGGGAAGAGCTGGAGCAGGCCATGGATGTATTTCAGCGCAATGACTGCATCGTCATCAGCGATGAGATCTGGGCAGATATCGTGTTCGAAGGACACGAGCACATCCCGACGCAGATGGTGAATGACTGGGCCCGGGAGCACGTGATCGCAGCCTATGCGCCCAGCAAGACGTTCAACCTTGCCGGGCTGGTGGGCAGCTATCATATCATCTATAATGAGGAGCTCAGGAAGACGATCACTAAATACGGCGACCGGACCCATTACAACGAAATGAACGTCTTGTCTATGCATGCCCTGATCGGCGGATACAGCGAGGAAGGAAGACAGTGGCTGAATGAACTGAACCAGGTGCTGGAGGATAACGCCCGCCTTGCGGTCGGCTATATCCGGGAGCATTTCGACGGGGTGGATGTGAGCATGACAGAGGGCACGTACATGCTGTTCCTGGACTGCACGGAATTCTGCAGCCGCACGGGCGAGACTATCGATCAGGTCATCCAGGCAGGATGGGATGTGGGCGTGGGCTGGCAGGACGGCCGGAAGTTCCAGGGTCCCTGCCATATCCGGCTTAACCTTGCTTCGCCCCGGACGCGCATACAAGAAGCGCTGGACCGCATGGACCAGTACGTGTTTAACAGGAAATAACCGGAGGCGGATATGGTACTTTTCTTTCAGATCATGTTCGCGGAGTTTATCGCGGAGATGGGGGACAAGACGCAACTCATGCTGATCGCTCTGACGTCCCGGTTCAAGATACGAGACATTATTATTGGAACAGCAGTGGCGGTCCTGGTGCTGAACGGACTGGCGGTCCTGGCAGGCGGGCTGGTGGGATCCCTGATCCCCACCTGGCTCATCCGTCTGATCGCCGCGGGAGCATTCCTGTTTTTCGCAGCCACATCCCTGAAGGCAGAGGACGATGAGGAAGAAGAGGCGGACGCGAAGGGCAACTTCCGATTCGCGCCCCTTACTGTATTCTGTACGTTCTTCGTGGCGGAGCTGGGGGACAAGACACAGCTGACCGCCATGACCTTCGGCGCCAACGAGGGCCTTGACAAGGCACTGACCGTGTGGCTGGCGTGCTCCGTGGGCCTGTTCGCCGCGGACATTATCGGCATGCTCATCGGCTACCTCCTGAAGAGCAAAATGCCCGAGGGCCTTCTGAATATGATCGCCATGGTGATATTCGCGGTCTTCGGGATCGTCACCCTGCGGGAGGGGCTTCTGCTCCTTCTGGGGGACAAAGCCATGGCCACCGATATCACAGTGATCGCGGCTATAATCTTTGCCGTCATCTGCGTTCTGATCTATCGGCTGTCCCGCCGGAAGAAGAACAGCTGACGCAGCCGCCGGCCTTGTCGTTAACCAGCCAGCCTGATGTGACAGCGCCCTCCGGGCATACGTCCCGGCAGCGTCCGCATCGGATACATTCCGGACTCGATACGAATCCGGAGAATGAAGTGACATCAACGGTCATGGGGCAGACAGCGCTGCAGGCCCCGCAGCGGCTGCAGCGATCCTCGCTTCTGTTTATCTGGTATAGTGAGAGCCGGCTGAACAGTCCGTAGAATGCCCCCAGGGGACAGAGATACCGGCAGAAGAAACGGGGGATCAGGACAGCCCCGATGACAACAGCGGCAAGTACAAGTGCTTTCCAGCCGAAAAGAGCGCCAGCCAGATTCCGAAGCTCCGGGTGCGCCAGCAAGCTGGGGATGCCGCCTTCCAGTGTTCCCGCAGGACACAGATACTCGCAGAATGCCGGTACGCCGACGCCCGCCCGGTTCAGAGACAGGGCGGGGATCAGCAGTACGAGGACTGCCAGAATGATGTATTTCAGCTTCCGGAGCGGATGATCGATCCGCTCCGGAAGTTTTATTTTCCGATGGGGGATACGGTGAAGCAGGTCCTGGATCAGTCCGAAGGGACAGCAGAAACCGCAGACCAGACGGCCCAGCAGGATACCGAACAGCATAAGAGATCCCAGGGCATAGAAAGGGATCCGGCTGAGTATGCCGCTTCCGTGACCGCCGCCGATCACCGTCTGCAGTGCGCCGACGGGGCAGGAGCCCAGTGCGCCGGGGCAGGCATAGCAGTTCAGCACCGGCACGCACAGGCTCTTCAGGTTCCCGCTGTAGATCCGTTCGCCGGAAAATCCCTTGAGATATCCGTTAAATAAAACAGTCATGACGAGCTGCACGCCAAAACGGCGGTGCTGGCCCGGGCAGCCGTTTATCCGATCCCGATGCATTCCAGACACAGGATCACCGCCTTATGTAAGATAATATCCGGCTCGCCCAGCGACATGCCGGTCAGGATGCCTGCGGCCGCCAGCCCGAGGATCAGGATCCGGGCAGACCGGGCTTTGTTCCTGCTTAATCGTTCCATTGTCCTGCCTCCCCGGATGCTTCTTTCAGCGCATTGTCGATGGCGTCCCGGTATGTCGAGATCACATCCTTCGGACTTCCGGTAAGGGGCGATCCGACGGCCTGGCCGCTGCTGTCGAAGAAAAGGGTATAGGGAATGTACTGGATCTCTGACGTGATCGCGGCCATGTCGCCCTCCGGCAGCATGGCAACGGTCCCGCGGTAGCCGGCGTCTTTTACCGTATCCTTAACATAACTGGTCATCTCTTCCGGCTCCAGGGAAACGAGAAGAAGCTGTACGTTGCCGGGCAGCCGGATCCGCAGTTTATCCAGCTCAGGCATCTCTTCCGTGCAGGGCTGGCAGCCGGTGGACCAGAAATTGATCACCGTCAGGTCGTATTTCTCCAGATCCTTTTCTGTCAGGGTCTTTCCATCCAGCGTTTTCACACTGAAGGATTTCAGGTTTCCGGGATTTTCCTCTGCTTCGCCGGTATCTGACGATCCGCAGCCTGCGAGCATTGCCGCGGCGGCGAGTATCAGCAGGGTCAGGAATACTGCCTGCAGTATTCTGCGGGATGCTGTTCTGTCTTTCATTGTTCTCTTGTATGATGTTTATAGAAGCAAAAACACCATTATTCCTTTCTTCTTCAATACTGTGGTTTAATACATTCAGATACTGTGGACAA
>OMXT01000047.1 GCA_900315125.1 uncultured Eubacteriales bacterium
GTCCACAGTATCTGAATGTATTAAACCACAGTATTGAAGAAGAAAGGAATAATGGTGTTTTTGCTTCTATAAACATCATACAAGAATCAATGAATTTAGAGGGAAAAACGGTGATCATCGGGGTAACCGGAGGGATTGCCGCATATAAGACCGCTTATCTCGTCAGCCGTCTGAAGAAGACCGGCGCGGAGGTCCACGTGATCATGACGGAAAACGCGTGCAAGTTCATTTCACCGCTGACATTTGAGACACTCAGCGGTCAGGAATGTCTTGTGGATACTTTTGAGCGCAAGGGCACATTTGAGGTGAAGCATGTGGAGCTGGCAGCCAGGGCGGATGTGTTCATGATTGCGCCGGCTACGGCAAATGTGATCGCTAAAATTGCCTGCGGCATCGCCGATGACATGCTGACTACCACATTCCTGGCATGCCAGTGTCCCAAGATCGTAGTACCGGCAATGAATACCAGAATGTACGAAAATCCGATCACTCAGGACAACATGCGGAAGCTGATGCACTACGGGATGGAAGTGGTCCGTCCGGCATCCGGGTATCTGGCCTGCGGCGAGACGGGGCCGGGGAAGATGCCGGAACCGGAAGAACTGTTCTGTTATATCGAGCGGGTCATTGCCCGTCCGAAGGATATGAGGGGAAAGAAGGTCGTTGTTTCCGCGGGAGCCACCTGTGAAGCGATGGATCCTGTGCGGTTTATCACCAATCATTCCAGCGGGCGGATGGGATTCGCCATGGCAAGAGAATGCATGCTCCGGGGTGCGGAAGTGGTGATCGTCCGGGCTGCTGTCACGGTTGAGGCGCCCATGTTCTGTCAGATCATCGATGTGAAGAGCGCTCAGGAGATGTTCGAGGCGGTGACGCGGGAGTCCGAGGATG
Source organism: uncultured Eubacteriales bacterium (assembly GCA_900315125.1). Classification (GTDB taxonomy): domain Bacteria; phylum Bacillota; class Clostridia; order Peptostreptococcales; family Anaerovoracaceae; genus Aminicella. The sequence continues at coordinate 892 of OMXT01000047.1, forward strand.
CGGACCTGGTGATCATGGCTGCTGCCGTGGCGGATTATACACCTTCCGAATACAGTGATGAAAAGGTCAAGAAGAAAGAAGGGGATCTGTCTATTCCGCTGAAGAGGACAAGGGACATCCTGGCATGGCTCGGCGAGCACAAGCATGATGGTCAGTTCCTGTGCGGGTTCTCTATGGAAACGCAGAACATGATAGAAAATTCCCGGGCGAAGCTGATCCGCAAGAATGCGGATATGGTCGTGGCAAACAACCTGAAGGATCCCGGCGCCGGATTCGGCACGGAGACGAATCTCGTAACACTGATCACAGCGGAAGGGGAGCGTCAGATGGAGCTCATGTCCAAGGAGGATGTTGCTCACGCGGTGATTTCTGAGATTTCGGATTCTATGAGCCAGCGCGGGAGCATGTGATAACATGTAATAAGACAGTAAATAAACAGTCCCTCGGACCGGGAGCATGCTCCCAGTCCGAGGGACTGTTGTCTTTGTGAGGCTACAGCTTAATTTCCTCTTTCAGCGCATCCATGATCTGCGGTATCCCTTCCTCTTGACAGGACACGGTGCAGTGTTATAATAACAAATGCAACTTAGTTGCAGAAGCAACTGCGTTGCGGATTGATGCGAAAGATGGAGGCATTATGACAGAAGCAGTAATAGAATCGTTACATGACAGTATCCGCCTTATACCATTTTTGCTGGTTACGTATCTTGCCGTTGGATTTATAGAGCATGCGGGCGGAGCAAGGGCCCAGAAAGCCATAAGCAGCGCCGGGAAAGTCGGTCCGCTCTGGGGCGGTTTGCTTGGAGTGATCCCCCAGTGTGGTTTTTCTGCGGCGGCTTCTTATTTTTATGTGGGAAAAGTGATAAACCTGGGAACGCTGATCGCCGTCTACCTGTCAACCTCGGACGAAATGCTCCCGATATTTATATCGGAGCATGTACCCGTCAAGACCATTGCGGCTATCCTGACTGCGAAAGCGGTCCTGGGTATCGTTTCAGGCTTTGCCGCGGAGCTGATTTTCGGCTGGCTCGTGCGGAAACGCCATGTGCCGAAGGGCTTTGAGATGGAACCGGAGCATCACCACGGCGCCGGTTCCGTTGTTCGGGAAGCAGTGGTCCGGACATTCCAGGTATTCCTGTTTATCCTGATCATTTCTGTGATCATAGAGTGCGCCATTGAACTTGTGGGACAGGATGCTATCGCCGGGTTCTTCCATGGAACACCGGTGCTGGGAGAATTTGCGGCGGCTCTCGTGGGTTTGATACCTAACTGCGCCGCATCTGTTGTCATAACCCAGCTTTACACCCAGGGCATAATCGGCGCGGGACCTATGATGAGCGGACTCCTTGCAAGCGCCGGTGTCGGACTTCTCGTGCTTTTCAGAGAAAACACCCATGTCAGACAGAACATCGCTATCACGGTCATCCTGTATGCGGTCAGCGTGTTCTGGGGCATCGTTATAGAACTCACAGGAATAACGTTTTAGGAGGCCAGGAAATGTACAGGACGAACAGCCGAAATAAGATCATGGAGTATCTGAAGGAAAACGAATCGCGGACTGTCAGTGTCTCTGATATTGTAAGCCATCTAGCAGAGCAGAATACGCCGGTTAACAAGACAACGGTCTACCGTTTCCTCGACAGTTTAGAAGCCAGAGGCGAGGTTATAAAGTATGCGGACGAGCAGGGACGCCATTCCGCGTATCAGCTCTGCGACCGCTCCCATCACTGCGGGGAGCACCTGCACCTGAAGTGCCTGGGCTGCGGTCAGGTATTTCATCTGGACTGCGAATTCATGGACGAGATCGCGGAGCATATCGAAAAGGAACATGGATTTCAGATCAGTTGCCCTGGATCGGTTATTTATGGCTACTGCAGCCGCTGTAAAAAGTAACTTTTTCGCCGAAAACCCATCAAAATTCTGCATAAAATTCCGCTCGTTTGACAAAATTTTAGACAAACGGCCAGTTTTGTAATTTGTCATATTTAAACACCCCGACTAGAATATAGGCTAAAGAAAAAGGAAATATATAAATTAGAGCTATAGAGGAGGCGGGAGCCTCCTGAGAATGGAGATGTGATTTATGGCTACTATGCAGCATAAGATGGGAAGAATGGCTTTTTCCAAGGCGTTTGACATTGCGTACAGCAAGGTCGGAAAAGACCGGGACAAGGCGCTGATGGATATCTTCAATCTGGCAGAGAAATATATCAATTCGCTGAATATGGGCGTAGACCTGTCCTACATGAGGTCCTGCCTGGAAGATACAGACAGCGCGCTTTATAAATATATCAACAGGATCATTGACAACACCGATAAGCACGTGCTGAAGCAGTTCCTGCTGAACTTCCTCTATGAGGCAATGTTCTGCGGAACCAAGGTCATGCATGAGGCGAGAGAGAAATACCAGTGCAACGTTCCCTGGCTGATCCTGATGGATCCAACCAGTGCCTGCAACCTGCACTGCACCGGCTGCTGGGCTGCGGAATACGGCAACAAGCTGAACCTGAGCCTGGAGGAGATGGACAGTGTCATCCGTCAGGGCAAGGAACTGGGAATCTTCTATTATATGTACACCGGCGGCGAACCCCTTGTCCGCAAGGCAGACCTGATTAAACTCTGTGAGATGCATCCGGACTGCGCGTTCATTTCTTTCACGAACGGAACGCTTGTAGACGAGGCATTCTGCAAAGAACTGCAGAGAGTCGGCAACCTCTATCTTGCTATCAGCCTGGAGGGATTTGAAGACGCCAACGACGCCCGCCGCGGCGATGGTGTATTCAGCAAGGTCATGCATGCCATGGAACTGCTGAAGAAGTACGGCATCATCTTCGGAACCTCCATTGCCTATACAAAGAACAACATCGACTATGTAACATCTGACGAGTTCATCAATATGGAGATCGAGAAAGGTGTTGAGTTCTCCATGTACTTCCACCTGATGCCTGTAGGCAACGATGCTTCTCCGGAACTTATGCCTACTGTAGAGCAGAGACTGATGATCAAGGATCGTCTGCGCAAGGTACGTTCCATGAAGGACGGAAACGGTCTGTTCTGCTTCGATTTCCAGAACGACGGCGAGTATGTAGGCGGATGCATTGCCGGAGGCAGAAACTACTTCCACATCAATGCAAACGGCGACGCGGAACCCTGTGTATTCATTCACTATTCCAACACGAATATCCGCAGGAACACACTGCTGGAGATCCTCCAGTCACCGCTGTTCATGGCTTATCACAACAACCAGCCCTTCAACCATAACCACCTGAGACCCTGCCCGATGCTGGAGAATCCGGATGTGCTTCCGAGACTTGTAAGAGAGAGCGGCGCAAAATCTACGGACCTGCAGTCTCCGGAATCCGCGGAACACCTCTGTGCGAAGTGCAAGGAGTACGCAAACTGCTGGGCTCCTGCTGCAGAGAAGGCATGGAGAGACAGCGGCAAGGCGGATGACGAAGAAGACGATATGCCGAAAGCTGCTAACGAGTAATCGAATGATTTCCATAGCTGCCGCTCATGCGGCAGCTGTTTTCATATATTAATGAAAGAATGTGGTTTATTTTTTCGCCGGAACGTGTATAATCAAGACAGAATAAAAAGAGCATTCTCTGAAAGATTGGAGTTGATATTATGGGATTTCTCCTGAGCCATATGTTACCGGTACTGATCGCGGGACTAATTATTGCAGTTGTAGCAGCTGTGTGGGGCTTTGCCGCTGTCCGGTGGGAAGCAGATAAGACACCGGAAGAGCGGGAGCAGGAATCGGTCTGCCAGGGCTGCCCCGGCTGCCAGTTTATGAAGAGCTGCGGCAAGACCAAGGATGGCAAACCCATCGTTACGGGCAGATAACAGCAGGATCTGCAGTTTTCGCTGATCAGAGTCAGAAAACGAAACATCTCGATACCCCGGGAGGGGCATTCTGAGGTGTTTTTTCTGTGTAATGGACGATTTTTCATCGCCATGCACATAATTTGATGCATATTTTGGGTCGTTCTTCGGTCAAATCAGACAAGAATGCCCTGCAGCCCTTGACTAATCGCTTTAATGTGTTACTATGTTAAAGTGCGAAAGAGGAGGAGACAATGAAGATAGACAGAAACAGAATGAACATGGAGGAAAAGGTCATGCTGGAACTTCATACACTGTACCAGCAGTACGGCTATTCCCGCTATAAGATGGGAAAGTTTGAAAATTACGACCTGTATGTGCAGAACAAGGATTTTATTTCGACGGACAGCATCATCGCTTTTAACGATCCCAACGGGAAACTTCTGGCCCTCAAGCCGGACCTGACTTTGTCCATCGTAAAGAATTACCGCTATCTGCCGGGCTTTGACCAGAAGGTCTTCTACAGTGAGAATATATACCGGGCGGACCGTTCCAGCCACGATTACAAAGAGATCATGCAGACGGGACTGGAGTGCATGGGGGACATCGGCCTGTATGATACATTTGAAGTCACCATGCTGGCGGCAAGGAGCCTTGCGGCGATCAGCAGCGACTACGTACTGGAGGTTTCCCACATGGGGTTGGTGGAAGATCTGCTGGAGCCCATCGACCCCAGGCTCCACGATGATATCATCCGCTGCCTCAGTGAGAAGAACGGTCATGAGATCCGGCGCCTGTGCGAGGCGAATGACGTGGATCCGGACGCGCTGGAGAATCTTGAGATCCTCGTGTCCACCTACGGTGATTTCCGCAGAGTCCTGAAGAAGCTCAGCAAACTCAAGCTGACGGAAAGAGGGCAGGCTGCCATAGAGCAGCTGCGGGATGTGCTGACACTGATGGCATCCTATAAACTTTCGTCCAGAGTCAACGTCGATTTTTCTATTGTGAACGACCTGAATTATTACAGCGGCATCCTGCTCAAGGGTTTCGTCAACGGCATACCCAAACCGGTCCTGTCCGGCGGCCAGTACGATAAACTGATGACCCGCATGGGCAAGAAGGGCGGAGCATTGGGATTTGCCGTATATCTGGACGGTCTGGATCATCTGGACCGGGGCAGCAGGGAGTACGATGTGGACGTCGTGTTCCAGTATACGCTGGAAGATGATCTGACGCTGATGTATAAGGCGGTCCGGAAGCTGACCCAGTCGGGGGCAACCGTACTCGTGGAGAAGCAGATTCCGTCCAAGCTGCGGTACCGCAGGCTTGTAAGACTTTCGGGAAGTGAGGTTGTGACTGTTGAGCAGAATGATTAATGTCGCCCTGCCGAAGGGCAGACTGGGAAAAAACGTATATGCCATGCTGGAGCAGGCGGAGTACGAATGCCCGGAGCTCCTGGAGGATAATCGCAAACTGATATTTGAAAATAAAGAAAAGAACATCCGCTATTTCTGGGCGAAGCCGACGGATGTGACGATCTATGTGGAGCGGGGCGCAGCGGATATCGGCATAGCCGGAAAAGACATACTCCTGGAATACGATCCGGATGTCTATGAACTGCTGGATCTTAATATGGGCAAATGCCGCATGGCCGTAGCCGCGCCGGAGGGATATCATGAAGATCCGGAGAGCACGCTGCGGGTAGCTACCAAATTCCCTAACATCGCAAGGGACTTTTATGGAAAGGAAAGCAGGGATATCGACATTATCAACCTGCACGGATCCATCGAGCTGGCGCCGATCGTGGGTCTTTCCGATGTGATCGTGGATATCGTGGAGACAGGGACGACGCTGCGGGAAAATCACCTGGAGGTCATAGAGGACGTGGTGCCCATAAGCGCACGGTTCATCGCAAACAAAGCCAGTTTCCGCTTTAAGACCGCAGAGATCGAGGCGATCCGCGACGCGCTGGCGGACTGCGTAGCCAGGAAGGCGCAGGAGAAAGGAGAATAATCATGAGCCGCTTTCTTAACAGTATCTATCAGACGCTGGATGCTTATACGCCGGGAGAGCAGCCGAAAGACGGGGCGTATATCAAGTTGAATACCAATGAGTCCCCTTATCCGGCGGGACCGGCGACGGTGAAGGCTGTAACTGATGCCCGGCAGGCGGCCAGGCTGCGGCTGTACTGCGATCCGGACGCTGTCGCCCTTAAGGATGCGCTGGCAGAGAGATACGGGGTAAAGCGCAGCAATGTCTTTGTTTCTAACGGTTCCGACGATATACTGAACTTCTCATTTATGGCATTCGCCCAGGACGGGGTTTTGTTCCCGGAAATCACCTACGGGTTTTACCCCGTGTTCGGAGACCTTCACGGGGTGGAATATACGAGAGTGCCTCTGAAGGAGGGATTTTTCGTTGACCCGGAGGACTATAAGGGAAAGGGGAAGATGATCGTCCTGGCCAATCCCAATGCGCCCACGGGCAGAGCGCTGGGGCTGGACGTCATCGCGGAGTTCTGCGAGAGCGACCCGGATCACGTAATACTGATCGACGAGGCGTATATCGATTTCGGCGGCATCTCGGCTGTGCCTCTTACGGCGAAGTACGAGAATCTCCTCGTGGTCCAGACATTCTCAAAATCAAGGAGCCTGGCAGGGGCAAGGCTGGGTTATGCCATAGCGTCGGAAACGCTGATCAATGACCTGGAGCGGATAAAATATTCCACGAACCCCTACAATGTGAATACGGTCAGCGCCGCTGCGGGAACGGCTGCCCTAAGTGAGCCGGAATACTACAGGGAGAACTGCCGGAAGATCATGGAGACCCGGGAGTATTCCGCAGGCAGGCTGAAGGAGCTGGGATTTGAGGTCATTCCGTCTGTAGCGAACTTCCTCTTCGTGTCGAATCCGAAGATCGACGGGAAGGAGTTCTATCTGGAGCTGAAAGAGCGGCGGATATTGATCAGACACTTTGACAATCCGGCTATAACACAGTACAATAGAATCACTGTTGGGACCCGGGAGGAAATGGATCAGCTGTTCGCGGCAATCCGGGATATCCTGGACCGAAAGGAAGAAAAATGAGACAGAGTCAGATCGAGCGGAATACCAGAGAAACAAGGATCCGGCTGAGCCTGGATCTCGACGGAACGGGAAATTTTGATATCGATACGGGCTGCGGATTTCTGAATCACATGATGGAGCTTTTTGCCCGGCACGGCAGGTTCGACCTGACGTTGAAGTGTCAGGGCGACACGGATGTGGATTACCATCATACCGTGGAGGACATCGGCATTGTTCTGGGGCAGGCTTTCGCGGAGGCGCTGGGCGACAAGCGGGGGATATACCGTTACGCGGACATCAGCCTTCCCATGGACGAGGTGCTGATGCTGTGCGCGGTGGATATTTCCGGAAGGGATACCCTTGGATATGATGTGGATATTCCCTGCCAGAAGGTGGGTGACATGGATACAGAACTCGTTAAGGAGTTCTTCCTGGGCTTCTGCCGAAAGGCGCAGATCACGCTGCATTTTCACCAGTTTGCGGGGGAGAATACCCATCATATCATAGAAGCCATGTTCAAGGCCTTCGGCCGCTGCATGGACAGGGCCACTGCTGTCGATGAGAAATACAGGGATGAGATTCCTTCTACGAAAGGATTATTGTAATGATCGCGATAATAGACTATGGAGTTGGCAATATATTTTCGCTGTACAGTTCCTTCCGTCATATTGGCGCGGAAGCGAAACTGACAGCGGATCCTGATGAGATCCGCCGGTCGGATAAGATCGTGCTGCCTGGAGTCGGAGCTTTCGGCGACGCGGCGGACAAGCTGCGCAGCAGCGGTCTGGCAGATGTTGTTAAAGAGCAGGCAGCGGAGGGCAAGCCTCTTCTGGGGATCTGCCTGGGGATGCAGCTCCTGTTTGACAAAAGCTATGAGTACGGAGAACATGAGGGACTGGGACTGATACCGGGAAAGGTGGTCACCATGGAGGGCGTGGTGCCTTCCGCATATAAGATACCTCACATCGGATGGAATGCGCTGCATTTTCCGAAGGACAGACCGGTGAGCCCCATATTCCGATATATCTCCGAGGGGGACTTTGTTTATTTCGTCCATACTTACTATGCCACAGAATGCGAAGATTCCCTGATCGCCACGGCGGAATACGGCGCGGAGCTCACAGCCGCCGTTGCTGACGGAAATGTATATGGACTGCAGTTTCACCCGGAGAAGAGCGGTGAAGTCGGCATGAGGATATTAAAGGCATTCAGTGATATGGAGGAGTAAGAATGAAGATTTTTCCGGCAATCGATCTGAAGGAAGGTAAAGTAGTCCGTCTCCAGCAGGGCGACTATAATAAGATGACCGTGTACGGCGAGGATCCTCTGGCAGTGGCCAGGGAGTTTGAGGAAGCCGGCGCGGAATTCCTTCACGTAGTTGACCTGGACGGGGCGAAGGACGGGAACACCGTGAACTTCGCCGCGGTCCGCGAGATCATAGAGGATACGGATCTGAAGGTGGAGATCGGCGGGGGCATCCGCAATGAGGAGATCGTTATGGAATATGCCCGCATCGGCGCTCTCCGCGTGATCATCGGCACCATGGCGGTGAAGGATCCGGAGTATACCGCAAGGATGATCCGCAGGCACGGTGAGAACGTGGCGGTTGGTGTGGATATTGCCGGAATCAATGTCGCAATCAATGGATGGACTCAGGTGACCAGTACCAGCGTGGATGAGATGTTCCAGACGCTGATCGATGACGGAGTGAAAACCATTATATGTACAGATATTGCCAAGGACGGCGTCATGGGCGGAACCAACGTCCGGCTCTATGACAAATTGGTTAAGGATTACGGAGGCTATGTGGATATTATCGCGTCAGGCGGTATTTCTTCAGACGATGATCTCCAGAAACTCAGCGAGATCGGCGTGGACGGAGCTATCATAGGCAAGGCCCTGTATACCGGCGCTCTTGATCTGGCTGAGGTGATCCGGAAATACCAGAACTGAGGAAGCGTATGATAACAAAGAGAATCATCCCCTGTCTGGACGTGCGAGACGGCAGGGTGGTTAAAGGTGTTAATTTCGAAGGACTTCATGACGTATCATCCCCGGTGGAGTTGGGGAAGTATTACAGTGAGAACGGAGCGGACGAGCTGGTGTTCTACGATATTACTGCATCGGCAGAGGGACGCAGGCTGTTTACGGATATTCTTAAGGAAGTGGCATCCACTATATTTATACCGCTGACGGTAGGAGGCGGGATCAATACGGTCGATGATTTTGACCGCGTGCTGAAGTGCGGCGCGGACAAGGTATCGGTCAATTCCGGCGCGATCCGGGATCCGTCTCTGATCGGGAAAGCCGCGAAACTCTACGGTAACCAGTGCGTTGTACTGTCCGTGGATGTGAAGCGGGTCGACGGGAAATTTACCGTATTTTCCAAGGGCGGCCGTGAGAATACCGGCATGGACGCCATAGAGTGGATTCGGCGGGGAGAAGCAGACGGCGCCGGTGAGATCGTTGTGAACAGCATAGATACGGACGGCGTTAAGAAGGGCTTTGATATTGAGATGCTGCAGGCGGTAGAAGATGTAGTCAGCGTACCGGTCATCGCATCCGGAGGCGCCGGCGGGATCCAGGATTTTATTGATCTTTTCAAGGCGATCCCGGATATTGACGCGGGACTTGCCGCATCCATATTCCATTTCGGGGAAGTTGCCATTTCTGATCTTAAGGATGCTATGGCAGCAGAAGGAATCAATGTAAGAAGATAGAACGTAAGGAGACAGAATGATCAGCATAGATGAACTGAAATTTGATGACAGGGGACTGATCCCTGCTGTGGTGCAGGATGCGCAGTCCAAACGGGTTCTCACCCTTGCCTATATGAACAGGGAGAGCCTGGAAATTACATTAAAGGAAAAGAAGACCTGCTTCTGGTCACGTTCCCGTCAGGAACTGTGGCTCAAGGGCGAAACATCCGGCAATTACCAGCATGTGGTCAGCATTATCGCTGACTGCGACCGGGATGCGCTGACTGTGCTCGTAAATAAAGACGGTCCTGCCTGCCATATGGGGACAGACAGCTGCTTTGAGTATCCTCTGGTCGGCGAGGTGGACCCGGGCATCCAGGTCCGTGATGAAGGAGAATTCTCGGTATATTCTCTGTATAAACTGCTGGAGGGACGGAAGGTCGAGATGCCTGAGGGATCCTATACCTCCTATCTATTTGAGAAAGGCATCGACAAGATACTGAAAAAAGTAGGAGAAGAATCCACAGAAGTGATCATTGCAGGCAAGGCGGATGATAAGGCAGAGACAATCTATGAGATCGCGGACCTGACCTATCATGTCCTGGTAATGATGGTCCAGATGGGTATCAGTGTGGAGGAAGTCAGAGATGAACTGGCGTCCCGCCATATCATCGACCACAAGGTAAAACAGGAGAAGATGACCAAATAATGAATGTTCTGAACAGAGAAGGGAACTTCAATCTCCACACCCATACGAAATACTGCGACGGCAATAATGAGCCGGAGCAGCTGGTGCAGCGGGCTCTTGAACTTGGGTTCATACGCCTGGGCTTCAGCGGCCACGAATATGCGTCTTACGATCTGGACGTCTGTATGACCCCGGAATCGACACTTGCGTACCGTGAGGATGTGCTGAGAGTCAGGGAAAAATATAAGAACAGGATCCGCATCGACCTGGGCATAGAACGGGATTATTACGGACCCGGGGAGGACTATCCCTATGACTATGTGATTGGGTCCGTCCATTATGTTTATAAAAACGGTGAATATATTTGCGTAGACGATACACCGGAGCGCATGGAGGAAGGATGCCGGAAATGTTATGGCGGGGATTATCGTGCTCTTGTGGAGGATTATTACCGCTGCGTAGGCGATGTGGTTCGGAAAACAGGTGCGCAGATCGTAGGGCATTTTGATATCGTCACGAAATTCAACCGCGGGAATCGGTTTTTCGACGAGCAGAGCCCATGGTACAAGAAGGCGGCTCTTTCAGCTCTCGCTGCTGTTTCTGCATTTCATCCTGTGATAGAAATCAACACGGGCGCCATGGCACGGGGCTACAGAGAAAGGCCTTATCCGGACCGGTTTATACTCGAAGAGGCAGACAGGCTCCACCTGCCGATCCTTCTGTCCAGCGACTGCCATGATGCGGATTATCTTGACTACGGGTTTAAAGAGATACTGGGAGAACTTCCGTTAGAATGAGCAATATGTGAACTGAGATCCCGGGGCGGGCAGATCATCTGTTTTGCCTCGGTTTTTTATTGCTGAATAAATCCAGACAAAAAACCAAAAGGCCTTGTACAGAATACAAGGTCTCTTGGTTGCGATATTTATTTAATTAAGAAAGAACGTTCAAAAGGCGAATCTCTTCTGCCTTTTGACAGTTCAATTATACGAGAATATGCATTGTAATGCAAGAATATTTTTGTGTTTTTTCTGTGAAAAAAAATAATATTATTTGAAATACAGTATATGAGATGATAGAATGAATGAAGTGCGTTACTGGCAGAAACAGTAACGGATGATTCATCAGAACTTATCAAGGAGATTTCAGGTTATGTCCAAAAAAAAGAAAATTTTAATCGGATGCTCTGTGGCTGTGATTGCCGTCGCTGTAGTGATTCTGCTGATGGTCTTCGTGTTTGATACCTTCGGCCTCTATACTTCGGAATACCGGCTGAATTACGACAAGTATGTCAAGGTCGGGAATTATAAGGGACTGACTTATGATAAAGTAAAAGTCAGCGTAACAGACAAGGAAGTGCAGAACGAGATCAAGAGCCGCGTTCAGGCTAAGGCTACGACCAAACAGGTCAAGACAGGAACCGTTAAGAACGGAGATACGATCAATGTCGACTATGTAGGCAAGATCAACGGCAAGACGTTTACCGGCGGAAGCGCGGAGAACAGTTCCATAACGATCGGTCAGACCCAGATGATCGATGGATTTACCGACGGGCTGATCGGGAAGAAGGTGGGATCCAAGGTAACGCTTCACCTGCAGTTCCCGAAGAATTATGCAAACAATGAGAAGCTTTCCGGAAAGAAAGTCGTCTTCACCGTAACGATCAATTCCAGGCAGGTCACGACGACGCCCAAGTACAACCTGGACTTTGTTAAAAAGTACACGGATTATAAGACTCTGGCGGCTTATGAGAAGTCCGTCAAGGCTGACCTGACGAAGAGCAAGAAGGAAGAGGCGGAGTCGAACGTCAAGAACACTCTGTGGAACCAGATCGTCGCGGATTCTAAGGTCAAATCCTATCCGCAGAAGCAGCTCACCTACGAGCAGGAGCAGATGACCAGCAGATATAAGAAGATGGCCAAGAGCTACAGCATGGACTGGTCCGACTTCCTCAAGCAGTACATGAACATGAGCGAATCTCAGTTTAAGAAGGAAGCGAAGAGCTATGCCAAGACCGTTGTAAAGCAGAAGCTCATCATGCACGAGATTGCGAAGAAAGAGGGTCTGAAGGTCACGAAGAAAGAATACAATGATTATCTTCAGAAACTGCTGAAGGATTCCGGATTTACGGAAGAGACGTTCAAGCAGCAGTACAGCGAGAGCATAGAGGATTATGCTGACGAGAATGATTTTAAGACGAATCTTCTTCTCCAGGATGTGCTGGACAAGGTAATGGAATACGGAAAAGCCAAATAAGGCATGCAGCGCCCTGGTTCTTATGAGCCGGGGTATTTTGATGCCTGATCCTGGCCTGCAGCGCCGAATTGGAAAAGTCGTAGAATTAAATCATGATCTGTAGTAATATATTATAGATGGATTGGCTGTACATGCCAGGAGGGAAGAAAGGAACAGAAATAATGAAGTGCCCATTTTGTGATTATCCGGATACTAAGGTGATCGATTCCCGTCCCGCAGAGGATGGACATGCGACACGCAGGCGCAGGGCCTGTGAGCGGTGCGGTAAGAGATTCACTACCTATGAAAAGGTAGAGGAATCTATAATCATGATCATAAAGAAGGACGGACGCAGAGAGGCATTCGACCGAAATAAAGTAATGAACGGCATTATACGCGCCTGCGAAAAGCGGCCGGTGCCCATGTCAGAAATAGAGAAGATCACAAATGACATTGAGCGCGGACTGAACAACCTGATGGAGAAGGAAGTGAAGAGTGCATTCATCGGCGAGCTTGTTATGGATGCACTGAAAAAAGTGGACGAGGTTGCTTACGTTCGTTTTGCTTCTGTATACCGCCAGTTTACGGATGTAAATACATTTATTAAGGAAATAGAGAAGCTGGTGGGCAATAAGGAGGAATAATGGCAGATATCATCAGAATCGCTGTGGACGGACCCAGCGGAGCAGGAAAAAGCACGATCGCGAAGAAGGTGGCAAGGGCAGTCGGCGCGGAGTATGTGGATACCGGCGCCATGTACCGGGCTGTAGGATATAAAATGAGGAAACTGGGCGCTGCGCCGGAGGATACCGATCGGATCGAGGCGATCCTGAACGATACAGAGATCGACTTCCGGAGCGGGGTCATTTATCTCGACGGGGAGGATGTCAGCGGCCTGATCCGTACACCGGAGATCTCTGAGGCGGCTTCCGTATATTCCGCCCTGCCGCCGGTCAGGAGGAAGCTGGTGGAGATCCAGCGCCAGATCGGCCACAGAAGAAGCGTCGTCATGGACGGCAGGGATATCGGCACCAATGTATTCCCAGATGCGCAGTATAAGTTCTACCTGACTGCAGATGCGGAGGAGAGAGCGCGCAGACGATGGAAGGAGCTGAAGGAGAAGGGACAGGATGTGGAACTCAGCCAGATCCTGCAGGATATCCACCAGCGGGATTACGCGGATACGCACCGCGAGCTGAACCCCCTGATGCAGGCAGAGGATGCGGAGCTGGTCGATTCTACATCCATGACCATCGATGAAGTGGTTAAGACGCTGGTAGATAAGATACAGGGCGGCGTATCCGGCAGGGTCTAAATGTCTCTTGTAAGCCTCTGTGAACAATGCTATAATTAGGGTTGAATTTTTGGATGGATACGGATGTTCCCGGGCAGAACAGGAGTTAGATATGATTATCAAGTTACTGCCTGAAGAGGAACGGCCGGTAGAGAAGGCCGCCCGGCTGGGTATCAGCGCGCTTTCTAATGCGGAACTTCTCGGACTGATCCTTTATACGGGGACGCGGAGCCAGTCATCGGTTCATCTGGCAGAAGAGATCCTCTCCCGCTGCACCAATGGGATCCGGGACATGGGGAGCATGACTATGGAGGATCTTCTGGGGATCCGCGGTATAGGCAGCGCCAAGGCAAGCCGCATCCTTGCCTCAGTAGAGCTGGGCAAGAGGATAGCGACCAGCCCGTCGGGGCCGAGGAACCTTATTGACTGTGCAGACGATGTGGCGGAGATGTTCATGGAACGTCTGAGGTACCAGAAGAAAGAATTTTTTTATTCTGTTCTTCTGAACACCCGGGGCGAGGTGATTTTTTCAGATCGCGTTTCTGAAGGAGAGCTGAACAGCACCACGGCTCATCCCAGAGAAGTGTTCAGTCAGGCGATCCGCAGGAGTGCTTCGGGAATTATTTTCGTACATAATCATCCCAGCGGAGATCCAGCACCCAGCAGTCATGACATAGAGACGACGAGACGTCTGATGGAATGCGGGGAGCTGCTGGGCATACAGGTCCTGGATCATATAATAATAGGAGACGGACAATATACGAGCCTGAAAGGAATGGCTCTGATGGAATAGAACAGGCACTGGAGGAACGGGAATGTTTAAAATGCTCTCAAAAGACATGGGTATCGATTTAGGTACTGCCAATACACTTATCTATATCAAGGACAGCGGGATCGTGCTGAACGAGCCCTCGGTCATAGCTGTGGAACGCCGCAGGCATAAGACGCTGGCGGTGGGGCTGGAAGCGAAGAACATGATCGGCAAGGCGCCGGCGAACATCAGTGTAGTACGTCCTCTGAGAGACGGCGTGATCTCTGATTTTGACCGCACGGCTGACATGCTCCGGGCATTTATCAAGAAGGCGGTATCTGCGAATAAGGTGCGGAATTTCCGAGTCGTCGTCGGTGTACCAAGCGGCGTAACGGAAGTTGAGAAGAGAGCAGTGGAAGAAGTGGTGCGCCAGATGGGAGCATCCGAGGTATACATTCTTGAGGAACCCATGGCGGCAGCCATCGGCGCCGGTCTTGACGTGGACAGTTCCAATGCCTGCATGATTGCTGATATCGGCGGAGGAACCAGCGATGTTGCGATCATCGCCCTGGGCGGCATCGTTGCGTCCACATCGATCCGCTATGCAGGAGATAAATTTAACGATGAGATCATACAGTATATGAGAAAGCGCCATGCGCTTATGATTGGTGAAAGAACAGCGGAGCAGCTGAAGATCGCCATCGGATGCGCTGCCATGGACCTGGACGAAAACGGGGAGGAGATCATACGCACGGCTAAGGCAAGCGGCAGAGACATCATTACAGGTCTGCCCAAGACTATAGAGGTCACGAACCGGGATATGATGCTGGCGCTGCAGGAGTCTGTGGACATTGTCGTCGATGCGGTCCGGTCGACCATAGAGAAGGCGCCCCCGGAAGTAGCTGCGGATATTGCCAACACAGGCATGATGATATCCGGCGGAGGCGGCTTGATCCGCAATTTGGATCAGATCATAGAGAAACGGACCGGGATGAACGTCACAACGGCAGAGAATGCCTTTGAGGCTGTTGCGGCAGGTACAGGAATGAGCCTGAATGATATAGAGAAGCTGAAGGTCTACGCTTCCAGCATCCACAGGAGATAGTGCGGCGATGAGGTGGATCAGAGAACACAGGCTTGTCGCGTTCCTTGTTGTTGTGATCATTGCGGCAGTGTCCTTCCTTGTTTATTCTGCTGTTACGGAAGGCGGAGGGAATGCAGCTGGCGCAGGCGGCAGCGCAGTCGGGCGGATCACCGCGCCGGTCGTGCGCGCGGCGGAGAGTATTTCCGGCGGAACGAAGGGGATATTCCAGTACAGGTCCCTGAAGAAAGAAAATGAAGCACTGAAGAAAGAAAATGCCGAGCTGCAGCAGCAGATCATCGACCAGAAACTGACCAAAAGCCAGCTGGAAGAATTGAAGAACCTCAAGGCATCCCTTAAATATAAAGGCAAAAGTGATTCTACATCCATCGTATCCGGCGATGTGACATCCATGGACGGTACGAACTGGATGAACGTGATGACCATAGACATCGGTACGGAGAACGGGATCGAAAAGGGAGACATCGTTGTATCCGGGAATGGCCTGGTAGGAAAGATTCGTTCCACAGGGCATGGATGGTCCAAGGTCGTATCTGTCATCGATACGACGAGCCATATCAGTTTTAAGGATGACCGGGACATGAAGATCCTGGGTCTGATCCAGGGTACGAGGGACGGAAGTCTGACAGGATATACGCTGGACAACCGGGCTAAGATACGCAAAGGCGATAAACTGATTACTTCCGGTATGGGCGTATACCCTGAGGGGATCCTTATCGGCACGGTAACGAAGGTAAAATATGACGATAATGTACAGCTCAGAAAGATCAACGTTGCGCCGGCTGTTGATTTCAAGTCCATCCAGAAAGTGGCGGTGCTGCGATGAACAGGAATATATCAGGATTGATCGCGTATATTATTGCGTTCTTCCTTCAGTATTTTCTGGGCGGTCTCCTGCCGAACCACTGGTCGGATCCGAATCTTATTCTGTGCATGACTGCTGTCCTCACTTATGTCTATGAGGACAGCCTGATCTGGATGGCCTACGGCTGCCTGTTCGCATTCCTTGCGGATCTTGCGGGAGGCATGTGGATCGGCATCGGCGTCCTGTCCATTGTCATCACAGAACTGCTTGTTTTACTGTTCCGGTATATCTTCAATAATGAAAATATGCCGAATGCAGTCATTTTCTCGTTGGCCGCAACGCTGGTCTACGATTCTCTGTACTGGATCATAGCCCGGATCTGCGGAAGCCCCTACAGTTATTTGTATATGCTGAAGGATCTGCCCGCAGCGCTTATTATTAATGTGATAATAATGATGGTCCTGTGGGCTGTTATGATACGGAAAGTCACACCGCATAAACGTGACAGGTATATTGGATGAGAATTAATAAAAGGGGAAAGGGAACATTTACAGCAAGATATCTGGTCATTATCGGCCTGATCATTGTTTTGATGGCGGTTCTGGGCGTCAGAGTATTCACGCTTACGGTGCTTCAGCATGATAAATGGAATTCTCTGGCTACAGAGCAGAGCATTAAATCCATCACCACATCAGCACCGAGGGGAACCATCTATGATAAAAACGGCAAGGTCATTGCCACAAACAAACAGATCTTTACCGTTATTTTTAATTCAAGCGGACTTACGACTAAGGAAATCAATGATTCTTCACTGGAAGTCATGAATCTCCTGATAAAGAATAACGATAAGTATACGGATAATTTTCCAATCAAAATAAAGAAAAACGGAAAATTCTACTATACTTATGATGTCCAGACGGAGAAATGGCTTGCCAAGATGAAACTGCCTGACGATATATCCGCCAGCAGTGCTTTTTCTGTTTTGCGGAAGCGGTATCGGATCTCAAAGAGCAAGGACCGTTACGAGGCGATGGAGGATCTGGAGGATAAGTATCATCTCTCCATACCCATCAGCGCTAAGGAAATGAAGTTTACCTATGATATTGAGAAGCAGCAGTTCCTGGCCAAATGGGGATTTTCGGAGAAAAGGATATCCCAGGGCATCTCCGCGGAGGAGTGTTTCCGGGCGCTGCGGAAGCAGTATGATATAAGCAGCAGCCTCAGCGATAAGCGGGCCCGGAGGATCTTTGTCATCCGCAACGAGATAGCGACAAACGGATACACCAGGTACCTCCCGATCACTGTGGCGAAGAATGCGTCCGGAAAGACCATTGCGAAAATAGAAGAATCGGATATTAAAGGAGCTTCTGTTTCTTCAGAATACCGCAGGTACTATCCGAACAAAGACACGGCTTGCCATATCATCGGATATATGGGCAGTATTTCCGAGGATGATAAGAGTTACTATGTTGATAAGCTGGGCTACAGTTCGTCCGACCTGATCGGCATCGACGGGCTGGAAGCAAGTTATGAGAAAACACTGCACGGCACATCCGGCGTGGAAAAGATAAAAGTAAACAGCTCCGGCGAATACGTATCAACGATCAGCAAGACAGCTGCCAAAAAGGGCAAGGATGTTTATACGACCATAGACCTGCGCCTGCAGAAAACAGCGGAGCAGGCTCTCGCGTCCCAGATCGCCAAGGTAGGGGGCAAGTGCCAGTCCGGCGCTACCGTGGCCATCGATGTGAAGACCGGGAATGTCCTGGCTATGGCGAGTTACCCGACCTATGACCCGAATATATTTTCCAACGGGATCTCGGAGAAGGCCTGGCAGTCCGTGCAGGCGAAGAACCCCAGGGATCCGCTGTCTCCGGCGCCGCTCTACAACAATGCGACCAAGACGGCAGTTGCCCCCGGATCCACGTTCAAGCCCATCACAGCGATGACAGCCCTGCAGTGCGGACTGGATCCGAACCGGCTGATCTATGACCGGGGATATATTAAAATGGGCGGCCATACCTGGGCGTGTTCCAACTGGAACGACGGTTACGGCACCCACGGAAGCGAGACACTGGAAGCAGGCATAGGGAATTCCTGCAACTTCTACTTCTACTGCATTGCCACGGACAGAGACTGGAATACCGGGGCTTCGCTGGGCTACAGCAAGAAGATCACTGTGGATAAGATCCTGAGCATGGCGAAGAAATTCGGCCTGGGACAGAAAACAGGCATCGAACTGGACGAGTCCGTCGTGCCGCTGGCTTCGGCGGAGCGGAAGAAAGCGAGCTATAAGCTGAGCGCGTGGAACTACATGTACGATAACGCCCATACATTCTTCCCGAAGAGCCTGGCGGACGACTATGATAAACTGTCAAAGGAACTCAGCGAGATCGCAGGCTGGATCGATGAGGATCCCTCCTATGACGAGCTGGTAAAACGGCTGAAGAAAACAGACGTCAAGTCTGATTATGTGAACGAGCTGGCGAATACGCTGAAGTACAGCTATTTCAACCAGGCGAAGTGGAATATCGCCGACCAGTTCAATATCAGCATCGGCCAGGGTGATAATGCCTATACGCCGCTGCAGATGGCAAACTATATTGCTACCATCGGAAATAACGGCGTACATAACAGAGTTAGTATTATTTCGAAAGTTCAGGGAAAGGGCAAGACCGATAAGTCGGAAGACCGTTATAAGATCAAGCTGAATTCCTCGACCATTCCCAATGTGATCAAGGGAATGAAGCGGGTAACGACCGCCGGTACACTGGCGGGCGCATTCAACAGTCTGGGCGTTCCTGTCGCGGGCAAGACCGGTACGGCGGAGAACCAGGGTATCCCGCAGCCCGCCAGTGAGATCGCCTATGTCAAAGCCCATCTGTCCGGTCTCAATGCTTCAGCAGGGTCTGCTGTTACATGGACGCAGGTGGAGAAGAACATTAAGAAAATGATGCGGGATAATCCCCAGCTTTATCCGACGCGGGAGGATACGGTGGATGATGCGGTGATCAAGGCAAGCAATTATAAGATCACCCAGTCCATGATCGACGGGAACAAAGGCACCTATGACTATTATTCCTGGACTGTGACCATGGCGCCGGCAGACAAGCCGGAGATCGCTGTAGCGACGCTTCTGATCCAGGGCGGATATTCCAGCAACGCTGCCCCGGTCAACCGGGCGGTCCTGGGCAAATATCTCAGTCTGGAAAAGCAGGATAAGGCGGCAGCGAAAAAGAAAGCGGATGCCAAAAAGAAGACGGATTCGGGCAGTAAAGAGAGTAAATGATCGAGTTTTCGGGAAAGAACGGTAATGAACTGCGGATGATCAGGCGAAAGCCGGCAGGGAGGATGGAATGAGTAAAGTGTATTTCGTAGCTTCGGGAAAAGGGGGAACAGGAAAAACAATGTTCGCCTGTAATCTGGGAGCGTCATATGCACAGAAGGGATACCGGGTAGTCATCGTAGACATGGACATGGGACAGCGGAATCTGGATCTCTACATGGGGCTGGAGAACAACGTGGTCTTTGATGTATACGATGTAATGACCGGTGTCTGTCCGATCCGCCAGGCGCTGATCCGGGACAGAAGGTTCCAGAGCCTGTACATGATCGGCTCCTCCCCTGTGCGGGACCGGGGCGATCTGACGCCGCTGCATATGCAGATCCTGTGCGAAAAGCTGAAGGAGAGTTTTGATTATATAATCATCGACGCGCCTTCCGGCATAGACGACTCCATGGTGCTCGCGTCGGCGGGCGCTGACGCGGCGATCATCGTTTCTACACCGGAGTATGCCGCGCTTCGGGACGCAGATTCCCTCGACACAGAGCTGATCCGCATGGGCGTGCGCAACCGCTATCTTGTGCTGAACAAGCTGGTGGCAGAGCTGATGACGGAGGGTGTGCTGCCGAAGCTGCGGGATATCATCGTCATGATGCGGCCCAAACTGATCGGCGTCATCCAGTTCGACCAGAATATCAATATATCCACCAACCTGGGCATCCCCATCGTTCTGAAGGAAAACACATATATCAGCAGGAACTTCGCCAATATCCGGGACCGGCTCATAGAAAGCGAGCCGGGACTGCAGTGCATGGGGGAAGAGGATAAATAACAAAATACCGTCTCAGCGCGCTGCCGGGACGGTATTTATTATGGAACAAAGGCTGGTCAGGACTTTGTCCCTAGAAATTGATCACATTGCTCTTGACGCCCACGTCCAGGATCAGTCCCAGGGCCATCATATTCCCCAGGATCGACGTGCCGCCGTAGCTCAGGAAGGGCAGCGTGATGCCCGTAACGGGCATGAGTCCCATGGTCATGGCGATGTTTTCGAAGATCTGGAATACGAACATGCCGATGAAGCCAACGACGATCAGCGCGCCGTAAAGGTCATAAGCGTTCAGGACGATGCGCATAAAGCGGATCATAAGCAGCGTAAAGAGCACGATGATTGCGATGCTGCCGATCAGGCCCAGTTCTTCCGCGATCACGGAGAAGATGAAGTCGGATTTCATGACAGGTATGAAGTCCAGCTCTTTCTGGGTGCCGTGGAACAGGCCCTGTCCCCGCCAGCCTCCGGATCCTATGGCGATTTTCGATTCCCAGACCTGGTAATTGCCGGACAGCGAAAGGTTGCCGGGGTGAAGGAAGGCGGAGATCCGCTCCTTCTGGTAATCCGCCATGACGAGATAAGCCAGAGGGATACAGGCAGCGACGATGGCCATGAATTTTGCAAATGTCTTAATATTGATGCCGGCATAGAAGATCATTGCGGCCCACATGACGGCGAATACCAGAGCGCTTCCGAAATCCTCCTTCAGTATGATGAGTATGATGGGCGCAGCCAGGAAAAAGCACTTCATCAGCTGGCCGAATGTGTAAAGATCGTCCCGGTGCCGGGACAGGTAATCCGCCATGACCAGGACGAATAGGACCTTTACGATCTCTGATGGCTGAACCGTCGTAAATCCAAGGTTTATCCAGGCGCGGGATCCGAACTGTTCTACGCCGAGCCCCGGCACATATACCGAGAGAAGAAGAACGAGGGACAGGATGTAAAGTCCCCGGCTGATGGACTGGAAACGGGAATAATCTATATATATAATAAGTAATGCCGCAAGAGCGCCGATTATGTATGAACCGGTCTGTACGACCGTATCCCGGGTCCAGAAACCGCTGCTCTCGATCTGCGTGCTCCCGATCATAAGTATGCTGATCACCGCCAGGGCGGCAACGATTGCACAGCAGGCTTTATCCACATTTTTCAATAAGTTGAAAAAATAATCCATTGCTCACCTCATAAGTCTTGACATCGTTGTAACTAAACAATTATAATATAGCGAGGGGGTCAGCGCAATACTATAATTTTTTGCCTGACCGGATAACGATGCGTCATATTACATTTTTATGTGATTTTTTTTGTAAAAATTAGTGACAATCGACCAAATCTAACAGAAAAGGAGGTGTGCTTTATATGTCTCCAGTAATTCTTGTTATCGTTGGAATTGTTGCAATAGCCATTGGCATATTGATTGGATATATAATCAGGAAGAATGTTGCAGAGAAGACCATCGGCAGCGCTGAGCAGAAGGCGAAGAACCTGATCCTCGACGCTGAGAACAGGTCAGAGACGATAAAGAGAGAGATTACATTAGAAGCAAAAGAAGAAGCGCAGAAAATCAAGAACGACGCTGAGAAGGACGCCCGGGAGAGAAGGGCGGAGCTCCAGCGTTCCGAACGCAGGATCAACCAGAAAGAGGACAGCATCGACCGCAAGCTCGATAATATCGAGAAGAAGGAAGAACGCATGAGCCAGCGGGAGAAGGAGATCGCCCGCAAGAAAGAAGAAATCGATAAGGAGATGGAGCGTCAGATCGCTGAACTCGAGAAGATTTCCGGCTATACGGCGGAAGAGGCCAAGGCTCTGCTTCTGGAAGAGGTTGAGAAGGACTGCCGCCACGAGGCTTCCGCCATGATCAAGGATATCGAGGCGAAAGCAAGGGAAGAGGCAGACCGGAGCGCCAAGGAGATCATCACCGGCGCGATTCAGCGCTGTGCGGCAGATCATGTGGCGGAGACCACGCTGTCTGTCGTCAACCTGCCCAATGATGATATGAAGGGCAGAATCATCGGAAGAGAGGGCCGCAACATCCGTGCAATCGAGACGCTGACGGGCGTAGACCTCATCATTGATGACACACCGGAAGCGGTAATCATTTCCGGATTCGATCCCGTGCGCAGGGAGGTCGCAAGGATCGCCCTGGAGAAGCTCATCGTCGACGGCCGCATCCATCCTGCCAAGATTGAGGAGATGGTGGAGAAGGCCCAGAAGGAAGTCAACCATACCATCAAGGCGGAAGGTGAGCAGGCCTGCTTTGAGACGGGGATCCACAATCTCCATCCTGAGCTGGTACGACTGCTGGGACGACTTCACTTCCGGACGTCCTACGGACAGAACGTGCTCAAGCATTCTATAGAGGTCAGCCACCTTGCCGGACTGATGGCCGGCGAACTGGGGCTGGACGTCAAGCTGGCCAAGCGTGCCGGACTGCTCCATGATATCGGCAAGGCGCTGGATCATGAGTATGAGGGCACCCACGTAGATATCGGCATCCAGATCCTGAAGAAGTATAAGGAATCGGAAGCTGTGATCAACGGAATGGCTGCTCATCACGGGGATTATGAGCCGAAGAGCATGGAGGCTGTGCTCATTGCCGCAGCAGATGCTCTTTCCGCAGCGAGACCCGGAGCGCGTCGTGAGACGCTGGATGTTTATATCAAACGTCTTGAGAAGCTGGAGGAGATCGCCAATACCACGCCGGGCGTGGAGAAGTCCTACGCCATTCAGGCAGGCCGGGAGATCCGCATCATCGCCAAACCGGAAGAGGTTGCGGATGATGAGATCGCGCTGCTCGCCAGGGATATATCCAAACGCATCGAGTCCGAACTGGAATATCCAGGGCAGATCAAGGTCAATGTGGTCCGCGAGACGAGAGCGATCGATTACGCGAAATAACAGCATAACTAATGGAACGTACAGGGCTGACTGCCAAGCAGTCGGCCCTGTTTTATGGAATGTTTTATGGAACTGCATACGAGTGCAATAAGGGCAGTACCGAAGGGGTAAACATGATCTATTTAGATAACAGTGCTACAACAAGACAGGCAGATGAAGTAACGGATGTGATGATCCGGACGATGCAGGAGGATTTCGGCAATCCGTCGTCTCTTCACGATCTGGGGCTGAACGCCCAGAACATCGTGACCGGGGCAAGGAGAACGGTTGCCCGTTCCTTCGGCGGATCTCCGGAAGAAGTCTTCTTCACGTCAGGGGGGACAGAAGGAGATAACACCGTGCTGGAGTGCGTCGCCCATGCCAGAAAGCATCAGGGAAGCCGGATCATAACAACTAAGGTGGAGCATCCTGCTGTGCTGGAGGCGTGCTCCCGGCTGGAGAAAGAGGGTTTTGACGTCGTATATATCGGTGTGGACAGCAAGTGCCGGCTGGATATGGAGGCCTTTGCCGAAGCGCTGAATGATGATACGATCCTCGTATCCGTCATGGCAGTGAACAATGAGACAGGTACCATCATGCCTGTCCGGCGCATTGCGGAAATGAGCCATAAGAAGGGCGCTTTGTTCCACACAGACGCGGTCCAGGCTTACGGCAAGATCCCTGTGGATCAGACCGGTGCAGACTTTGTTACCATAAGCGGCCACAAGATCCACGGACCCAAGGGGATCGGCGCCATGTATGTGAAAAAGGGAATCCACATTCCGCCTTTCATCGTAGGCGGCGGCCAGGAGCGCGGACAGCGGTCAGGGACGGAGAATGTCCCGGGCATCGCCGGACTGGGCAGGGCATGGGAACTTGCTTCGGAAGAGCTCCAGGGAATTCAGCGGGGCGGAGAGGACCGTATGCGCACCGCAAGAGAGCGCCTGCTCAGCGGGATCAGAGACAGCATTGACGATATCCTCGTAAACAGCCCGGAGGATCCGGCGGAAGGAACGTCATCTGTACTGAATGTATCATTCCTGGGCACGAGAGGGGAAGTGATCCTTCATACTCTGGAGGAGGACGGGATCTATGTATCCACGGGATCTGCATGCTCTTCGAATA
Source organism: uncultured Eubacteriales bacterium (assembly GCA_900315125.1). Classification (GTDB taxonomy): domain Bacteria; phylum Bacillota; class Clostridia; order Peptostreptococcales; family Anaerovoracaceae; genus Aminicella. The sequence continues at coordinate 25,482 of OMXT01000047.1, forward strand.
AAAAGGGACAGAGCCACGTGCTTGGAGCCATGGGACTGCGCCCGAAAGAGATCGAGGGTGCCCTGCGGTTCAGCTTCAGCAGATATAATACGGCAGAGGAAATGGATATCGTCCTGGACTGCCTGAAGAAAGCAGTAGTCCGGTTCCGCAGGCTTGGCAGTTTCCGCTAGCCTGGGGAATGTGCCGAACGGGCCGGGATTTAGCATGATTATAAAATAAGGAGAAAGACACATGAATGAACAGAACATCCTGATCGTCCGCGTAGGTGAGGCGGCGCTGAAGGGGATGAACAAGCCATACTTCGAGAAAACACTGGCAGACAGGATCAAAAGGCACCTGAAGGGCTTCCGCGGCGTGGAGGTGCGCCGCCACGAGGGAATGATCTTCATACGCAGTCCGAAGGAACTGGACCAGCAGGACATCATCCGTCACGTCAGCAAAGTGTTCGGTGTGTCTTCTGTCAGCCCTGCGGTAGAAGCGCCCAGCGACCTGGACGCCATCGGCGAGGAGGCAGTTAAGTTCATGCTCCGGCAGATCGAGGAGCGGGGGATCCGTACATTTAAGGTGGAAGCCAAGCGGGCGGACAAGCAGTTCCCCGTCAAGTCCCCGGATATCGCCCGCATCATCGGCGCGAAGGTATTGATCGGCTGTAAGGTACTGAAAGTAGATGTTCACGATCCGGACTGCAAACTGTTTATAAACCTGAGAAAAGACAGAACTTATATTTATGACGAAAAAATCGCCGGATTCGGCGGCCTGCCCCTTGGTACGAACGGCCGGGGTCTGGTGCTTCTCAGCGGCGGGATCGACAGTCCTGTGGCAGCCTGGATGATGGCCAAGCGGGGCATGCTGATCGAGGCTGTCCACTTCCACAGCTATCCCTATACGAGCAAACGGGCGCAGCAGAAGGTGGAGGAGCTGGCGGGCATCGTCGCCTCCTACAGCGGCAGGATGAAGATGCATGTCATCAATCTGCTGCCCATACAGGAGCAGATCGTCCAGCACTGCCCGGAGGAAGAGACGACCATCCTCGTGCGGCGCTTTATGATGCGCATCGCTGAGAAGATCGCTGAGAAATACGGATGCATGATGCTGATCACCGGCGAGAACCTGGGACAGGTGGCAAGCCAGACCGCAGAAGCCCTCGTGGTCACAGACGCCTGCGTGACCATGCCCGTCATGCGGCCGCTCATCGCCATGGACAAGGTGGACATCATGGATAAGGCCCAGGAGATCGGGACCTACGAGAAGTCCATCGAGCCCTACGAGGACTGCTGCACCGTGTTCCTGCCGAAACATCCCACGACCAAGCCCCACCTGAAGCGCATAGAGCATTCAGAAGCAGCCCTGGATGTTGATGCCCTTGTGAACAAAGCCGTGGCTTCGGAAGAGATCATCCCCATCATGCCCGGCGGCGAAGATTTCTGATATTATTACGGGATGACGGGGGTTTTCAGACAGTTTGAACCATGCAGCGCGGCGCCGCAAAAACGGCAAATATAAAAGATTCAAAAAACTAAAAATCACCGGTAAAATGACTTGCAAAATCACATAATTAGTGGTTAACTATATATAGCGCTGTGTTTAATTATTAACTAATGATTGAAGACAGCCGCGTCTACGTTAGACGGTTTATAAAACCTCCCCCGAATCCGGGAGGATCGAGGGACCGTTATAATAATTTAAGGAGGCATTTACATGAACTTTCAACTGACGAAGGAACAGGAATTCGTAAGAAAGATGGTCAGAAGCTTCGCGGAAACAGAAGTTGAGCCGATTGCTGCTGACATCGACAAAGAACACAGATTCCCGACAGAGACCGTTGAGAAGATGGCTCGCTACGGACTGATGGGAATTCCTTTCCCGAAAGAATACGGCGGAGCAGGCGGAGACGAGGTTTCTTACGCAATCACCGTTGAGGAACTGGCAAGAGTTTGCGCATCTACAGCTGTAATCGTTTCTGCACACACATCTCTCTGCTGCTGGCCTATCTACAAGTATGGTACAGAAGAGCAGAAGATGAAATATCTGCCTGACCTGCTCTCCGGCCGCAAGCTCGGTGCTTTCGGACTGACTGAGCCTAACGCAGGAACCGATGCCGGCGGACAGCAGACAAGAGCTGAGCTGGACGGAGATGAGTGGGTACTGAACGGTGCTAAGTGCTTCATCACCAACGGCGGATATGCCAATACATTCGTTGTTATCGCTATGACTGACAAGAAGAAGAGCACTCACGGCGGAATCAGCGCTTTCATCGTAGAGAAGACCGATCCGGGATTCTCCATTGGTAAGACTGAGGACAAGATGGGTATTCACGCTTCCTCCACAACAGAGCTGATCTTCCAGAACTGCCGCATTCCTAAGGACAGACTTCTGGGTGAAGTTGGCCAGGGATTCAAGATCGCACTGTCCACACTGGACGGCGGACGTATCGGAATCGCTTCCCAGGCTCTGGGAATCGCTCAGGGCGCCTTTGATGTAACCGTAGATTACATGAAGGCCAGAAAACAGTTCGGTATGAGACTGTCCCAGATGGAAGCACTCCAGTTCGAGATGGCTGATCTCAAGACCAGAATCGAAGCATCCAGACTGCTGGTTTACAAGGCTGCATTCTATGAGGATGCCGGTCTGAAGTACGGCGAGGCTGCTGCTATGGCTAAGCTGTTTGCTGCTGAGACTGCTATGAAGACAACCACCAAGTGCGTCCAGTTCCACGGCGGATATGGATACACCGCAGATTATCCGGTTGAGAGAATGATGAGAGACGCTAAGATCACTGAGATCTATGAGGGAACCTCAGAAGTTCAGAAGATCGTCATTGCTGCGAATACTTTTGGAAAATAAAGAATTGGAGGAATAGAAAATGGCATTCAATATTATCGTATGCGCAAAACAGGTACCAGATACTAACGTTATCAAGATCAACCCCAAGACTGGTACTCTGATCAGAGAAGGCGTACCCAGCATCCTGAACAACGACGATGCTAACGCTCTGGAACTGGCGCTGGAAATTAAAGATAAGTATGACGACGTTCATATCACTGTAGTCAGCATGGGACCTCCGCAGGCTAACGATCTGCTGTTCGAGTGCATCGCCATGGGCGCTGACGAGTGCGTTCTCGTATCCGACAGAGCTGTCGGCGGATCCGACACATGGGCTACTTCCAACACACTGGAAGCTGCTGTTCGCAAGATCGGCAAGTATGACCTGGTACTGTGCGGACGTCAGGCAATCGATGGAGATACCGCTCAGGTAGGACCGCAGCTGGCTGAGAAGCTGGGACTGACTCAGGTTTCCTATGTACAGGACTTTGAGATCTCCGATGATCTGAAGACCATCACCGTACAGAGACAGCTGGAAGACGGCTATGAGGTTCTGGAGCTCCAGACACCCTGCCTGCTGACAACCATCAAGGAACTGAACACACCGAGATACATGTCCATGTCCGGAATCTTCGGCGAGAAGAAGATGACTACATGGAACGCTAAGGACATCGAGGTTGACCTGACCAAGGTTGGTCTGGAAGCTTCCCCGACAAACGTATTCAGATCATTCACTCCTGCTCCTAAGGGCAAGGGCGTAATCCTGGAAGGCGACACCGAGAAGGACATCGCTGACGAGCTGCTGGTTAATCTGAAGGAAAAGCAAGTCATCTAGTTTAGGAGGAGGAATATACAATGGCTATTGAAATTATAAAAGATAAATGTACTGGATGCGGACTGTGCTTCAAGGCATGCCCGTACGACGCATTTGAATTTGAGCCGTATGATGGAAATAAACTGGGCAGAGTATGTAAAGTAAACGCTAAGTGCTCTTCCTGTAACCAGTGCCTGACTGCATGTAAGTTTGGAGCGATCAAGGAGATCACCACAGCCAAGGCTGTTGACCTGTCCGCTTACAAGCACATCTGGGTATTTGCTGAGCAGAGAGACGGCAAGCTGATGAACGTTGCACTCGAGCTGATCGGCGAAGGTAAGAGACTGGCTGAGGAAATCAGCGCTGACACTAACGTATGCGCAGTTCTCGTTGGAAACAACATCGACCACCTGGCATCCGAGTGCTTCGCTTATGGCGCTGACAAGGTTTACATGATCCAGGATCCGCTGCTCGAGCACTACACAACAGATGCTTACACCAAGGTTATCACCGATGCGATCGACGAGTACAAGCCGGAGATCGTTCTCTACGGCGCTACCCACATCGGACGCGACCTGGCTCCGAGAATCGCTGCAAGATGCAACACCGGTCTGACCGCTGACTGCACAAGACTGGACGTTAAGGTAAGCAGCTACATCGAGTTCGCTAAGAAGAAGACAACTCTGGACACTTCCACACTGGATCCTAACGATCCTTCCACAGGAATCAAGCAGACTCGTCCTGCATTCGGCGGAAACCTGATGGCTACCATCATCTGCCCGAACACAAGACCTCAGATGTCTACCGTACGTCCTGGCGTAATGCAGAAGAGAGAGAAGGTTGAGGGAGCTACAGGAGAGGTCATCAACGTTAAGCCGGCAATCAGCCAGGATGACATCCATGTAACCATCAAGGACATCGTTAAGTCCGCTAAGGAAATGGTATCCCTGACAGACGCTGACATCATCTGCTCCGGCGGACGTGGTCTGGGCGACGCTTCCGGATTCGAACTGATCCAGAAGTTTGCTGACAAGGTTGGCGGAGTTGTTGGTGCTTCCCGTGCCGCGGTTGACTCCGGATGGATCGATCATTCTCACCAGGTTGGACAGACTGGAACAACCGTTAAGCCGAAGATCTACTTCGCTTGCGGAATTTCCGGAGCAATTCAGCACCTGGCAGGAATGCAGACATCTGACTGCATCGTAGCCATCAACAAGGATGCTGACGCACCGATCTTCGAGGTTGCTGACTACGGTATCGTAGGCGACCTGTACAAGGTTATCCCTGAGATCATCGCTGAGTGGGATAAGGCTGAGGATCTGCACGACGCTGCTACCAGAAAATAGTTTCCGGTATCCCGTCCAAAGCGACTCATTTGCTGAACTAGAATAAGCGAATAAGCAAGGCTGACTTAAACGTCTTTCGGCGCAAGAGTCAGCCTTCTCTGTTTTTCTTATATTATTCTGCTTCATTCAGACGGCTGGAGGCAGTCAGCAGCCGTCTGCGGTTCATTTCTTTCCGCCGAAAAGCCTGCGGATATAATATTTGATCTGATGCCACAGTGAATATTCTTTCAGTTTCTCCTGGGTCTGCTTCAGCTGTCCTTTTACCTCCTTCAATTCCTGATCCATGGTTTGGATCTTCTGTGTGCTCTGAATAACATATTCCAGCAAAAACTGAAGGTAGTCATTATTTCGTATTTCTTCTGATTCGCCCCAGATTGGTTTCTCCTCCAGTTTTTCGGTGAAAAGCGGCTGACCGTTCAGACCAAGAAACTCGTCTGCCACGAGCTGATTGGATTCCGCAAACTGAGCCATAAACGCTTTCCGCTGCTCTGGGGTAAACATCGTCGCATCCGGACCAAGGGTTCCCATCCTTTCGCAGCGGGAGAAAATGCCGCGGATATATTTATCGGTATCATGATCATAATTCGGATGTTCCATAAGACGGCGCCTTAAATCGATATAACTGGCCCGGAGCGTAAGATTTCGCCTGACGTCCGGTATAACGAAGTCATCCGTTAATTCCAGCCCGAGGATGTCCAGGAAGTCTGAAATAAGATTATGCGCACTTCCCCCAAAATATTCTTTTCCGAACCGCCTTACGATAATGTTTTCCTTTCCGTAGACGTTGGCAATGGTATTCAGGGTCTTGTAGTAATCCAGATTCTTAATACTGATATAGCTGTATGGATCCCAGGAGGGGGTTTCAAATTCCATCTTGCACTTTTGTCTCCACAGTGATTCTACAAATTGGTCTTGTGTGCGGACGTAAACGATGATTTTTACATTCATTTGATGCTTATCCGCAAAACGCTTCATAGATTTCCAGCGATGCGTGTCCGGCGCAATTCTATTCCAGACGCTTTCGTCAGATAAAAGAATTTTGGGATAAGTTTCGGCAAGTTCACTGATCGTTTGATGTATTTTGTTTTTTTCTTCCCTCAGCTTTTCTTTGCTCTGAGGCGGCGAATCAACACTGGGCGCAGTAAGAAATATGAGGTTTCGGTATTTCCCTCGTCCTCTGTATCTGAAATCGAAAAGCGGATAGCATATTCCCATATCGGCAAGTTTATCACGGTTTTCTGACATGAACCGTTGAATTGAAGTCGTTCCTGTTTTGGGTAAACCAAAGTGTAAATATAATGTGGTCAATATTCTTCTCCTTTTCCATATGATTTCGAATGTAAGCAGTCCCCAAAAGTGCGGAGAATTTTTTTCATAATAATAAAGAGAAATTGAATTGACGTTGAAAATTATTATATAATCGAATGATGCCAATACGGTCTTGATAGCGCGCGTAGTTCATGTGTGTTATAATAGCGAAGGGAATACCGCAGGATAGTTATTGACAGTAAATTTTGCCATATATGTATTTGATAAAGGGTGAGATATATGAATTTTGTTATAGTGTACCATCAATCAGATAACTTTGGGGATAATCTGATTGGGGAGTGTTTTGGTCAGCTGTTAAAAGCAGCATTAATAAACTATGGCCTGGGAAGTAAAGACTATCGCATTTGTTACCTGCCTCTTATGTCGAACGAACTTGACGTTGTCAGAGAAGCCGATGCAGTATATTTTGCGGGAGGCGGGCTGTTTGGCCTTTGCTACCTTAACTTTTACGAGCCTATGCGAAAAATTGCAGAAATGGCGGATGCAGCAGGGGTCCCAGTGTTTTTCTCTTCTATGGGAATTAACAATATGGATGCGAATGAGGAAAATGAGCATCTTTTGGGGGAACTATTAGCGATACCTTCAATACAGGATATATCAGTAAGGGAAAATCCTTCTATATTCAGATACTATGCAGATATGTCAGGGCGAGGAAAAAAATTACAGATCAGAACAGTGGCAGACCCTGTAACATGGGCTGGTGCTGTCTATGCCAACAGTTTAAAAAAGGCAGCTGGCAAGGAGTCCGAAGCATGTCCGGCGGACGGAAGGAAACTGATAGGGATCAATGTAATCAGGGCAGGACTGATCCGGGCGAATGATAGAAGCTGGGGACTGACCAACCAGGCAGAGTACGTAACAGAATTGAGACGTATTCTTATTGACAGAGGATTCCGCGTATGCCTATACACAAACGGAAGCACAAATGACGAGAATACAATGTGTTATATTGCTGAAAAAAGTAATATTTCCAGGAAAGAGCTGATAACCGTTATGACATCGAGGCAACTGATAAGCATGATTTCCGCATGTGATGGTATTGCGGCTTCACGCATGCACTCTTCTATCATATCCTATGCGCTGAACATACCTGCAACTAATATAGTCTGGAATGACAAGATTCCATGCTTTTATGATGAATGCGGTCTTTCTGGCCGCGTCTTCAGCATTGACGATGAAGAGGGAAATCCGTTAAAACCTGTTGATGTAGCGAAAAAAGTTGCAGATCGTCTGTGCGAATTGACCGATGGTAAACATAGCCAGAGCGTTGATGAGAGTTATCTTATGAGCCTCTATGATTACATATATCAGTCCGTTGGTGCAATACTGAGAAATTCCAGTTCAGGAATCAGCGAATGTACAGAATATAAATATAACGAAGTGTGTGAAAAATTATCATCCCTGGAACTGCCGACAGGGTTTGATATCTCTGATATGGAAAATAAGATTTATGGATCCCAAAAAAGATATGCAGAGATATATATGAAGAGCCGGGATAAGGACAAGACGCTGAAGCGAAAGGATAAGAAAATCGAACAGCTAAGGGAGATAAGAAAAGACCTCAGGCATGAGTGTGTCCATCTGAAGAAAACCTGTGACGCATTGGAAATCAAGAATGCCGAACTCGAGCAAGAGAACGAGAAACTGAGGGCAAAAGTGGCCCACTTTGAGAACAAGCGGGTGGTGAAGATATATCGGAAAATAAGGAAGTTCGTATAAGGACCATGAATAGTTACGATAACTGCGGGAGAAATAATTATAGAATCATACTTGCATCGGGATCCCCCAGGAGAATAGAGATTTTGAAAAGGGAAGGGTACCATCCCATCGTCTGCCCCGCAGATGTGGAGGAGAACCTTCCGGAGGGCATCGAACCGGAAGACGCCGTGATGTATCTTGCCCTTAAGAAGGCGCTGGCAGTGGAGGAGGAGCATCCGGAGTTCGCTGGTCAGGTGCTTATCGCGGCGGATACTGTGGTTTATAAAAATCGGATCCTGGGCAAGCCCGCGGATCTGGAGGACGCAAGACACATGATCCGGGCGATCCGCAATACCAGTCACCAGGTGATGACCGGCGTATGCCTCCTGATCTGCGGGGAGAAAAGCAGGCGGTGCTTCGTTGATACCACACATATCCACTGCATCGATTACTCCGATGAGTTTATTGAGTCCTATATCCGCACAGAAGAACCCTATGACAAGGCCGGCGGCTACGCCATACAGCTCACCTTCGGCAAGTATATCGATCATATAGAAGGTGACTATGATAATGTCGTAGGTCTGCCCTATCATCGCGTAGAAGAGGAAATGAAGCTGCTTTGATGCTGTTTGCGGGGAACAAAGCCCTGACTGTCTTGATTTCTGCAGACTCATGTGTTACAATTTCTTCCAATACTAATGAATGCGGGGGTCAGGATGTGTTGCGGAATTTGAGCACGATAATCATAGCTGTCTGTCTTATTGTTCCATTTTTTCAGGGAGCGGCGGTCTTTGCTGCCGGCAGCTCCGGGCTGAAGCAGATGGCAGTCGCGTCGACAGAATGCCGGTCAGGTAATCTTCTTATCCACTGGAAGAAAGATGGGAGAGCAGCTGGATATTATATATACAGGAGAAACGGGACGGCAGACGATGGCGGAAGCTGGAGCAGTAGTCCGATTGCTGAGATCAAGGGGAACTCGACTTTGTACTATCAGGATAAGAGGGTTTCTCCGGGGTCATCCTATGTCTATAAGGTCTATTCATATTCTAAAGGCGCGGGACCTCAGACACCGGACGCTGATGGCGGAACCGATGCGTTATATCTGGCCCAGACTTCTGCCGGCAGTTGCGTGTTCAGCGGAGGGAAACTGAGTCTGTCCTGGAAGAAAGTGAAAGGGGCAGAGCGATACCAGATTCAGTACGCGGATAATGGTTTCTTCTGTAATCCCCGGACGATCAGGAAGAAGGGGACATCGGCGGCGATCGCCGGGCTCAGCAGGGATAAACACTGGTATGTCCGCATACGGGGGATAAAAGGCGAAAATGCCGGCATGTGGGCGCTTTCCGAAAATGCCCGTAAGGAAAGGACCGCCAAGTACACTTACGAGTCGAAGGATAATAAGCGGATAGAACTCCGTTCACTGACCGGTCAGTCCATGTACTATAATGATACCGTTCAGGGATCCACCAGTGACGGCGCATTTAATTATTATGCTCTTTATGACAGAAAGAGGAATGAATGCCGGATTGCGAAAGTAAAGTCAGACAGCATGGATACAGTGAAGGTTTCTGATATCCTTCCCATCCATCACGGCAATGATCTTACATGGGATTCTGAAAAGAAGCGGATCGCTGCTGTCCATAGTGAAGAAGGGATTCTTAAGGTAGCATGGATCGATCCAGAGAAGCTTACGGTAATAAAGAATGTGACAGTTAAGCTTCCGGGTAAGATTTTCGGTGCCGCCAGCAGCCGTATGGCAGGGATAAGAGGCTTTGCGGGCATAGCTTATGAAAGCCAGAGCGGTCAGTATATCCTGAAGATCAAGAAAACAGGCGCTGTGCTCGTCACTGACGGTGAGTTTTCTCCTCTCAGGTACAGCAAACTGACCAAAAACTGCAGTAATCTTGATCAGAGCGTATGTACCGGGCAGGGGATGATCCTGCGGGTACAGTCAGGCGGCAACATTATCTGCGGGTATGATCTTTACGGAAATTATATCGCTCGTGTTAAGGTAAAAGTGCCGGGAGAACTGGAGGGAATCTATTTTAATAAGAATAAGCTGTATGGTTCCGTATATAAATCTTATTATACGACGAAGTATAAGACCGTAAAGAAGAAAGTAAAGAAAAAGGGCAAGTGGGTATGGAAGAAGACAAGAGTTAAATATAAGGTGCTGCACCGGGATAATTATGTGATTCATATTACGGATTATTAAGATACTGAGGATAACTGATAGATAAGGGGAGCGTGGTCATGTCAAAAAAGAATGGGAAGATAGAGCTATTAAGATTTATTTTCTGCATTATAATTATTTTGTTTCATTGCAGCCGTCTGATTGCGGACAAAAATTTAGGGGGGGGTCGGCTCGTTTAAGAGAGGCTATATTGGTGTAGAATATTTTTTCATACTCTCAGGATTCCTGATGGCTAAGTCTATAGATAAAAAGAATAGACAGGCCGTCAGTGGGAATAACAAGTATGAGACTGCCGGACCTTCCTTTCGCCTATTTATGTGGGGAAAAATAAAGAGGCTTCTCCCATACCATATACTTGCATTTATTTTACTTTACTTCGAAGATATTTTTCTTCACGAATATAGCATCCTTCAGTTGATTAAGAATACGATCGACTGCATTCCCAGTTTTCTACTTATCCAGAAGCTGGGTTTCCAATTTCGTAATCTTAATTCTGTGGAGTGGTACATCTCTGCCATGCTGATCTCTATGGCGATTATATTCGTTATCAGTTATATACATTTTGATTATTACTCCAAATGTATAGCACCTGTAATATCAATGGTTCTCATAGGATGGTTAATTCATGACTTTGGAACCGTAAGCGGAGCTTCTCAATGGGATATTTTCGGCTATCGTTGTGTATGGAGAGCCTTTGCGGAACTCAATGCTGGGTTATTTGCGTACCAAACAGCGGAGTTTATGAAGCGCTGTGAATGGAAAACTGGTGAGCGCTGTGTATTATCCTTAATTGAACTTTTATCCGTAGCCATGGTAATAATATATGGTGTTTATGACCTCCCCGGGAAATATGATGTCTTCGCCATTATGGGAGTTTTTCTTATAGTAACCATTGCATTTTCGGATGTAACGCCTGGTAATAATGTATTAAGCAATCGCATTACTTCATACATGGGAAAACTCAGTCTCCCTATGTATTTGAATCAGCTTTTTGCAATATATATCATTAGGAAATTGATGAATGGATATAGTTATTCTGCTCAATTTTCCTCGGTACTTGTATTAACGTTTATAGTCTCGGTACTGACACTGTTAATAGGGGATCTTATGATGCGTGCGATTGATAATTCATCAATTGATAAGAAACTGTCAAATTGAGTTACTGACAATATTGCAGCACGTGCGGCTGGACAATAAAAGCATGTAGAGCATAATTTCCATTGGAAAGTTTTGCTTTACATGCTTTTAACCTTCGATATTAAAGGAACGACGGCGAACCATTAACCCAGAGCTTATTCGCATACCGGGATTGTATCGTTATACGTTCCAGTGAAGAATGGTCTTTCCCTTAGCTTTATGCATGTCTGCCTCAAACGCCCGATCCATATCCTCAATAGATTTTACATCTACGACTTCTCCTACAAGGAGCTCCAGATAGTTGACGACCTTCGGGTGAGAAACATAGAAGTCCACCAGGTTCTGGAAATCCGCCGCACTGCTGCGGCTGCTGCCGAATATGGTCAGACCCTTCTCGAGAACCATCCGGGTATTGATGGGAACAGGGTATTCGGCAACGCCCATAATGCCAATGGTTCCTTCTGGATTGATATAATCGATGATTTGGTTGATGGCATCGCCGCTGGCCTGGTTGCCTACGCATTCAAAGGCGTGGTCAAACTTCATGTCTGCGGGGATATCATCGATGCTGTATGTCCCGTCCGCAAATGTAAAGTCTGCCATTTTATCCTCGTACACACCAAAGACATATACTTCTGTCTCCGGCAGTCTCTGCTTGAGAAGCAGAGAGGTCACAAAGGCAAGATTGCCGTCGCCCCAGATGCCGATCCGTTCCCTGCGATTATGGGACTTCTGCAGGAAACGGTCTATCGTATGATAGGCTACGGATGAAAACTCCGTGAAAGCCGCTACATCCTTGTTGATATTCTCAGGCAGGCGGACGATGCGATCCCGCCGCATGGCCACGCTGTCCTGCATGAGACCGTCGAATCCGCTGGAGCGGAAACGGCTGGAACGAAGGTAATTCTCTGCTATGATATCGTCTTTTTCATAGGGCGTGTTCGGCACCATGACCACCAAGTCTCCGCGCTTATATTCCCCGGTAGAATCGTAGACAACGTTGCCGATCCCTTCATGGATCAACGCCATGGGAAGCTTCTTCTTAAGCACTTCCTTGCTGCGCTTGCCCTGGTAATAGCGCTGGTCTGCATTGCAGATGGAAAGATGGGTCGGGTGAACGATCACGATATCGTCGGAAGGCTGAATATCGGTCAGTTCCTCCTGAATCGTCCGCGGCGCCACAAGGCGGTAGACTGTATTAAGCATTTTTACCGCCTTTCAGCATGATCTCTGCTCTCGTCAGGTCATATTTATAGGTGACTTTTATATTGAACTCTTCACCCTTGATCATAGCGACCGGCTCGCCCTTCATGACGAAAACCTTGGCAGCATCTGTGAGAATGGACTTCTCGTCAGCTGTCAGACTGTCGTACAGCTTCAGGAATTTAGCGGCAGGGAAGCTCTGGGGCGTCTGACCATGGTAGTATTCCGCCCGATTGGGAATCGAGGTGATAAATTCACCGCCCTGGCTCTGAACAATGGTATCTGTAGCCGGTATGACTGTATCGCATGCCATGCCAGCTTCTGCAGCTTTTACATTTTCATCAATGATCCGCTGGGTAACAAAGGGACGAACGGCGTCGTGGGTCACCACTGCGGTGTCATCATCGATGCCATAGTTGTCTCTGATATAATTCAAAGCATTAACGATACTGCCGTTGCGGTCACTGCCGCCTTTTATGACGGCGATCCGGCTGGTTTCCTTAAGATCCCTTGCCAGAAGGTCCTCCGTATAAGATACCCATTCTTCCGGGCATGGTACGATGACCTTCTCGAAGCAGTCATTAATATAAAATTTCTCTATTGTATGTACGATGATTGGCTTTCCGCCGATCAGCAGGAACTGCTTGGGCTTATCTACATTGCCCATTCTTTTGCCTATGCCGCCGGCGAGAACTACTGCAAATAACATAATAGTATAGCCTCCTTAGTTAACTGAAATGATTAACGTCCCGTTTTCAAGTATATCAACAGGGTTATTAAAAGTCAATGAAACACTCGTTCGATGATCCGGTCAGAAGCATTGCCGTCATTGGCACTGACAAAACGCCGGATAAACGCAGCGCGCTTGTTCTCATCAATGGATTCCCTGCGGATCTGGTCGATGATTTCCGGGGTACTAGTGGCAACAGAGCCGTAAACATAATCCTGAAAATCGAAATAGAGACCTCGCCCGTCCTCATATTCTTTCTGATCATATGGATACAGGATCAGGGGTTTGTCAAGAAGCGCATAGTCAAAGATCATGGAAGAATAATCCGTAATCAGGATGTCGCAAGCAGCAAGCAGGCCGTCAATATCTCTGTATTCTGAGAAATCCCAGGCAAAGCCATGATAATGTGAAAGATCATAAGCCTGAATTTTATTTAATGCGATGTTGTTGTACAACGCAGGATGCCACTTGAAGATAATAACATAATCATCGTGCAGCGCCTGAAAAGCAGATTCAAGATCAAATTTAGAAAAGTCATAACTGGCGTCTTCCACCTTATCGCCGCGATAAGTTGGTGCATACAGGATAACTTTGCGCCCGGAGATCTCAGGACACATCTTTGAAAGACGGATCTTGCAGTCCCTCAAATAATCTTCATCAAAAAAACGGTCAGTCCTTGGAACACCGGTTGCGGCTACACGATCTAAAGGGAGGGAAAAAGCTTCTGCGAAGCAGGGGCGAACCTGTTCGCTGCTGACGATCGCAAGGGTATACTTGCGATAACCGGGGTTTACATGGCGGATGTCGCCATCATTTCCCGCCCTGCTGTAGCCGAATTTCTTATATGCACCGGATCCGTGCCACAACTGGACCAGCTGCTGTCCGTTTCGCACGCGGATAAAGGATGTGCTTGACGTAAAATCATCAAGGAAGATGCAGCCGGACGTTGCTATATAATAACATTCTTTAAGCCACTGGGTAAAGGAACGCCGCAGTCTCCGATCTGCTTTAAGAGACGTGACTTTGTTATATTCCCTGCCGAGCTTCTCATATACGGGGGAAAAATTATCACCCAGTTCGCTGCGGACATCGGATAGGAATAATACCTGGTTCCTTCGAAGCGGCAGCAGGGAAAACAGCCTGTTCAGCAGGATAGAACTGCAATAATAAACGGCTTTTGAAAAAAAACTCATAAGGGAAACCTCTCATAGCATCAGATGATACCAATAAATATAGTGATGACTTTCTATTTTGTAAAGCAGTTAACAAGATACTGAGCAATCGTTCCAGTACAGTCCTCGTTAATATCCGTATACTTTTCTGCAAAGCGCTGCATGTCATCTATCTTGGTCCGGTTTCCTTTTATAGCTTCCATTATTTCTGTCGGATTGCCGGAGCGGAATCCGTGACTTTCTACGGTAACATCATCGAAGAAACCTCTTGCCCTTTGATAGTTTTCTTCGTCAGGGATGAACAGATAGACCGGACAGGATGCCAACGCTGCTTCCAGTATAAAAGCTGAGTAGTCAGAAATAACATAATCCGCCACGGAAAGCATTTCCAGACTGCTGAACGCATGATCCACGATTGCGTATTTCGATGGAATCACTTCAGTCATCAATGGGTGAGGTTTAATGATGAGGTTATAATGTTCGTAATCCATGCATTCAATCAGAGAAAGGATCGGGGTGATGTTATCCCCTGCTTTGCGGAACGTGGGCGTGTACAGGATGTTTTTCTTGTTTCTCAGTTCCGGGTATTTCTGAAAGATTCTATGGGCTGTGGGGACTGTATATTTCTTTTTTCTGACAAAGTCTGTTCTGGGCAGGGGCATCACCTGTAAAAGCGAAGGGCTGCAGCCGAAAGCAGTGCTCATACTTTTCCTGCAGTGCTCGCCGCTGATCAGAACAGCATCATAACCCGCATGCATATTCATGGCTTCTGCAATTTTCTGTGAGTATCCTTCGTCCATGCCTATCACCGCGTAACCAAATTTCTTAAAGCAGCCCATGGCATGCCACATTTGAATGATCTTAAGATTTTTTTTATGATGGAGTATGCTGGCGGCAATGCAGTACCCGTCTAAAACGACAACCTGTGAAGAGGCAAATCCTTTCATCATCGGTCCGCACATATAAAGTATGTAAGCTATTTTTCCGCGGATACCGCTGCCGATCATTCGGCAAAGGACCTTGACTTCGACATCAGGATAACGTCGTCCTAATTCCTCACGGAGCAGAATGATATCTATGGATGGCTCATTACTCTGGCGGCTGACGAAGGTGATCCTGCGGCGGGCAGGGCGAAGTTTGTGAAACGCATAGATGATGTTCAATATTAATTTACCCAGGGTGATTATCGCTTTCATGTGGGAATCCAGTTCTGTTGTTATAAAATTGATATATAGAATGTTGCTAATTTAATGATTATAGCATATTTCAATTCTGGCAACAACTGTCCCCGGGTTCAGCGTTGTTTTCACGGAGGATACGATTGCATTGAAATTGAGTTAAATTTATGGTAAAATTTCAATATTTGATTCACATTATTTTTGTTAAATGTGCGGGTTGTCATTGATAATTACGGGAGGATAGTCTGGATGAATGTTCGTGCGATCATGCATAACATGAAAAAAAGAGGGTTCATAGGGACAGCGCAGGTATACATAAAACGGAGAAAAGCAAGGTCATGTTATGAACGACTGAGCAATTTATATATAAAGAGGGACTATGCCAGCGAGGGCACGGATACGGAACGTTACCGTCGAGCCATGGAGCAGGCAGCGGAATATGAAAAAGCCCTGCGGAAGCTGGATCCAAAAATGTTTAAGCGGTATAAAGAACAGATGATAGAGTATTATCTGCTGAATCTGTACCCGAAGGTGTATGACAGCCTTAAGTCTGTCCCTGTGAAGGACAAAGTAGTCTTTATGGAAAAGGTTGGGATTTACGCGCCCCCGAATGTACATCTTTCTGCTGTTCTTAAAAAGCAGAAAAGATATGAAGTTGTCATGATGGGCATGGGGAAGGGCAGAGTATCGCAATTGGAAATCTATGAGAATGGGCTGAAACTCATCCGAGAGATCTCCGATGCGAAGGCTGTGTTTATCTCTTCTGCCAACAGCCTGTTCAGCGGCTTTGATTTCCGTCCTGAGACGAAGTTGATTCAGCTGTGGCATGGACTGGGGATTATTAAAAAGGTCGGATACAGTACGCTCGAAAGCAAGGGATTCGGAATGAGCCGGGAAATGCGTGAGAAGTACGATCAATATCGCAATTACACCTACGTTACATTGCCTTCCATGGAGCAGGCATGGATTTTTGAAGAATCTATGCATATTCCTGTGGAATCCGGAAAGCTCGTCCCAGTGGGAGTTGCCAGAACAGATATATTTTATCAGAAAAAGACCATCGAAAAATGTCGAATGAAACTGATGGAGGCATACCCGCAGATCGGTGACAGGAAAATTCTCCTGTATGCACCGACATATCGGGGGAAGCTTGATACAGCCATTGCCCCGGAGGAACTGGACATTGATATGTTCGGCGAAGCATTGGCAGATGACTATGTGCTGATGATCAAGCATCATGGGTCCACAGTGAACGAAATTCATATTCCGGATAAATGGAGGGACAGTTTTGCCTTCGATATCAAGAAGAGTAAAGTTCTGAGCATAGACAAGCTGCTTGCGGTATCTGATATTTGTATCACGGACTATTCTTCCATCGCCTTTGAATTTTCGATTCTGGAGAGACCTCTGGTATTTTTCGCTTATGATCTGGATGAGTACATTGACAGCAGGGGCATGTATTATAAGTATGAAGATATCACACCAGGACCCATATGCCGGACCAACGAAGAAGTTGTGGATTATATTAAGCACATTGATGAACGATATGATCCCCAGGTTGTAAAAAATTTTAAAGAAAAATTCGTTGGAGCCTGCGACGGCCACAGTACAGAGAGAACCATTGCATTGATTGAACAATAGCAATTACTGCCGGATATTGATAAATGCCTATGTATAGGGTATAATGGGCAGAAGACCTGTTAACGGAGAGAGGGATCCGTTCCCTGGAGAAATAGATTGAATACACTGAAAGAAATATTATCCGATCATATCAAGTATCGGGGACAGATCCTGAGACTTGCGAAGAGTGATATCATCAAGACCTATCGGGGCGCGGCGCTGGGGTGGGCATGGGCGATCATCAAGCCCGCTGTCACTATTTTTGTATTCTGGTTTGCGTTCTCTGTAGGAGTCCGGAAGGGTGCGCCGGTGGACGGGTATCCCTTCCTTCTGTGGCTGATCGCGGGATATATTCCCTGGTTTTACATGCGAGACTGCCTCAGCGTAGGATCTTCTTCCATCCGAAAATATAAGTATCTGGTAAAACGGATCAAATATCCAGTAGATACGATCCCTACATTTATGAGTTTGTCTCATCTGATCGTCAATCTGGGACTGCAGCTTATTATGATCATCATGTACATCGCCATGGGCTTTCCGCCTACGATCTATTATCTGCAGCTGCCGATACTGATTTTCGCCATGTTCCTGTTTTTTACCGCCTGGAACTTGTTTGCCAGCATGCTCTCGGCAATAAGCAATGACTTCCTTAATTTCGTCAAGGCGATGACACCGGCGCTGTTTTGGCTGTCCGGTATTATATACAATGCAAATAAGATCGATATCGTATGGATTCGTAAAATTCTTTTGTTTAATCCTGTAACGCTGATTGCAGATGGTTACAGGAATACATTAGTTTATCAGCAATGGATCTGGGATGTGCCCAACGAGATGAGAAATTTTATCATCGTAACAGTAATCATGATTCTTCTGGCGATCTGGGCATATCATAAGCTGAAAAAAGAGATCCCTGATGTTCTTTAGGGGGAAGGAATGAGCGAAAGCGAAAATAAAGTCATGACCGCTGAGGACCGTCCGGTTGCCATTCAGTTTGATCATGTGACAAAGACATATAAACTATATAAGAATGACAAGCAGCGGTTCCACGCCCTTTTTCGGAAGGGTATTCCATGCACGGAAGTCAATGCGATCAACGATGTGAACTTTACTATACATGAGAGAGAAGCCGTTGCCCTTTTCGGCAGAAACGGCGCGGGAAAGTCCACGCTTCTGAAGATGGTCACTCAGGTCACTTATCCAACAGAAGGCGAAGTGAAGGTTAACGGCAGAGTAAGCGCGTTGCTGGAACTGACCGCGGGATTTGACCCGGAGTTCACCGGTAGAGAGAATATATACTTTCGCGGCAGTTTGCTGGGTATGACTAGAAAGCAGATACAGGAGAAGGAGAAGAAAATCGTAGATTTCGCCGATCTGGGCGAATACATGGACCAGCCGGTTCGTACTTACTCCAGCGGAATGCGGGCTCGTCTGGGATTCGCCATAAATGTCAATATCGACCCGGAGATCTTGATCGTGGATGAAGCGCTGAGCGTTGGAGACCGATCCTTTAGAAAAAAATGTCTGAAAACGGTCAGTGAACTGGTGAATGAACATAATATTACCTTTCTCTTTGTCACCCACAGTACACGTACGGCGGCGGATTTCTGCACCAGGGGAATCGTGCTGCGGAAGGGCCAGGTCGTCTATGACGGGCAAATAAGAAGCGCCATCGATTACTACGAAGATATGGTGGCAAAAGAAGACGAGGAAAAGAGGATTGCCCGTCTCACAAAACGCCGGAACAATCTGCTGAGAAAGAAAAAGCGAGCGAAACGCAAGGCGCAGAAAACGGGAAGATCCCTCGAGGAATTTTTCTCTCCGGCTAAGGAAAAGCGTCTGCAGCAGATTACGGAGGAGCTTCTTCAGGAACCCGAAGAACTTCCTTCTGTTGTCCGTGCGAAAAAAGCAGCCGCAGCAACGGAGAAAGTTAAAAGCCAAATTCCGCAGATGCCGGATCTCTCACAACCGGTGAAACAGAGAAGCGGACTGGAGAAGGAAAGGAAAGAACAGCCGGGCAGAGGCCGCGGCTTGGGGAAGGATACAGCACATGCGCAGTAAGAAATACCAGGAATTGGAGCGGAGAAGGCTTGAGGCCGAACGACAGGCAGCACGGGAGAGTTCTCCTGCGCCGGCACCGGATCATTCGGAAAAACAAGAGGCGGTCAGACCAAGTTCCGCCGGTCAGGATTCTCCGGAGTCAGAATCAAAAGGAAACAGTTTTCAGACGCTGGATGACCTGACAAGTGATGAAGCGGCGAAGGCTGCCGTGGCTCAGGGCTCAGGGAAGGGAAAAGTGTCCGCAGTCCAGCGCCTGAAAAACATGAAGCGCTGGCAGAAGATCCTGTCTTTGGCCGTGATCGTCGTACTGCTTCTGGGCGTCGCCGGTTATGCCTTTGTTAACGGACAGCTGAACAAGGTGAAGAAAGATACCCTGGACAAGAAAGATCTGTCCTGCGTGGATGTAGATGGCTATGTAAACATCGCGCTTCTCGGCGTGGACTCCCGGAGCATGGGCGAAAGTCATCTCAAGGGACATAATACGGACTGCATCATTATCGCCAGCATTAACACGAAAACCCAGGATGTGAACCTGATCTCCGTTTACCGCGATACCTATCTGAGGATAAACGGCGGAGATACATATAATAAGGTGAACAGCGCTTATGCCCTGGGCGGCGCCAAGGGCGCCCTGAAGACGCTGAATCAGGCCATGGACCTGAATGTCAGCAATTACGTGCTGTTCAACTTCAAGATGGTATCTGATCTCGTCGATGACGTGGGAGGCATTACCGTCGACGTTCACGGATATGAAATCGATGAATTGAACAAGTACACGAGAGAGACGGCGAAACACCTGGGGAAGAAAAAGTATAAACTGGTTACCAAATCCGGCAAGCAAAAGCTGGAAGGTGTACAGGCCGTTTCCTATGGTCGTATCCGCAAAGGAGTCGGGGATGACTTTAAGCGGACAAGCCGAATGCGTGTAGTTATTAAGAAGGTTACCGCCAAACTGCAGAAGATGAGCATTACAGAACTTCTGGATATTATGGACGACGTGCTGCCCCAGCTGAAGACCAGTCTGTCAAATAATGATATGATCGGGCTTGCCCAGAGGCTGGCAGGAATGAAAATCAACAAGAGTGTCGGCTGGCCTTACAACGTGACCACCGGCTATCTGGACGGCATATCGTACGTGTTCCCATCGGATCTGGAAGCTAACGTTGTCCGGCTCCACTCGGAGATGTTCGGTCAGGAGGATTATGAAGTGACGGATTCTGTCAAGACGCAGGCGTCTGTTATCGCAGCAGCATCCGGCGGCACGTCACCGTCTGCGCCGTCAGGGCAGGAAGATGAATTTGGATCATACCAGCAGTATGCTCCGTCATCCGGATCATCAGAAAGCGGTTCTTCCGGAAGCAGTTCTTCCGGGAGCAGTTCGTCAGGAAGTTCCTCCAACTCTGGAAGCAGTTCCTCCGGAAGCAGCAGCGGCGGCAGTTCTTCCGGCGGAAGCAGCTCCGGCGGCGGCAGTTCGTCGGGCGGTGGATCCTCGGATAATGGAGGCGGGAACAGCTCGGGAGGCGGCAGCTCATCTGGCGGTGGATCCTCGGATAACGGAGGCGGAAGCAGCAGCGGCAGTTCTTCCGGCGGAAGCAGCTCCGGAGGATCATCCGGAGGCGGCAGTTCAGCGCCGGAATCTTCTGAGTCAGAGTAAGGTATGATGAAATGAATATTTTCAGAAGAAGAGAAACGGAAGTTAAAGAAAACGGGGCTGATGACGGTTACCGCTGGCGAAACGGAGCCTATCTCTGCACGGTAACGGAGAGCTTTCAGGCAGACCTGCTGGAATCCAAACTGCGCAGTGAAAATATTCCCTGCCAGAGGAAATATGTGGGATCCAGCAATTATCTGGAGATCGTGTTCGGAAACAGCATGGTCGGATCCATTGAACTCTATGTGCCGGAAGAATGTCTTGAGGATGCGAGGAACATCATCGTTCCCGTGGATCTGGATGACTGCGAATCCATCAGTACGGGAGAGTAACAATGCTGATGCATTATCCCTTCTTCAGATTTAGTGCATCTGAGGGAGGGATTTTCAATACAGTGCAAATGTAATGTCGTTTATAATTGCGTATATACAATGCCACGTTAATATAGGGCATGTGTCTGACTATTACGCGGTGATAGCCGCCCGTTTCATGTCAAGTCTAGTGAAAAAATGCGAAAGCGACAGCAATTATAAACTCACAGCGGACAGCAGAGGAGTGATCAAATGAAGTTAATCATAGATAAACTTGAGTTCCGGCGAATAATTCTTACTGTAACTGGGCATTTTGAGGGAATATCAGGGAGTGAGGACATCGTATTATACTTTCAGGAGCAGAGAGGGGATAAGAGATTATTTTTTGACGATGTTAATGTTGGCAAAGATAAATTTAACATCCGGATCAACGTACTTGAAATCTGCAATGAAGCGCCTGTCCCTTCCGGCAGATGGTATTTATGCGCAGATATAGGTGAAGAAAAAGGGTTGCCGGCTTATGTGTCGGATCGTGTCTACGACCGAATTTATCTTTCACAATACGATGGGACGCGTACAGACCTTCAGATCGATTATGGACAGAATAATTACTGGCATGGTTTCTCGAGACTTGCACCGAACAAATGGCAGTACTATCTTCATGTGGATTATGAAATCCCTGAGCTTATTGAAGGCTTTTTTCCAAATCTTGTTTACAGCATAAAAACGACTGCTCACAGAGCATACCGCAAAGTCATGAAGCAGGGATTTCAGACATTTTTTAATCTCTGCAACAGACATATCAAGAAGAATGGCAGGCGGGTGTTCTTTACTTCTGCCAGAAGTGCGCAGCTTTCCGGCAATGAGAAATTCGTTTACGAGCGGATGCTGGAGAGAGGTCTTGATAAAAAATATGATATTTCATTTGACTTCAGGAGCAGCATAACATCCCACAGATCATTTAAAAACAAATTTGAATTTACATATAAGCTGGCGACAGCAGACTTTATATTCTGTGATGATTATCAGCCTGAATTATACACAAATGACTATAATCCCGGAGTTAAGATTATTCAGTTATGGCATGCATGCGGTGCATTTAAAACCATTGGATTTGAGCGGATTGGGGGACATGGTGCTCCAGCGTTTACTACGCGTATCCATAAATGCTATACACATGTCCCGGTAAGTTCTGATCACTCAGCCGACCATAACGCAGAGGCCTTCTCTATTGACCGACGCAAATTTTATCCTGTTGGGGTACCAAGAACGGATGTCTTTTTTGATGAAGAATATAAAGCGGCTACGAGAAAGAAGATTATGGAAGCATATCCTTTGCTTAAAGATGCCGGACAGGTGATTATGTATGCTCCAACCTTCAGAGGGGTAAATGCAAGAGATGCGTACTTTCCCATGCAAATGATAAACTTCCATAAGCTGGGTACGATTCTGAAAAAAAATAATCAAATAATGCTTATTAAAATGCATCCCTTCGTCAGGCAGAAAGTAGACATACCAGAGGAATTCAGAGATTATTTTATTGATATGACAAGTTATCCTGATATCAACGAACTGCTTATGATTACAGATGTTTTGATTACTGACTATTCATCTGTGATATATGAGGCAGCGCTGTTGCGTCTTCCTATGCTTTTCTATGCCTTTGATCTGGAAAGCTATGTAGATGACAGGGGATTCTATGAACCTTATGAAGATATCGTACCTGGTAAAATTGTAAAAACTCAGATAGAACTACTGCGGACAATGGAGGAAAACGATTACCGAAGTGAAAAATTAGATGACTTTCTTAAGAAAAACTTCAATTACCTTGACGGTCATGCGACAGATCGAGTTATTGATCTTATCTTTGGAAACGGGGATGGAAACTCTAGAGCATAGAAATAAGAAAAATAATTTTTCCTGAACGTCTGTTGTCTCTAATAAGAGCAATTGGACGTCATGCATTACTATGATATAATCAATTTAGTATAGTTTTCGAAATAGATTAGAATATATGGAGAAGTATGTTTATGAACACATATTCAGAAGAGACAGTGCAGGAACTCATAGAATTGCACAGCAGATTGAATGAAGAACTTATTAGCGCAACGATAAGCGAAATTTCCTGGGAAAGAATAATCATGCACTTGGAAGTGCAGATAGAGAGAACCAGACGCTTTGTGGAAGAATATGGAGAAGACAGGGAGCTGCAGTTTTACCTTGTAACCGATTACGCCAGGTCAAATGCATATTTTGATACGGAAAAGACGGATGACGGCGGCTACGTGATTTCCCTTAATATTACTAATCCTGGTTATTGCAGATGTCTCCCTAAAGGCACATATAAAATTTATATTTGTGCTGGGAATGATATTCTGGCAACACCAGAGATTGCGCCTGAACTGGCTCCCTGTCTGGCGGAACGATCACGTGAGTTCATGTACAGCAAGAAAAACAGGGCTTATTGCGTTGATTTTTCTATCGCGGAAGATGATTCCGGACTTTATCCTGAGATTCGGGTTATCAATACAAAAGGTGCGGGGATCAAAGCATTCACTGAAGCACCAAAGAAGGAGCCCAGTGCGAACTCACAGAAGTTTTTTAATCTTAAACGAGTCCGTAATTATATGACTAAATATTATCATTACGAATCTGGTAAAGCAGACCGCAGTTTTAATGGTGAGATTCGCAATATTTTATTCATGACAGAGCAAAGCGAGACATTGGGAAGTAATCTTACAAGTGTTATCGATAAAATGAAAGAGCGGGGTCTGGATAAAGAATATAATATCTTGACATCTGCGCGCTATCAGGTGGAAAAATCATACAGCATGCAGAGCTGGGCCAGTGTAATCAAGAAGGTCGCAGATGCGGACATGATTTTTCTTGATGACCACTGTCCAATATTTGACTGGCTCACACTGAGCCCGAGAACGACACTGATACAGCTGTGGCATGCTGGCGCAGGATTTAAATCTTCGGGATACAGCCGCTGGGGGCACACCGGCTGCCCGGGGCCAGTCAGCTGCCACAGGCAATATGATTATGGAATTTCAGGAAGCACACGAGTTGCGCATTTTCACTCTGAAGTATTTGGAGTAAATCGCGAAATGCTTTTACCTACTGGAATGCCGCGGATGGACGAGTATCTAAGCCCAGAATATAGGAAAAGTACAGAAAAACGTTTGAGAGAAGAATTTCCGCTGACAGTTGGAAAGGAAGTTATTCTGTTTGCACCGACATATAGAGGGAAAAACAGGGATGCAGCGCATTATCCTTATGAGATGATCGACTTCGATGAACTGTACAAGTTCTGCCGGGAAACTGACAAGGTAGTTCTGTTCAAGATGCACCCGTGGGTCTCGCAGCCTGTTCCAATCGAGGACAGATTTAAAGATAGATTCATAGATTTGACCGCCTATCCGAATATTAACGACTTATTCTATATTACGGATCTGCTTATTACTGACTATTCATCGAATATCTACGAGTATTCCCTGATGAGGCGGCCAATGCTCTTCTATGCTTTTGATAAGATTCAATATGCGTTTTCGAGAGGCTTTCACAGAGATTATGAGGAAGCTGCACCGGGTCGTATATGTTATGATTTTGAATCACTTATGAGGGCGCTTCGTGAGGAAGATTATCAATTCGAGAAAGTGGAGAAGTACGTGGATCTGCACTTTGAACATATGGATTCACATGCCTCTGACCGCGTTATAGACTGGTTTATATTAAAACATATTCCCGATGAATATGTTAGTAAACTCAAAGAAAGACAGTTGCGGAACGAACAGCTCAAAAGGCTTGATTTCTCAGCCGCAATGGAATAGCATGATGCAAATCTGTAAATTTGAATTCTAATTATGGCATCGCGTTATGCGGGAGGTAAACCAATGAATATAGCAATGATTTTTGCGGGCGGCAGCGGAGTTCGTATGGGTTCGGGCATCCCCAAACAGTTTCTGCAGATAAACGGCAAACCGATACTAATTCACACAGTGCAGCTCTTTCAATGGCATGAACTGATCGATAAAATTTATATTTCTACACTGGAGGATTATATACCCTATGTTGAGGAACTGGTTTCTGAGTATAACCTATCTAAGGTGGCTGCAGTAATCCCGGGGGGCAAAACTGCACAGGATTCAATATATAATTGCCTGGAAAGAGGAATCAGTGAGAATGATCCGGACAGTATTGTACTCCTTCATGACGGCGTCCGGCCCAGCGTTACCTACGACACAATTACAAGGAATATAGAGACTGCTATTAGTAAAGGCAATGCAATAACATGCACACCCTGCTTTGAAACCATTTTGTTGAGCAATGATGGCGAAACGGTAGGCTCAGTTCCTTACAGAAAAGATACTTATGCGGCTCAGGCTCCCCAGACTTTCCGCCTGGGAGATATCCTGGAGGCACATAACAGAATAAGAGCTACAGAAAATGGTTATGAAAATATGGTCGATGCATGTACGATCTGTACTACATTAGGCATCCCAGTACATATGGTGGAGGGCAACAGAGGGAATATCAAGGTCACTACACCAGAAGATGTATATATGTTCAGAGCATTGATTCAATACAGCGAAAATGAGCAGACATTCGGTTTTGGTCTGACAAACAGCAGCAATGCAGTACTGAACAGGTTTATGAGAAAGAAGACAGAAAAATGATCTCGGGAAATCTGGAAGATATCGTATTACAGAAAGACATCGATTCCATTGCAAAGTGGAGTAAATTAGAAAAACTGGCGGGGAGCACAGTACTGGTCACCGGTGCGACAGGGCTTATTGGCTCTCAGTTGTGCAGGGCACTTCTAAGAGCCAGCGAAACAAGGAATCTCAACATTCACGTTATAGCAGGTGTAAGAAACAGAGAGAAAGCGGAAAAACTATTGGGATCTTACAAAGGCAGTGGCCTTGAGTTCCTTGAAAGCGACATCATGCAGCCGATCCGCTGCGACAAAAATGTAGACTATATTATTCATACCGCCAGCCCGACATCCTCCCGTTATTTTGTTTCTCATCCGGTGGAAACTTTGCATCAGGCGGTCATTGGAAGCGATCAGGTTCTCAAACTGGCATTTGAGAAAAAAGTGCAGTCCATGGTGTACCTGTCATCGCTGGAAGTATATGGAACACCCCAGGGACAACCGGCAACTGTCAGTGAAACGGATTATGGATACATAGACCCTTTGAACATCAGAAGCTGTTATTCGGAAGGCAAGCGGGCAGTAGAATGCCTGTGTTCATCCTATGCTTCAGAATACAGAGTTCCTGTTCGGATTGTGCGTCTGGCTCAGACATTTGGTCCGGGCGTCGAATATAATGACGGCAGAGTATTTGCGGAATTCGCACGGAATTTCATTGAGAACAGAGATATTGTTCTGCATACACAAGGCAGAACCGTAAGAAGTTACTGCTATACTGCTGATGCGGTCAAAGCAATACTTACTGTGCTGCTTTTCGGTAAAGATGCGGAAGCATATAATGTATGCAACATGGATACAAGCTGCTCTATTTACGAGATGGCGGAGCTTGTATGTAATCTGGATCCGCAAAAGAAGATCAGTGTTAAGATACAGATACCGGATAATGTCGTTGAATTCGGTTATAATCCAGAGATGGTCATTCGACTTGATACGGATAAGATTAATGCGCTGGGATGGCATGCAGAGGTAGGGCTGAAGGAAATGTTTGAACGGCTTATTGCCAGCATGCAGCAGAGAAAGGAACTTTAAATCATGAATATAGGCATTATTTCAATAAATGCACATACAAAGGTATTAAATTTTGCTTCTCCGCTTCATACTTTTGTTTTTCAGCAGTTTCTGCTGGATCATGGAATCGATTCCACAATCATTGATTACAAGCCTGTGTATTATGGCAAGTTCGATGTGCGCCATCCACTGGATTATTATTTAGAACATCCCGATAAAAATCCTAAAAAACAGCAACGGTTAGTGAAGCGCTGGACCGAATTATATGATGACCGTGAATATAGGTTTGACCGGTTTGAGGACTTTATTGATCATCATTATATCAGAACTTCGGAGTGCTATGATCCATGGCTGCTGGATGAAAAGGATCCTGGATTTGACTGCTATATCTGTGTGACTGATGTTATATGGAAACTAAATAAGAATTCCGGATTCGACAAGGGTTTTTTCCTCGCCTGTAAAGCAATGGATGGGAAAAAGAAAATCGCCTATGCGCCAAGCAGAGGCGCTACAACATATAACAAGGTCAGAGAAAGGGAGTTTCTCAGTTATATCAGTGATTTTGATTACTTGTCTGCCCGTGAGGACAGCTTCTGCGACTATATGCAGGGGATAACCGGTCTGGATGTACCTCATGTGATTGATCCTGTTTTTCTGGAGGATCGGGAGTTTTATGAGAAACTGGCTATCGCTCCTGATGAGAAGCACCGTCCGAAGAAGAAATTTGTCCTCTTATATGTTGTAATGGAGAAGAACAAGGATGTTGTAAAGAAAGCGGTGCGGTATGCTGAGGAAAACGATCTGGACGTCATAGAACTCAGCGAGAATTATGAAAATGCAGATATACCGGAAGGAACGCATCATAAAGTATTTTACGACCTTGGGGTGGAGGAATGGCTGTGGTATTTGCTGAACTGCGAGTCAATATTCACTAACTCATTCCATGCCTGCTGTTTCTCCATTATTTTTCATAAGAGTTTCTTTGCCGGTGCCAGAGCGGGAGATAAAATCGATTCACTCCTAAGAATGTTTGGGTTGGAATGGAGAAGAGTCAAAGACGATGCCAGTCTTGAAACGGTAATGAATATGCCGCCTGTTGACTTCGAGGAAGTTGATAAACTCCGATACGGTTACGTAAAAAGTTCAAGTGACTATATTCTTGGAGCCATACAAGATTTGGAGCAGCGTGATCACAAACCCCTGATAAGCGGCCAGGAATATGAGAGTTTGATGCATAAATATGATGACGCTGAAGAGGTGGTTGCGAAAGAAGAAGAGCAGCGGGCGAGGGAAGCACAGAGAAAAGCAGCCGCTAAAGAGCTTGAGAAAAAGAAGAAAGCAAGAAAGAAATCTCTACCATATAGGGCACTCAGGAAAATTAAGCGTATGATTATTAAATAGCATGCTATTTTCCGGATGGGATAAGGTGTTTAGAGCTGGCGGAGGTATAAAGTATTATAATATGAAGAATATTCGTGCAATCGTGTACAACATACACAAAAAGGGCATTTCAGGCACGTTGGAAACGTATGCTAAAAGAAAAAGTAAAAAGGAAAAAGAAAAGAGCAAGGAAAAGTGCTATGAATGCCTGTATCAAATGTATAGAAACAGAAAATATGCACGTAAGGGAACAGACAGTGTTCAATACCGCCGGGCGATGCAGCAGGCTCAGGAATATGAGCAGACACTGAAACGCTTAGATCACAAACTATACAGCAAATACAGGAAGGAAATGATAGAATATTACCTGTTGGAGCTGTACCCTAAGGTTTATGGGAGCATGATTTCAGTACCTGTGAAAAACAAGGTCGTATTTATGGAGAAGGGTAAGCCGGTCTCTCCCCCTAATTCATATTTCTCAAGTGTACTGAAAAAACAGGGTAAATATGAAGTTGTCATGATGGGCATGGGAAAGCATGAGGTCTCGGAACTGGAGATCTATGAAAACGGACTCAAGCTAATTCGAGAAATATCCGATGCGAAAGCCGTGTTTATTTCTTCAGCGAACAGCCTCTTTTGCGGTTTTGATTTTCGCCCGGAGACAAAGCTCATTCAATTGTGGCATGGCCTTGGAATCATTAAGAAAGTTGGCTACAGCACAATTGACAGTAAGGGATTCGGCATGAGTGAGGCTGAACGAGAGAAGTATGATCAGTACCGGAATTACAGCTATGTCACGCTGCCGTCTATGGAACAGGCCTGGATCTTTGAGGAATCGATGCATATTCCCGTGGAGTCGGGAAAGCTGGTGCCAGTTGGCGTTGCTCGCACGGATGTTTTTTACCACCCCAAATACATTAATTCGTGCCGTGCAAAACTGATGAATGCCTACCCGCAGATCGGGAAAAGGAAAATTATCCTCTATGCTCCTACATACAGAGGACGTTTAAATTCTGCGGTCGCGCCGGAAGCTTTAGACATTAATTTGCTCGGTGAAATGTTCTCAGAGGAATATGTCCTGCTCATAAAGCATCATGGGGCTACAAAAAAGGATATAAGCATCCCTGAGAAATGGAAGGATAGTTTCGCCTTTGATATAAAGAAAAGCAAAGTACTGAGTATAGATAAGATGCTTGCCATCGCAGACATATGTATAACAGACTATTCATCAGTCGCCTTTGAATATTCGATCATGGAGAAGCCGATGATCTTTTTTGCTTTCGATTTGGATGAATATATTGACAGCAGAGGCATGTATTATAAATATGAGGACATCACTCCGGGTCCAATCTGCAGAACAAACGAAGAACTTGCGGATAAGATCCGAAGCGTAGATGAATGGTTTGATCTCCAGGGTATCAGAGATTTTAAAGAAAAATTTGTTGGCGCCTGCGACGGTCACAGCGCGGAGCGAACCATTGAGCTCATTGAAAAATAAGGGATCAATCGGTTTTCTGAAAAAATGTTGTCATTCTGAGTATGAAGTTTAACGATTGATACGAAAATTTCCCTCCCGGGACGTCGGCCACGTCCGGGGAGGGAGTTTATTTATGAACAAAGTCAAGACCGGACTTGGTTACCGGATATAACCGCGGCTGTTCAGGAATGCCCAGGTGCGGCTGTCCTCCCTGGTGAAGGGCAGGGAGAAACCGATAAGGCTGCTGTCGTCAAAGACGAAGTCCAGGGTGTAGACTGATTCATCCTTTTCCCCGGTGCTCAGCGCCCAGGTATAGGCGAAGGAACGGGACGACCGATCCCTGGTATAAGCCGCAAGGAGCTTCTTCTGATCTTTGGCGTCTATTGCCTCTTCTGCATCGCCGGACAAAGAACCGCAGGTGATATGCGGATTGTTCGCCAGATAATCTTCTGCCAGGGGCAAGGCGGCGGACTGATATTCTCTGCTGCAGAAAATGTCTCTGAGGGTCTGGTATGTGCTGTCACCGGAGACAATCGCCACATCATAGCTTCGGTGGATACTGCGCCCGTTTTTCAGACGATAGATCATTTCCACATGCTCCGTCGAGACGTCCCGCGCGGAGGATTCCGCGGAAGGGGTCTTGCCGCCGCTGCCCTGACGGACCGCCTCCTTCTGCAGCGCAGTGATATGGGAGATCACCTCCGGATCCTTAAGAGTTACGAAGGTGAATCCCTGGGAATTGGATACCGCGTCGTGCTCTGAGCCAAGGGGCAGGACCGTATTATTCAATCCGCAGGAAAATTCCACGCTGGCGACAGCGGAGGGAGCCGGGACGCGGTTCTGGAATCCGCTGAGATCCGCGATGGTAAAGCTGCAGAACAGGGCTGCTGCAAGGAGATAGACGCAGAACCCCTTCAGTGTCCTGCGGTTCAAGATCCGGACCGAACTCTCAGCAATCATCCGGCAGACAAGAAAGAGCAGTACGGAGCAGCCGAGAAAAGCAGTCATGAATATGGGAGCGGATAAAGTAACAGACCAGCTGCTGCCGATCCCGGCGATGACGAGTCCCAGGGCGACGGAGCAGGGCAGGGTAATAAGTATACAGAGTATGTCGCCGGCGACAGGATAGAAGCAGGCTCGGCCCGTGTTCTCCAGACGGACATTCCGGTAGAGGAAAATCCCCGCGAGCACAGCCAGAATGCTGACCGCTGCGTAAATCAGGGTGAATGTCACCTCACCGCCGCTCAGGAAATGCTGCCGGGTGAACAGATACGTCACCGGGTGGAGGCGGATGATGAACCCGTTGCTGATATTGTCTGCAAATCCTACGAGGAATGCCTTGCAGGCAGACTGGATCATGAGAACCATGCCCACGGGGAATCCGTTGATGAACAAAGCCAGGAGCACGTGGATCGTCCGGGTGCCCGCGATCATGGCGGCAAGACTGCTCATGGTGAAAACGAAAACCAGTATGATCATGGTTTCCAGGATCCACTGCAGGATGTGGACGCCGGAATAAACAGCCGGCGCTGTGGAGCTGACGGCGAAACTGGAAAGCCCGGTATCTATGGATGCTCCCCGGAGCATCATGAACAGCAGCGCGGTAACCAGTACGGGGATCAGCATCAGCAGGATTCCCGACACCGTGTGCAGCAGGAACAGCCGGGTTCTGGTTATGGGTCTGGCATGTACAGCGACAACGGAGTTTTCCCGGTGAAGATAGCGGAACAGTCCTGCAGACAGGGCGACTGCATACAGGCATTCCGTGAAAAGCATGAGAACGCTTGAATTCCGCAGGCAGCTTACGGCATAGGCGGAAATCATGTCGAAGCTGCGGTAATTCAGGATGACGGGCACGACTGCAGCAAGAAACCAAGCAGCAAAGGCTGCTGC
Source organism: uncultured Eubacteriales bacterium (assembly GCA_900315125.1). GTDB lineage: Bacteria > Bacillota > Clostridia > Peptostreptococcales > Anaerovoracaceae > Aminicella. The sequence continues at coordinate 57,221 of OMXT01000047.1, forward strand.
GGCGATGATCCAGTATCGGCGGACGTCTTCTGCAATTATTGTTTTAGAACAAGAGCTCGTTGATTTCATCATTTTCACCTCCCAGCTCGTAAATAAATATCTCTTCCAGCGTCAGGGGGAGCATGTCAAATATCACAGGATCATGCTTCTGAATCTGATCTTCAATCTCTTCCGCTGTTCCCCGGATAATCAGAAGGTCGATGCTCCCGCGGCGCTCCCGGCGGAGCACGTCAAGCTCGTTATAGAAGTCTGAGGAATCCACGGTGCTCCCATAGGCGGCCTGGACTTTGTGAAGATTGCCCCTCAGCTCGTCGTAATCCTGCTCCAGGAACATCTTTCCGTGAGAAAGGATGCCTATGTGGTCGCAGATTCCTTCCAGTTCCTTCAGATTGTGAGATGAGACGAGAACGGTCATGGAACGGGCAGCCACATCGTCTACGATCGTATTCCAGACCATGCGCCGAACGATGGGATCCAGCCCGTCTATGGGTTCATCCAGCAGGAGATATTCCGGCTCTGACGCCAGAGCAAGGCAGAACATGGCCTGCTTCTTCATTCCTTTGGAAAATGTCTGCAGGCGGGCAGTCGGATTCAGGTGGAACATTCCGACAAGATCCCGGAAACGTTCCTCGTCCCAGGACGGATAAAAGCCGGAATAAACGGCGCTCATATTTTTCAGCGTATATCCCTGGGGAAAATACAGCTCATCCGGGATCAGAGCAATTTTCGATTTCAGCTCTGTGTTTTCCCATATCTCTGCACCGTCATACAGAATCTCGCCAGTGTCCGGGCGGAGAACGCCCGACATGGTCTTTATCAATGTTGTTTTGCCTGCACCGTTTATTCCGATCAATCCGTAAATCGAGCCGGTGGGAACGGTCATGGAGAGATCGCTCAGGGCAGGAAAACCATCAAATTTCTTGTTTATTCCTTTTAGTCTGATCATTTACTGCTCTCCTTTCTGTCGGTTCCGCCTGCGGCTTGCCCTATGGCGCTGCAGGTGAATTCCCATGCTTGATCCGCTGTCAGTCCAAGGTACAGCAGCTGCCGGTATCCGCTGCGGATCAGTTCCTGGGCCTGCTGTATCTGAGCAGGATCAGGCTGTATGCCGGAGCGGGGAGCAACGAAGGTCCCCCGGCCGGAAACGGTAAAGACATATCCCTCCCGTTCCAGTTCCCTGTAGGCTTTCTGTACTGTATTCGGATTGATCGTCAGCTGTCTGGAGAGTTCTCTGACCGAAGGCAGCCTGGTGTCTTCCGGGAGAACGTCAGTCATGATCAGCTCCTTAAACTTGTCGATCACCTGTTCATAGATGGATCGGCTGCTTTTTCTGTCAAGCTGAAACATAATATACCTCCAATTCCCTTTTGCGTATTAAGTGTACTATGATAAATAGTACACGTCAAGCATTTCGGCAAAAATAAAAAAACTCCCCATCGTGCCGAAATGGCAGGTGAGGAGTGTTAATCCAGTCGATGTTCTTTAACTTCAGGGATTCCAGTAATCGTTGTGTTAAGCCGGGGAATGCCTTCTGTTTTGCCGGACGCAGCGTGAATAAGAAAGCGCCTGTTATCTGATCTCCTGGATAAACATATTAATTTTCTTTGCCCTTGTAATGGTTCTTCATATTGGCTTTAAACATCTCGCGGACATCGTCAGATGTTGCTACCTCTCTCTGCAGTTCCTTCGCAAGGCGTACAGCCCGCTCTACGAGCTGGGTGTTCGACTCGGCTTTAACACCGTGAGAATAGTAGATATTGTCTTCCAGGCCGACGCGGGCTCCGCCGCCCCAGAGAAGAGCCTGTGTCATAACAGGTATATGATATCTTCCGACGCCGAAGGCACTCCATGTGCAGCCTTCCGGAACTCTTCTTACCAGAGCCCACATCATTTCAGGGTCGTACTGTACGCCGCCCTTTGTACCGAAAATCAACTGGAAATGAACCGGTTTCTGCAGGATCCCTTCTTTGATATAATTGACAGCCTGATCCATCATGCCGAAGTCGAAAATTTCAACCTCTGGTTTGATGCCCAGTTCTTGATCCAGTTTACCCAGTTTTCTCAGGAAATTCGGTGAATTGTACATGATCTCAGAGTATCCCCAGTTCATGGTGCCGCAGTCGAAGGTCGCCATTTCCGGTTTGATGATCGGAAGGTGAGCCATGCGGATCTCGTCGCCGGCAGTGATGTCGCCGGATGTTGTTACATTGAGGACGATGTCGCATTTTTCACGGATGCGTTCACAGGTCTCGATAAATTTCGCGGTTTCCATGGTTGGCTTTTCTGCATCATTTCTCACGTGAATATGAGCGATCGAAGCGCCTGCCTGATAGCATTCATAGACGGATTCCGCGATTTCAGCCGGTGTGATCGGCACAGCCGGGTTCATTTCTCTTGTGGTATCTTCTCCTGTAGGTGCTATGGTAATTATTGCTTTATCCATTATTAGCCTCCTTAAAGTATAACTCTGGCGTCAACAACTTTTACTCCGTCTTCGTAAACAAAGACAGGGTTGATGTCTAATTCTTTAATTTCAGGATTGTCCTGAACCATGTCAGCAACGCGGCAAATCAGGTCTGCCACTGCGTCAACGTCCTTCGGCGCACTGCCCCGGTATCCGGTCAGCAGTTTGGCTCCGCGGATCTGGCTGATCATTTCGTAGGCTTCGTCCTTTGTGATCGGCATGAGCTGCAGTGACACATCTTTCAGAACTTCGACGAAGATTCCTCCGAGACCAAACATGATCACGTTCCCGAACTGGTCGTCTTTGTTCATACCCACGATGCATTCCAGTCCCTGCTCTGCCATTTCCATGACATTGATGCCGGCGATTTCAGCATTCGGGGCCTTCTCCGCTGCAGATGTCAAAATATTTCCATATGCCTTTCTGAGGGCATCCTCGTCTGCCAGTCCTGCAGCGACGCCGCCCACGTCAGATTTGTGTACGATATCATGAGAACTGATTTTCAGCACAACAGGGTACCCGATATCTGCTGCGGCCGCGGCGGCTTCGTCCGGTGAGTGGGTCAGTCTGCATTTTGGCGTATTGATGCCGTATTGCGAAAACAGCTCCATGGCATCCGGCTCAAGAAGGTTTGTATATTTTCCCATCGATTGTTCAATGATCCTGTTCATTCTTAAGCCTCCTTTTCTATCTTGGTGTCCAGCAGATGACTGAGGGCCTTGACTGCCCGTTCCGGCGTGGGAAAGACCGGAATCCCTGCGGCGCTCATTTCGGCAACCTCCGCAGCCTGGACAGAACCGCCGCCCAGATAGCTTACGATCAGGGAGATCCGGCCGTCCTCCTTTACCTTCTGCGCAACTTCCGCAGCCCCGGGTATGGGGTCTCCGTAGATCATCAGAAGGGTGCCGTATCCCAGCTTATCCGCATACTGGCATATAATATCTGAAGCGTCGCCGTAGCGTTCGGAGGTGGCGTCGCCGGTCAGGTCAAGGGGATTGGAGATCACGCACTGCGAGGGCAGACTATCGCGGAGCGGTGCCTTCGCTGTTTCGGAAAGGGGCATAATATCTACTCCGTTTTCATCCGCTGTATCTGTAGCCAGGATCCCCGATCCTCCGCTGCTGGTCATGATAAGCAGTTTGTTATTCGGCGGACACGGGAGCATGGCGGCCAGCTTGCAGCAGTCGTACATCTCTGTGATATCGTTGGCACGGATGATTCCGTATTTTTTACAGAAAACGGAGAACAGTGCGTCATTTCCAGCCAGAGATTTCGTATGGGAGGCAACAGCGACCTGTCCCTTGGCGGTACGGCCCGGCTTGAGGATCACGACGGGTTTCTTTTTTGCGGCTTTGATGACCGCTTCCTGAAAACCGGATCCCTTTGCGATGCCTTCGATGTTCAGGGCGATGACTTTCACATGAGGATCTTCTACGAAGAAATTAATAAAGTCGACTTCCGTAATATCTAATTTGTTGCCGAGAGCTGCGAAGCAGGTTACACCGATTCCTTCTGCTTCTGCCCGGAGTTCGATTTCCGCTCCAATGGTCCCGCTCTGTGTAACAAGACCGATGGCGCCCTGAGTAATTACAACAGGCCATGTGGCACACATCTGGTTTGCTGTATAATTGATGCCCTGGCAGTTCGGACCGATGATTCTCATACCGTATTCCCGTGCGATGGACAGCAGTTCTGCTTCCATGTCATCGTTTCCAATTTCGCGGAATCCTCCGCTGATAATAATTGCGCCCTTAACGCCCTTCTTACCGGCTTCCCTTAATGTACCGGCAACAGCTGCAGCAGGCACGCAGACCACGATCAGGTCGATGCTTCCTTCTACATCAGACAGACTTTTATAGCAGGGCAGTCCCATAAGTTCAGGTTCCTTGGGGTTGATTGGGTAAATCTTTCCCTGAAAACCTCCTTCGATGAGATTGTTCAGGAGCTTGTGGCCCATCTTGCTGGGCTTTCCTGATGCGCCTACTACTGCGATGGAGGAAGCGTATAAAATGTCTCGTAATGTGTACATCTCCAACTCCTTCGATATTTCAGCAATATTTTCTGAATAATTAAAAAGCAAGATGCGTGCCAAAAAAAAGCCGCTGCTGGTGCAGCGGCAGAATGAACTCCAATGCCTGTTGGGTACTTACTTTTTCTGGACGTATTTTTTTATTTTCCGAGCTGCCGTAGGCTGGCTGATTCCCAGCACCTTGCTGACGGCGACCGTACTGCCGTACTGGCTGTATGCGTTTCTAATAATGTTCTGTTCGTATAATTCCAGCATCGTAGTCAATCCGTATTTTCCATTGTCTGCGGACTGCAACTTGGGCAGGAGCTGGGCGGGAATCGTGCTCAGGGTGACATAGTCATCGGTTCCGGTCACGACGATGCGCTCAATGATATTCTCCAGTTCTCTTGTGTTTCCGGGCCAGCTGTACATCATGAGAAGCTGCTGGACTTCCGGGGCGATGACACGCTCCAGGCCGTATTTCTTGTTAGCCTTGCGCAGAAAAACGGTGATCATAGCCTGGAGATCCTCGTGCCGTTCGCGCAGCGGCGGGATTTCCACAGGAATGCCGTTTATCCGGTAATAAAGATCTTCCCGGAACCGGCCGTCGGTTATCATATCCTGCAGATTCCGGTTCGTTGCAGTGATCAGGCGGAAGTCTACGTCAATCGCGCGGGTTCCACCGACACGGCGTATCCTTTTTTCCTGCAGTGTATGAAGCAGCTTGACCTGCAGGGAGAGAGACATCTCACCGATTTCATCCAGGAACAAAGTACCGTTATTCGCGATTTCTATCAGACCGGTCTTTCCCTTCTTGTTGGCACCGGTGAAGGCGCCGCCTTCATAGCCGAAAAGTTCGGATTCCAGAAGATTTTCTGATATGGCGCCGCAGTTGATCTCTACGAAAGGGCCCTCGCATCGGCTGCTGAGCTGGTGGATGGACTTGGCAATAAGGCTCTTTCCGACGCCGGTTTCCCCGGTGATTAATATGTTGATGTCTTTCGGAGCGATCCGTTTGATCAGAGAAACCACCTGCTCCATCTGGGGACTTTCGGCAATGACATCGGGGAGGTTCATGTTCATACGCCGCAGTTCCTCGATTTCTGCAGAATAGCGTTCGTTCTGCGCGGCAAGGCGGTCGTACTTGTCCTGTATCTCTGAAAAATCACCGACGTTCCAGGAATCGTAACTGATAATCCAAATCAGGTCGCCTTCGTCATTAAATATAGGCACACCCGAAGTGAGGATGTGTTCGCCCTTCTTATTATACTGAAGGATCTCTTCTCGTTTATGGGACTGAAGGACCTGGAGGGAAACGGAAGGGCGGAATACACCGGATTCTTCCAAATCTCTGGCACTCATGCCCACAGCTTCTTCTGCCGGGATGCCGCTTTTTTCTGTCCAGCTTCTGCTTACCCATCGTACGATTGCGCTGCTGTCCATGATACATACATCCTGTAAAAGTACATCGGTAAAATAAGAAAACAGCTCGGAAAATTCCTTTTCTGCCATTACGTCGAATAATGAGTTCATGGTATTCCCCCCCTGCTATCGTCAGAATATTCAATAGTGAATAATTGTTACTATTATATCTCTGGCGCCGGTGAGAAGTCAAGCGGCAAATCATTGCTTTTGTTTGTTGAAATTGCACGGCTTGCAACGAAAAGTCAGAAAATTAAATATTCAGCCGTGAATCGAATATTCAATATTGAATAGAAGTTGATCGAACTGGATGTGCGAATTTCGTGAAATTTCTTTCGAATCTGGTCAAATAAGACTTTGTTCTACTCGGAAAATCAACAAGAAAAATTTGGCACGGTAATTGCTAATTTATTTTGCTATAAAAACAGTTTATATGGAAGGAGACGCAGACATCATGAAGCAGAAGATAGCAGTACTTGGATCGGGCACCATGGGACACAGCATTGCAGCCGCGTATGCCATGGGAGGCCACCCGGTCAACCTGTATGACATCAGTGATGAGATCGTAAAAACAGGGCTCAGCAAGATAAAGATGGACCTGGATGTCATGGTGAAACTTGAGTATATGACCCAGGAGGAGGAAGACGGGGCGATCGCCTGCATTACGCCTCATTCAGATCTCAGGACAGCGACGGAAGACAGGGATTATATCATCGAAGCGATCCCTGAAAACCTGGAACTTAAGAAGGAAGTTCTTTCCCAGCTGGATTCCTGGTGTCCGCCTGAAACGATTTTCGCAAGCAATACGTCCAGCATCAAGCTGGAAGATATGGCAGAGGCAATTTCTCCGGATAGAAAGAAGCGCTTCGCCGTCAATCACTGGTTTAATCCGGCGCATATTGTGCCGCTGGTAGAACTTTCGGATTACGGTAATACGGATCAAGACGTTCTGAAGGAAATCTACGACATGCATGTGGCGCTGGGAAAGGCTCCTGTATACGTGTACAAAGACATCCCCGGCATGCTTGCGAACCGTCTGCAGCAGGCGGTGCTGAGAGAAATGTTTTATCTTGTTCAGATCGGCGCGGCGTCTGCTGAGGATCTCGACCGGACGATCCAGTACGGACCGGGTTTCCGTTACCCGATTGCGGGGCCGATCCGCATTGTAGATTACGGCGGGTCTGATATCTGGTGCGTCGAAGCGGCAAACCTGCTTCCGGACATGGATGATTCCAAAGAGCCGAATCCGCTGTTCAAGGAAAGATTGGAAACAGGGACTCTTGGCCTTAAGACCGGCAGAGGATTCTATGACTTTACCGGAATGGATGTGGATGAAATCAACAGGAAATTTAACGAAGACATGATCCGCCAGCTGAAGCTGACACACGAATATTTTATGCAGGGGAGAGACGGAGAGGTAAGCGAGATGTAAACAGTTTCATTTTGTAAGGAAACAGGGGGAAAAAAGAATGGGTGAAATAATTGTAAGTATATGTACTGGGTTATGTCTGGTCGTGCCGGGGGTATTTTTAAGAATCTGGCTGGGGAGAGAAGCGAAGAAGAATGGTGTTCAGGATATTGACGGGGAGTAAAAAAGAAAGAAGGGGTTCATTATGGATACTTATTTGTTTATCGTTATTCTAAGTATCGCTGCCTACGTCCTCGTCGGTATGTTTGCGGGGAGAAAAGTTGCAAGCACTGCGGACTACTATGTGAGCGGACGGAACGCGCCGACGGTCCTGATTGCCGGAACGCTGTTCGCGTCTATGGTCAGCACGAACAGTTTTATGGGTGACTGCGGATGGGCTTATTCCGGCAACTTCGCCAATGAGCTTTATCTCAGCGGCATCTGCGCCATGGGATTTGTATTCGGCGTCGTATTGTTCGGAAGATTTCTGCGTCGATCCGAAGCGCTGACCATGCCGGAGTATTTTAAGCGGCGTTTCAATGATTCCAGAATGCAGAGACTGGGCGGCATCGTCGTGGTGATCTCTCTGATCTGCTATCTGCTGGCAGTAACGACTGGCGTCGGCACGCTGCTGAATGCCATGCTGGGATGGCCTTCCTGGGTCTGCTATATCGTGGCATATGCCTGTTTTATGTCATTTACTCTCTATGCAGGGTCCAAGGGCGTTATCATCACCGATACGATGATGTTTTTGATTTTCCTGTTTGGTTCACTGATCGCCGGGCCCTATATGTGGTCTCATACGGACGGTCTTACCGGGCTGTTCCGGATCCTCGTTGAAAAAGCGAACGAGCTGCCTCAGGGATTTCTGGATTACCATGGTAATTTCGCCGGCGCTATGGCCACCAATGCATTCGGCGCTGTGCTTTACGGCATAATATACGGAGTGATCTGGTTTATCGTTGTGGGCATTTCACCCTGGCAGGCGGGACGTTTCCTGATGGCGAAATCAGAGCATGTAGCACTCAGAGCTTCGACAATAGCCTGTGCCTGCGAGGTCATATTCTGTACTTATCTGTTCTTCGAATCACTGACCGTTAACGCACTGGAGGCAGCGCCGCTGGCGGCGAGCGAAACGGTAATGATCTATGCGTGCTACCACTATGTGCCGAAGATCATTGGCGCGGTCGTTTTGGCAGGCATTATGGCTGCCGGATTGTCCTCCGCGTCCACATTCCTGTCGGTATCCGGTTTTTCGCTGGTGAACGATGTGCTCCAGCTGAAATTCAAGGATGATAAGGATCAGCTCAGAAAGACCCGCATCATCATGATACTGATCGGACTGACTGCCCTTGGACTTTCCTTCTTCGGCCTCGGCGGCGTCCGGATCGTAACCTGGTTCGCGTCCACAATCGTCGCGGCATCCTGGGTCGTAACATGCTTCGGCGGCGTGTGGTCAAAGAAACTGACAGCGCAAGGCGCCAGATGGTCTATGGTCACAGGGTTTGTTACATTCTTTGTGTGCAAGGCGCTGCAGGCTACCGGCGCCGTCACTATATTCACAAACTTCCTGGATCCGTTCTTGATGGCTGTTTATCTCAGCATCGCTGCGGCAGTCTTGGGATCGAGAGAACAAAAACCTTCACCGGAAGAAACCGAGTTTCTGGAGAAACTGCATGTGCTGCCGGAAAGTCTGAAGAAAATGTCGGAATACAGGCGGGATTATGTTTACTGCTATATTCTGATCGGCCTTGGTATTGTATGGACATGCGTTCTCCTGTTTATCTGGGCGCTGCCCTATAACGGAATAATCTAATTTCTACTAACAAGAAACTTTAGTATGTGATAACATTGTTGAATAATTCTGAGAACATATCTTGGAATCTATTATTTCTATTTGTTTATGAAAAGTTATTGTAATGAGAAAAGGAGAAAGGCTTATGAGTGATGGTAACAAAAAGTACCTGACGCGCATGGGCGATGGTGAAGCGGTTCAGCTGACGATGGACGAAATCAGAGCTGAAGTCCTGGAAGGCATGGGTGACGCGGTGGATCGCGGAAAAGCCAAGCCATTGGATGAATCTGACATCGACCGCCTCGTTGAGATCCTCACCATGCCGGAAAATGCAGTAAGTGTCAGGCCGGAAGATGAAGTGGTTACTACATTTGATGCAGGCACGCTGAAGCTGCCGGTAAGATCGCTGATCCCGGTAGACCGTTCAACGGACGTGCTGATTCACGAGCGAGTGCTTTGTTCAGATTCCATGGAACTCTGTTCTACGGATTACAGCTATAAGGCGCTGAAAAACATCGTGGCAGAGGAAGTCATGGGAATGGAGCAGGCGCTGCAGACGTCCATTATCCCGCTGTTCTACGGCGCCATGCCGAACATGGGCCTCTACACCATGCCGGATGGACCGGTTCCCAACTGGTCGGAGCTTCTTCCTCAGGGGAAGATCAAAGAGGCCATGGAAGCCCAGGAAAAAGCGGCAGAGATGTGCTGTCATGATATGGTTCGGGTCTGCTCGGCACTGGCAGAAGCCGGCGCAGACGGCATCCAGTTTGATACGGCAGGAGCATCCGGAGACGCGGATTTCCTGGCTGCGCTGAATGCCTCGAAGATCCTGAGTGAAAAGTATCCGAATCTGTATATTACTATGGGACATTCCAATGAATATACGCTTGGAATGCACGGAAGACTGAAGTTTGAAGGCGAACGTCTGGCAGGAACCTATCCGGTCAAACAGGTGAAGATCGCCGAAAAAGCTGGCGTCAAGAGTTTCGGCGCGGTCATAAATACGAATTCGAGTAAAACATTTGCCTGGAATCTGGCGAGAGCAGTAACCTACGTAAGAGAAGCTTCGGAAGCGGCGGACATTCCTCTTCTTGTGGATGTAGGCATGGGTGTAGGAGGCGTGCCTCTTACTAACGTCTGCCCGATTGACGCGTCGACGAGAGCATCCAAAGCGATGGTCGAGATCGGTAAATGCGACGGATTGTAGATAGGCCATGGTGATGGCTATGGTATGGCAATCGGCCATGAAGTTGCCGCAGGTATGGGCGGGATCCGTACAGCCGGAGATCTGGTTGCAAGGATGGTCTTCAATGGCATGCGCATAAACGAAGCAAAAGAATACGTTGCCGGCAGGCTGAAGTGCGCAGTAAGTGATCTTTCCGATGCTGCATTTATGAGAGATCTCAGGGAAGAACTCGACATAGGCGGCACCGTGATCGTACCTCACAAATCTTACGGCATGGCGGCGAAAATCAAGATCGCGGAGATCCTCGGCATCGAGATCGCCAGCGTGGAACGCTTTAAAAAGCAGATCGGTTTTTAATCAGGTCTCAATCTTGAACAGGCGGCAACCCTGGACAAACTGCCGGAGCAGGGCCTCTGAGGCGGAATGTCCAGGCGCCGCAGTTCTTGGGAGACAGACGCAGAAAACCACAATTGTGAATGAAGAATGAATATTTTATAAGGAAATTTGCGATGAGTAAAGACGCGATTTGGGACAAGGCGAAGCAGTCGGTCATCGACGCTGATGAGGACATGGCGCTGGAAGCGCTCCACGAAGCAGAAGCGGAAGGACTGAACCTGATGGAGCTTCTTGGTACAGGATACGGCGCAGGGATGCAGGAACTGGGTGATCAGTTCGGGCGCGGAGAGATTTTCCTGCCGGAACTTATCTTCGCGACGCAGGTCATGAAGACAGCAAGCGATGAAATTGAGAGCAAGATGGATACATCGGAAGATGTTCCTACTGCCGGGACACTGGTTCTTGGAACCGTAGAAGGCGACGTGCATGATATCGGCAAGGGGATCGTTGCAGCATTGGTTAAAACAAACGGTGTAGAGGTTCATGACCTTGGCCGTGAAGTGCCTGCGCAGAAATTTGCTGAGGCGGCAGTAGAATATAATGCCGACTTTGTAGGAAGCAGTGCGCTGCTGACGACAACGATGACGGTACAAAAAGATATTGAAGACGCGCTGCAGGAAGCAGGAATACGGGATAAAGTGAAGACAATGGTAGGAGGCGCGCCGGTAACAGCCCGCTGGGCAGAAAAAATAGGAGCCGATGCTTATTGCGAGGACGCCTCAGATACGGTAAATTACATTCTGAAGTGTGCTGACGCAGCGGAATAAGATAATAAACCCGCGGGGATCAATGTACGTCCTGCGGGTTTGTTTTATGTTTATTATCAAAGAAAGAGCTTTCCTCTGCTTCTGCTGTCTATTTCCGGATCTGGGAGAGATAGGCGACGGTGAATGTCTGTCCGCCGCTGATCAGCGAGCGGAGCTCTTCATATTCGGAAAGGGTGCCGGCAGGACTGTTCTGTGTGTCCTGGCTGCTGCCGGAGGCATCGCTGCGCATTTTCCGCGCGGCGACGCCGAGAATGCTCTCCACCAGGCCGGGCTCTTCGTCATATTGGATGGTTTTCACAGGGGTACTGCTGAGATGACAGCGGGTCCTCATATCTTTTACGGCGCTTTCGTAATCAGCTACCTGGTCTACCAGCCCCAGCCTGTATGCCTGTTTTGCCGTATAAATCCTGCCGTCGGCAAGGCGCCGGACCTTCTTTTCGTCCATGCTGCGGCCTTCAGAAACGATGCCTACGAACTGGTCGTATGCCTCGTCTACCAGTCCCTGGAGGATCGCTTTCTGTTCCTTCGTCATTTCTACCTCAGGGCTTCCCATGGCTTTATTTCTGCCGGAAGTAATCGTCACTGTGCGGACGCCGAGTTTCTTGAGCAGACCTGTGACGTCGTACATTGTGCCCAGCGTTACGCCGATAGAGCCGGTCCAGCAGTTGCGGTTGGCAATGATGCGGTCTGCAGGGGCGGAGATATAATAGCCGCCGGAAGCGGCCTCGCTTGCCATGTAGGAATAGACGGGCCGATGGGTCGCGCTCTGGTATTCTTTTATTTTGTTATAAAGCTCATCCGCAGCATAGACGGAGCCGCCAGGGGTGTTGAGAAAGAGTATGATGCCTTTGTTATGGCTGTCATGCTCCATCTCGCTGATCCTGTCCAGGAGCCACTGGTGGTGGTATGTGCTGCTCTCCAGGAGGCTGCTGCTCCCGCTTTCTGATATGGTTCCCTGGATGTCAAGGCGTCCGATATAGTCCTCGCTGCAGTCTATGGTGCCGTTTTCCGAAACGAGTATGGTATCGCCGCTGCCCTTATCTGAAGTGACGAGAGCGGTGATCACCGCAGCAGCGGCGATAACGGCGAGGACAATAAGGAAAACGATAATTTTTCTGTGTTTTCTCCGGGGGCGATCCGGGCCCTTCGGGCCGCCGGGCGCGGGTCCGGGAGCGGGAACGCCGTATTTCGACGCGTCATAGGTGTTGACTCTCTCTTCCATGATAAAATCCTCCTTCTGACTGAGGAAATTATAGCATCGGCATATCATACAGTAAAGAAAGGAAATCGTAAAGAATAGAAAAGGTCTGCTGTCAAGGAAAAATGCTTGACACGCAAAATGAAGAATGTTACACTATCGTAGTGTCAGTTCCCGGCGCGGTCTGCGCCGGGAAGATGAGACGAAAGGAGTAAGAGCCGCCGATGAATGAGATAGCAAAGGAGAGCCTTTTGTTTGACTGTTACGGAGGACTTCTGACTGACAGGAAGCGGCGCGTCATGGAACTTTACCATGAGGAGAACCTTTCGCTGGCAGAGATCGCGGAGGAATTCGGCATCAGCAGGGCAGCAGTATATGATTCGCTGCGCAGCGCCCGCAGGAAGCTGGATGAATATGAAGAGAGACTTGGAATGGTGGAAGAACTGGCCCGCAGGGACAGAATCCTGGAACAGGTCATCCGCAGGCTCGCCTCTCTGGAGCAGGCATACGGCGGGGACGCGGAACTGATACGCAGAACAGCCGAGATTCGCGGGCTGCTGGAGCAGCTGGCCTCGGAGTAACACAGGAGCGGAAATATGGCATTTGAGAGTTTATCTGATAAACTGCAGAATACATTTAAAAAACTCAGAGGCAAGGGCGTTCTGACAGAAAAGGACATTGACGCGGCCATGCGCGAGGTGAAGCTGGCTCTGCTGGAGGCAGACGTCAACTTCAAGGTGGTCAAGGAGTTCGTATCGGACGTCCGGGAGCAGTGCCTGGGTTCAGAAGTTATGCAGAGCCTGACGCCGGCACAGCAGGTCATAAAGATCGTCGACGAGAAGCTGACAGAGCTCATGGGCGGGGAGAACACCAAGATCTCTTACAGCCCCACAGGTTTTACCACCATTATGATGGCGGGACTTCAGGGTACAGGTAAGACGACGACCTGCGGCAAGCTTGCCAATTATCTCAAGGAAAGCGGGAAGAAACCCATGCTTGCCGCCTGCGACGTGTACCGGCCCGCAGCCATCGACCAGCTGGAAGTGGTCGGCAAGGCATGCCATACGCCGGTCTATACGGACCGCGACTCGAAAGACCCGGTGAAGATCGCACTCGCCGCGAAGCAGCAGGCAGAGCGCCAGGGATATAATGTACTGATCATAGATACGGCAGGACGGCTTCAGATCGATGAGGATCTGATGGCAGAGCTTGCCGATATCAAAGAGCGGGTCAAACCGCACCAGATCCTTCTCGTTGTAGACGCGCTGACCGGACAGGACGCCGTCAATGCGGCCAAGGGCTTCAACGAGAGGCTGGATATCGACGGGATCATCATGACGAAGATGGACGGCGACGCCAGAGGCGGCGCGGCTCTTTCCGCCAGAAAGGTCACGGGAAAGCCGATCCTGTTCCTCGGCACCGGAGAGAAATATGACGCTTTGGAGGCATTCCATCCCGGCAGAATGGCAGACCGTATCCTGGGTATGGGAGACATGCTCTCCCTCATAGAATCCGCAGAACGGAATCTGGATGAGGAACAGGCGGAGCGTCAGCTGGAACGACTGAAAAAGAACCAGTTTACGCTGGATGATTTTCTGGAGCAGATGGGTCAGGTCCGCAAGATGGGCGGACTGGGGAAGATCCTCGATATGATACCGGGAATGACTCAGGCGCAGAAACAGGGTGTGAATCTGGAAGAAAGCGAACGGGAGTTCAATCAGATGGAGGCGATCATCCATTCCATGACGAAGGAAGAACGCAATGATCCCACTATCCTGAATGCCAGCCGCCGAAAACGCATCGCGAAGGGAGCCGGACAGCCGGTCAGCAAGGTGAACAACCTGATCCGCAAGTACGAGGACGCGAAGAAGATGATGAAACAGTTCACCAATCCCAAGAAGGCCAGAAAGAACAGGATGCTTCGCAAACTGATGGAAGAGAACAGTTAATAACAAGTGCTGATAATATCCAAGGCACTGTGCCGAGGAACAGAAATAAATATCAAATATATAATTATACGGAGGAAGAAAAATGGTTAAGATCAGATTAAAGAGACTGGGAGCACACAAGAAGCCTTTCTACAGAGTAGTCGTTGCAGATTCCAGAACACAGAGAGACGGCAGATTCATCGAGGAGATCGGTTACTTTGATCCCATGACAGAGCCGCCTGTGATCAACATCGACGGAGATAAGGCTAAAGACTGGATCGCCAAAGGAGCGCAGCCGACAGATACAGTACGCGACTTACTGAAGAAATCCGGCATCGTTGAGTAGGAAGTGGTACAGCAATGACGAAATTAGTTGAGACCATTGCCAAATCACTGGTCGATCATCCGGATCAGGTCGTAGTGACGGAAGAGCCGGATAACCAGGGCAGTGTACTGCAGCTTCAGGTCGCCGGAAGCGATATGGGCAAGGTGATCGGCAAGCAGGGCAGGATCGCTAAGGCTCTGAGGACAGTAGTCAAGGCTGCCGCGACTAAGCAGAAGAAAAAAGTAATCGTAGAAATCGTTTCTGAAGAGGAACTGGCGCAGGCAGCCCGGGAGGCAGAGGGGAACCCTGATGCGGAGCCGGAGACAGCGCCTGCGGAATTTTCGGAAGAGTCCGCGCAGGAGGTTTCAGAGGAGGAGGATGCTGAGTAGTCAGTATCCTCTTTCTCGATTATCCGGACGATAACAGGAGAGGAATGTCATGGGAAAGAAAATACTGATCGGAAAGATCGTGAATGTTTTTGGCATCCGGGGCGAAGTAAAAGTCTACAACTATTCCGGATTCGAGGACCGTTACGAAAATCTAGAGCGCATCATCGCGGAGGGCAGGGAGATCCCTATAGAAGGAGTGCGCCATCACAAAGGCATGATTCTCCTTAAGCTCGCAGGTGTGGACAGCCGGGACGAGGCCGAAAGGCTCCGCGGGAAAAATATCTTTATGACGGAAGAGGATCTCTTCGAACTGCCGGAGGATACATTCTACATCCGCGACCTGATCGGCATGGACGTCTGCGACCGGGAACGGGGGCATATCGGCGTCATGGAAGATGTTCTGACGGACCGGCCCCAGGATATTTATGTGGTTAAAACAGAGGACGGCCGATCGGTCATGATCCCGGCCGTATCAGAATTTGTAAAAAACATCGACGCAGAACATAGAAGGATCGATGTAGCCCTGATCGAGGGGATGATATAACATGCATTTTGATATACTCACGCTGTTTCCGGAAATGGTCAGAGCTGTGGACAGCAGCATGATCCGAAGAGCGGAAAAGAACGGGATCCTGGATTTTAATTTCGTCAATATACGGGATTTCAGCAGGGATAAGCATAATAAAACCGACGATACTCCCTTTGGGGGCGGACCGGGCATGGTCATGATGGCGGATCCCATATTCGGCGCCATGGAGTCCGTGGACGCAGCGCATAAGCGGGTCATTTACATGTCTCCCAGGGGCAGGATCATTGACCGGGAGATACTGGAGGAGCTTGCGGCGGAACCTTCCCTCGTCATTCTGTGCGGCCATTATGAAGGGGTGGATCAGAGGGCGCTGGACTACTGGAACGCGGAAGAACTTTCTATCGGTGATTATATTCTCACAGGCGGGGAACTGCCTGCTATGGTGCTGGTAGACGCGGTCTCCCGCCTCATACCGGGAGTGCTTTCCAGTGAGGAATCAGCCATGGAAGAGTCGGTATACAGCGGTCTGCTGGAGCATCCGCAGTTTACGCGGCCCCGGTCTTATGAAGGAATGGATGTGCCGGAAGTGCTCCTGAACGGGGATCACAGGAAGATCCATCTGTGGCAGTTCGAGGAGGCCCTGAAGCTCACGGCAAGGCTGCGTCCGGACATGTTTGAGGAATATGTCCGAAGTGCCTCAGATCTTGCCAAAGATGAACGAAAAGTGATGGAAAAAGTAATTAATATGTTGTAAAATAAGAAAAGGGGTTTTATGAGGAACATCAGGAAGAATCCAATTTTATTATTCGTGATTGCAGTCCTGATCCTTTATGCTGTCATCTATGTGATCCCGAAATTTTCCGGTGCCCTCAGATCAACCTATACTGTCGAGTACGGAGAGCTCCAGACCTACGACGATGTCCAGGGATATCTCGTGAAGAACGAGAAGGTCTATTTCGCAGGGAAAGGCGGAACGGAGAACCGGTACATCAAGGAGGGCAGCCTGATCCGCAAGGGTACCGCGGTCATGAAGATCGAGGGCAGCTCCGATGACAATCCTGAGCGCGCTTACCGTGACATCAGGGAATCTGTTGGAGGCGCGGGGATTACAACGGATAATTTCCGGTCGAAGGCAGAAGGCATTGTCTCCTATCATGCAGACGGCTATGAGGCGGAGCTGACACCGAAGAACATGACGGACAAGGATCTGGAATACTACCAGGACCTGAAGAATGACAGGGATGTGGACCTGAAGAGACAGAATATTTCCAAGTCCGATCCTGTGTTCAAGATCGTTGACCGATCGGGATGGTATCTTGTATGCTTTGTTCCTGCTTCCCATAAGGAACGCTATGAGAAGGGGCAGCAGCTCAAGATCACCATATCGGAGGACGGGGATTCTGACGGGAAAGACAGCGAGGAGATCGTCGGGAAAGTAAACGGGATCTCCAGTCAGGGCGGCAAGACCCGGCTGATCATCCGGACGGATTATTATTACAGCAGGTTCGCTACAGCAAGAGTCGTAAAACTGAAAGTAGTAACGTCGGATGCTATGGGACTGATTCTCCAGAATTCCTGCATAACAGAGAAAGCCGGAGAGAAGGGCGTTTACGTCAGACAGAAGACGGGCGATTATGAATTTACCCGGATCCAGATCGTATCAACAGACGGCAGGGAGTCCGTGGTAACGCCTTCGTATTTTTATGACAGCAAGGGCAATGCGGTGGAGACCGTAAGTAATTACGATGTAATACTCCGCAAGCCCTGAATATAGAATAATTAATAAGAAAAGACGGTGAGACAAATGTCAATTAAATCAAACATCGATTACGTCAATGATCTGAAGGGCCAGGCAGCGATACGTTCCGGCCGCAAACCGGAGGACGTGCTTCTTGTAGCGGTAACCAAGCTCCACGAGCCTTCTGAGATCAACGAGGCAATCGACGCGGGTGTAACAGATATAGGGGAGAACAAGGTCCAGGAGATCCTCAGGAAATACGATGATGTAAAGCCGGTACGCTGGCATCTGATCGGTCATCTCCAGACGAATAAAGTCAAGAGCATTATTGACAAGGTCTGCATGATCCATTCCGTAGACAGTCTCCACCTTGCGAAGGAGATAGACAAGAGAGCGGCGCAGCACGGCCTGAAAATGGACATCCTTATTCAGGTAAACTCAGCAAATGATGAGAATAAGTTCGGCGTCAGCACGGAGGAAACAGACGAGCTGATCCGCCAGATCTCAGAGCAGTGCCCCAATGTCTGCATCCGCGGTCTTATGTGTATTGCCCCCTACGAGGAGGATACCGACGATGCCAGACCGTTCTTTGCTGCAGTCAAGAAGATCTATGACAAGTATGCCGGCGAGAAGAAGGATAACATAGACTTTAAGTATCTTTCCATGGGCATGACGAATGATTTTCAGGTAGCTGTTGAAGAGGGTTCCAACCTGATCCGTGTTGGGACTGCGATTTTCGGCTATCGTGATTATAGAAAAGAAGAAAAGTAACATATTCTGCGTATACAGGAGGAGAACAATATGAGCTTTGGAGATTCCTTTAAGAAGCTGGTTGGAATTGAAGAAATCGACGACGATATTACCGATGAGGAGGTTCAGGCTGCCAAGGAAAAGATCGCCAGGCAGGCACCGGCGCCTGCTCCGAGCAAACCGGCGCCCCAGGAACCTGTGGCAAGACCGGCTGCACCTGCGCCGGAGAAACATGTACAGTCTGTACGCCATAATGAAAGAAGGTTCACAGTGACAAGTACCAATGCATTTAAACTGGTTCTGATAGAGCCGAAAACGTTTGATGAATGTCCTAAACTCGTGGACAGCCTGAAGAGCAAGAAACCCGTGATCATCAATCTTGAACGGCTCGAGACAGAGATCGCGAGGAAGATCTTCGACTTCCTCAGCGGAGCAACCTATGCGCTGGACGGCAATGTGCAGAAAGTAGCCAACAATATATTCATCTTTGCTCCTGCCAATGTAGACATCACCGGCGGAAAGCAGAATGAGAGTCCGGCTGCCTTCGACTACGCTGCTGATGACAAGGCGTCCAAGTCGGACAGCCCCTGGAGGTAACGGCGCGTGGCGATAATATTGATTCGTGCGATTCACTGGTTCGCCAATATCCTGATTGCGCTGCTCATGGGAAGAGCGATCCTCAGCTGGTTTGCCAGGGATTATTATTCCCCTGCCGGGAGGCTCTACGGCTTCTTCGTCAGGCTGACAGAGCCCATGGTTTCGCCCTGTCGGTCTCTGCTCAGCCGGTGGAATACAGGGATGTTTGATTTTTCCGTGCTCCTGGCATTTTTCCTTGTGGAAATATGCGAGCAGGTACTGATACGGATCATTGCTGCAGTGATGCTTTAGGCGGAAGTGACGCACGATGATATCCAGGTCTGTGTTTAATTGCAATGAACAGAAAGGAATTGCTGTGATTACACCGAATGATATCAAGAGCAAGGTCTTTGGGTCTGCTCTCAGAGGATATAAAAAAGAAGAAGTCGATCAGTTCCTGGATGAGATCATGATCGACTATCAGAAGCTCCTGAATGAGAACGAGAAGCTTAAGAAAGACAATGCGTCTCTTGAGGAGCAGGTAGCAGAAGGAAAGAAGACGGAACGCTCTGTCCTCAAGACACTGGAGCAGGCGAAGAGCCTGATGAGTGATATTTCCGCCAGCGCAGAAAAGCGCGCGGAGGCGATCATCCGCGAGGCACATTCGGATGCAGACCGGATCGTCGCGGACGCAAGAGATTCTGTACAGGCACTCAATGCACAGAACGAGAGCCTGAAGAGCAGGATAACCCGGTTCAAGGGAAGATATCGCGACATGCTCCGGGATGAGCTAAGTAAACTGGAAGATGATGAAGATATATCACTTTCAGAAGAGATTTTCGGAGAAAGCGCAAGAGAATATTACACACCTTCTGAGAATATAACAGAAGAGCATTCTGCTCCGGCGGAAAATGCATTTTCTGCTCCTGACCAGCAGGTACAGGAAGCAGATGAGGAACCGGAGACAGAGGAACAGTCCCTGACGGAACAGGTCATGTCATCCCTTAACGGGGAAAATTACGCAGAAGTCAACGAGAAGGCGGCAGAGGAAGACAGCGTGCTGAATTTCCATACGCCACAGCCAGTTGACGATAAGGCGAAGACCATCGTCATGACGCCGAAAGCGGACGAGGAAAGCATTGATAACGATGAGACGCGGGTATTCCAGGGCCCCATCGTCTAGGAATTCCGCATTTGGATCTGATCAATGGATTGCAGAAAAGAAAAAAATAACACGGAAAACGGGGCTCGGAAAAAAGCCCCTCGTTTTTTGACAGCCCTGATTCTAATGGCGGCGATCGTCGCAGCAGACCAGCTGGTGAAGTATGCCGTCCGGCAGAATCTCCGCGTTGGGGACTCAATATCTGTTGCGGGCAGCTTTTTTCGGATCACCCATGTTTTTAACACAGGCGCGGCTTTCGGCATTCTTGCCGGGAAGACACCGGTACTCATGCTGTTTCCGGTCATCGTCATTGCCGGACTGCTGATATTCGTCCTGAGGCAGGACAGCCTTCAGGCAAGCTGCTGGCTGGGCGTCACCATGGCAGCAGCGGGAGGCATTGGCAATCTGATCGACCGTACGATGAGCGGGGGCGTAACAGACATGCTGGATTTCAGCATTTTTCCGCCGGTATTCAATGTTGCGGATATTGCTGTGACCGTGGGATGCGGTTTGCTGGTCCTATACGGACTGGGGGAGCTGCGGAAGGAAGAAACCGAAAAGAAAACCGAAGACGGACCCGATCAGTGATCCGGGGCAGTCGATAACGCAGAATCATTTCTGGTGATGCACGGAAGAACGTAAGAGATACATCATATTGCAAGGGGATAGAGAAGAGGAAAGAGGGAGGATTATCAACAGGTTTAAGTACGTAATCGACGAAAATTACACGGATAAGCGGCTGGATTCCGTTCTTACCAAATATATCGAAGGCGTTTCGCGTTCGTACATCCAGCGGCTTTTCGATATCGGCGGCGTGGCGGTCAATGACCGGCAGAATATTTCCAAGAATTACAAGGTGAAGCCGGGGGATGTGGTAGAAGTAACGATCCCGGATCCCGTGGAACTGAAGATAGAGCCGGAGAATATACCGCTGGACATAGTATATGAGGATGATGATGTTCTGGTCGTGAATAAGCCGGCCGGCATGGTCGTGCATCCGGCGGTGGGAAATCTGACGGGTACCCTGGTTAATGCCATCATGTATCACTGCGGCGACCGGCTCTCGTCCATCAATGGGGTGGTTCGTCCGGGAATCGTTCACAGGATCGACAAGGATACCAGCGGACTCCTCATGATCGCAAAGAACGACAATGCCCACATATCGCTGTCTAAGCAGCTGTTTGATCATACGATCACCAGGCGGTATATCGCTCTGGTCCAGGATAATATCAAGCAGGACGGCGGAACGGTGGACCTGCCCATCGGCAGGGATCCGCGGAACCGGCTGAAAAAGCAGGTCAACGGCAGCGGCGCTAAGAACGCGGTGACCCATTATCGCGTGCTGGAGCGGTACGGGGAATACACGCTGGTGGAATGCCAGCTGGAAACGGGACGGACGCACCAGATCCGCGTGCATATGGCGTATATCAAACACCCTCTGGTGGGCGATCCGCTGTACGGATCGAGAAAGCAGGATTTCGCCGTCCGGGGCCAGATGCTCCATGCGGGTGTGCTGGGCTTTATCCACCCGACGACAGGAAAATATATGGAATTCCGCGCGGATCTTCCGGAAGAATTCCAGCAGGTGGTGGATGAACTGAGAAAAAAGACGGAGCACAACTAGGCGCTCCGCTCGGGATGGATCTGCTGACGGATGAATTTCTGGATAAATGATACGGGATTCCGGGCGATTTCAGATGTTCCCCTGTCCTCGTCCTGCACTGGCGGCAGGAGGACCCGGGGAAGCTGATTGATCGGGTGTGTTCTTCAGTGAATCAGAAAGAGCATCACCGCCGCCCAGAAGATCCTCTTCGCCTCCGTCAGGGCCTGGTCCGGTTCCTGAACGGCGGCAGATATACCGGATACAGTCCTCGCAGACATAACCGGAATGGAATTCTTTAACGCGGTGTTTGCTTCCGCAGATGGAGCAGTTCTTATCCATGGCAGCCTCCTGACTTCTGAGAAACGGATGGAATCATATCAGCAGATCCCGTCTGTAATGACTACTTTAGCGGCTGGATATGGGAAAATCAACAGTGCATTCTGGAGGGAAACGGTAAATCGGACCGAAACGTCACTTTACCGTAGCGAACCGTCAGAAAACAGGCCTGAAGCGCATTGCCTGTTTCCTGCGCAGCGCGCGGCATGCATCATGTATATGAATGCACCGGCGCCGCCGTCCGGAATAATAATTTACAGTGCAGGAGGTTAGGAACAGCCATGTCAGAAAATCAGGATATAAATCAGGGTATAATGGTGACGAAGCAGGAGAACGTCAAGCTGTCCGAAAATAATGAGATCCCGGCGGAGCTGGTCCGACGGCTGACCCACGGACACCCGGAGGACGTCCTCACCGCGTTTGATGACTTTGAATATCTGATGATGCAGTATGAGTCAGCCATAAGGGAAGTTCGGACCAAACTGGAGATCCTGAACGACGAGCTGTCCCTCCTCAATGACGACAGTCCGATTTCTTCCATACATTCCCGGCTGAAAAAACCCCTCAGCATATATAACAAGCTCATAAAGCAGCAGAATGAGATCAGCCTCCCGTCCATCGTGGAGAACCTGAATGACGTAGCGGGGATTCGGGTGATCTGCTCCTTCGTGGACGACATATACCGCATCGCCAAGATGCTGGTCCAGCAGGATGACATCACCCTGATCGAAGTAAAGGACTATATCAAGAGCCCCAAACCGAACGGCTACCGGAGCTACCACATGATCATAGAGGTGCCGGTGTTTTTCTCCACAGAAAAGAAGCCCATACGCGTGGAGCTTCAGATAAGGACCATCGCCATGGACTTCTGGGCGAGCCTGGAGCACCAGATCCGCTACAAGAAGGATCTGCCCCAGTATAAACAGGATGAGATCGCGGAGGACCTCAAGGCCTGCGCGGAAACCATCGCCGATACGGATATGCGCATGCTGGCGATCCGTGAGAAAATGGGCGTGCGCAGAACCCGTCAGGACTGATCCCGGGGAACAAAGCTCTTACCTGTTCTTTTCCGGCAGCCCCGGCGATACATACACCGTTCTGTTATTTGTAAATATGACCATCCCAGGCCTGGCCCCGGATGGTTTTTTTACGTATTTTACGCGGACGTAATCCACAGGCACATTCTCCGACGTTCGTGCCTTGCTGTAATATGCCGCGAGAGACGCCGCCTCAAAAATAGCCGTCTCGCTGATCTCTCGTCCTTCTGTGCGGACGATGACGTGGGAGCCGGGAATGTCCTTCGTGTGCAGCCAGTAATCGGTGCGGGACGCGATCTGCAGCGTGAGCACATCGTTCTCCCGGTTATTCTTACCCACGAGAACAGTGAAGCCGTCACTCGTGACAAACTTCCGGGGATCCGCCTGGTACTTCCGCCGGCGCCGGCTGCCGTTCTGTTTCCGGCGCCGGATGACGCCTGATTCCTCAAGTTCCGTCCGAAGTTCTTCGATTTCCTTTATATCTTCCGCGTTCTCAAGGTAGGTCAGAACCGATTCCAGATAATCAATATTCCGCTGATTCTCCTCGATCTGAATGCCTTTTTCCTTTACCGCAGTCTTCGCCTTGCCGTATCGTTTAAAGTAATTCTGGGCGTTCTTATTAGGCGAGTAACGGGGGTCCAGGGGTATGGTTACCTCCTCGCCGTTATAATAGTTTGTCACAGTGATCTCCTTCATACCGGAAACCATACGGTGCATGTTTGCTGTCAGGAGCTCACCGTAAAGCCGCAGGTCCTCAGAATTCTCAGCGGAAAGGAGATCCTCCTTCAGGCGCTGCTGTTTGAGATAACTGCGATTCAGGGCTTTGTTCACGGCGCGCACCAGCTCATGAGACTTCTGGTTTACGCGGTTCGACGACTTCTTGTGCTCGTAGAAGAACCCCATAGCCTCGCTCAGCGTGGGGAATGTGATGACCCTGCAGGATTCCTCATACTCCTGGAGGGGGACGATGTGGAATTCTCTGGGTGTATCGCTGTCGTCCACGTATACCCGGGGCACAAAGTCCTGACTGTCAATGCTCCGGATTACCTGCTGCAGGTAGCCATACCGGTCGGGTTCGATCAGCAGCTGCCGGGCGAAAGCCGGAGAGATGCCCCCGATGTGGGAAAGAATGGATTTCCACGTATCGCCTGCCTGTTCCAGATCCTCCCGCGTCGCCTCGGAGAAGGGGATCTTATCCTGGGCCTCCGGGTAATCGTAGCGGTGGCCCGGGAGGATGGCCCGGGGACGGTTTGTGTCTATGGAGATGCGCCGGATGGCGTCTATAATCTTGCCGGTCTGCATGTCCACGAGAATAATGTTATTGTATTTTCCCATGATCTCGAAGATCAGTTTGCGGGATACGGTAAACCCCAGCTCGTTCAGGGTCTCCATATTGAATTCTATGATGCGCTCGCAGTCTTTCTGTTCTATAGATACGATGCGGCCGGACTGCAGGTGCTTGCGGAGAAGCATGCAGAAGGAAAGGGGCTGAGGCGGGTTCAGCGGGCTGCTCTCGATCAGGCGGATGCTTGCGGCAGCGCTGTCTACCGTAGCATAAAGCCTGCGGTTCCCGCTCCTCGTATGAATGTTCAGTACCAGCTCATCGTGCTCGGGCTGGTATACTTTATCTATGCGGCCCAGCGTCAGCTGGCTGCTGAGCTCCTTCGCCATGGCTCTTGCCGCGATTCCATCGAATGACATATGAATCCTCCCTGTATTAACTTACCATATTCTAAAGAAAAGAGTTCTGTTTGTCAATGAAGCCCAGGTGTGGTAAAATATCACGATATGAATGGATTTTCGGAGAGACGATGGAGGCAGTATGATCAGAAGCATGACCGGGTTCGGCCGGGGAGAATATAATGACGGCGTGCGCAGCGTGACCTGCGAGATCAAATCAGTCAATCACAGATATAATGACATATCTGTCCGTCTGCCGCGGAGATATTCCTTTGCGGAAGATAAAGTAAAGAAGGCGATCCGGCAGGATATCAAGCGGGGCAAGGTGGATGTGTCCATTATGGTGGAGAACCTGACTGAGAGCGATATCACCATCCGGCTGAATGAGCCGGTGGCAGAGCAGTATGTGGACAGCCTTTACCGCCTCAAGGAGAATTTCAATCTATCGGGGGACATCGACGTGAACCTGGTCGCCGGTCTTCCCGAGGTGCTCAAACAGGTCCCGGATGTGGAGGATGAGGAGGAGATGATCCGCTGCATACTCGCTCCGGTGAAGGAAGCCAGCGAGAATCTCCGCAGAATGCGGGAGAAGGAGGGCGAAAAGCTTTCGGAAGATCTCCTGATGCGGGCGGACCTGATCAAGGACCTGGTGTCTGAGATCGAGGAACGATCAGAGAATGTGCCGAAGGAATATGCCGCCCGGCTGAAAGAGCGGATCAGTGAGATGCTGGAGGACTCCGTGGAGATCCCTGAGGACCGGATCATGGTAGAAGCTGCAATCTTCGCGGACAAGTGCAATATTACAGAAGAACTGACCCGGCTCAGGAGTCACATGGACCAGATGAAAGAGATCATCACCACCAGCACCGGCGCCGACGGAAAGAAGCTGGATTTCCTCGTACAGGAAATGAACCGGGAGGCCAACACCATCGGATCCAAGGCGAACGACCTGGAAATCACGCGGCTGATGCTGCAGATCAAGGCGGAAGTAGAGAAAATCAGGGAGCAGGTCCAGAATATAGAATAGACTGCAGGCAGGGAAAACAGCATGTTCTGCTCTTGAAGAACATCGGCGGAAATGCTATAATCTGAAATCGGACCTAAACGCAGTCAGAGAGGAATCATTAATGAACGACAGCAGCAGACATTCAGGGAAACTGTTCATCTTCTCAGGACCGTCAGGCGCCGGAAAGGGAACTATATGCAGCAGGCTGCTTGCAGAAAGCGACCCGGAGCGCATCGCCCTTTCCATATCCATGACGACCAGAGAACCGAGAACCGGGGAGATCGACGGAAAGAGTTATTATTTCGTTACCCGGGAGCAGTTCCGGCAGAAGGTAAAAGAGGGAGGATTCCTGGAGCACGCGGAAGTATACGGCAATTATTACGGAACGCCAAAGGACCGGGTGCTGGAACAGCTGGAACAGGGGAGAGACGTCATATTGGAAATCGACATCCAGGGCGCGCTGAAGGTGAAGGAGGCGTATCCCGACGGGATATTCGTCTTCATCCTGCCGCCGTCCATGGCTGTGCTCAGAAAGAGACTGACGGGCAGGGGAACGGACAGCATGGAGACGATCAACATGCGGCTGTCCAAGACACTGAGCGAACTGTCTTATATAGAAGAATACGATTACTGCGTAGTGAACGGTGATCTTGACGAGGCAGTCAAGAGGGTGAAATCCATCGTCATTGCAGAGCATTCGCGGGTCACTGAGAATATACAGGAACTGCTGGAGCAGTATAAGGAGGAAGAGTAATGTTATACCCATCGATCAACGAAATCAGAAAGAAAGTAGACAGCCGTTACACACTGGTCATTCTTGCCGCCAAGCGGGCAAGAGACCTGATCGACGGCAAGCCGGTGCTGACGGAGAACAGCATCGACAAGCCGGTTTCCATCGCAGCCAATGAGATCGCAGAGGGACTGATCACTTACCGGCGCGATGAGGACGCCATGGATGATGCCAACGATATGGTGATGGCTGACTGATACAGACGGATACCGGCATTTCTGCTCAGAAGGGGGCGCAGGCAGGCAGAAATCGGCAGGCTTTTGAACAACACGTTCACCGCACGGTTATGATATACTTTTTGTACGATATATTTATTGATCATGTACAGGAGGAAGGATGCGGTATGGACAGCAGATATCTGCCGGTTATTACAAGGCAGTACAGCACGAGGGTCGCAGTGGACAGCATAAGCAGGATCGTCGGTGTGGGCCGTAAGGTATACGCCTATGCGGATGACGGCATGTATGAGTACTGCGGCAAGGTAAAGGACGCGTGGCAGTATTTGAATGAGGATGTTTTCTATTCCTGCCTTGAGCGCTGTATTATCAATTTCGCCAAGGTCAAGGTGATCCGGGGCAATACGATCCAGTTCCAGGATAATACCACTATGGCGCTTAACCGGGATGCGATTGCCAGGACGCGCCGGGCTTATAACCGGTTTATCATGGAGTCCTGCAGGGGTCCGGTCCGGATGGAAGAAGGGGCAGAACAGGCTTTGTAATAAATGCCCCGGAAACGTAAGAAAATGCTTGCATTCCTGCAGTATGTAAATTATAATATTTGGTGGTTTGCTGTGCGAACCACTTATTTTAATTTATCACGCCCGGCTATACGTGCTATGGTGCCGCAAGTGCGGTTTGAGCGGGAGAGGCCGAGCGGGTGGAGAAAACCAGGAGGATTTTTATCATGGCAGTAGTTACAATGAAGCAGTTACTGGAAGCAGGTGTTCACTTCGGACATCAGACAAGAAGATGGAACCCTAAGATGAAGAAATACATCTTCACCGAGCGCAACGGGATCTATATCATCGACCTGCAGAAGACAGCAAGAAAGATCGAGGAAGCTTATGACTTCATGAGAGAGGTCGGAGCATCCGGCAAACCGATCCTGTTTGTAGGAACCAAGAAGCAGGCTCAGAACGCTATCTTTGATGAGGCGAACCGCTGCGGACAGTACTACGTTAACGAGAGATGGCTCGGCGGAATGCTGACCAACTATAAGACAATCAGCAGCAGAATCAAGAGACTGAACGACATCGAGAAGATGGAAGAGGACGGAACGTTCGATAAGCTGTCCAAGAAAGAGGTCATCAAACTGAGAGCGGAGCATGACAAGCTGCAGAAGTATCTGGGCGGTATCCGCGATATGAAGGGCATGCCCGGCGCACTGTTCATCGTTGACCCCAAGAAGGAGAAGATCGCTGTTAAGGAAGCTCGCATCCTGAACATTCCTATCGTAGGAATTGTTGATACCAACTGTGACCCGGACGATGTAGACTACGTTATCCCGGCTAATGACGACGCCATCAGAGCCGTCAAGCTGATCTCCAGCAAGATGGCAGACGCAGTCATCGAGGGTAAGCAGGGCGAGAGCTTCGACGAGGGAGAAGAAGGAGCTTCTTCCGAGGAAGCAGCAGCTGAGCAGGTAGAAGAGGCTGCAGAGGCTAAGGCTGAAGAGGAGTAATTGATCCAGTATCCTGTATTAAAGAAAGGAATAGAATCATGGCAGTAACAGCAAAGTTAGTAAAAGAACTGAGAGAGAAGACCGGCGCAGGCATGATGGACTGCAAGAACGCTCTGGTTGAGACCGACGGCGATATCGATAAGGCGATCGACGTTCTCCGTGAGAAGGGTCTGTCCAAGGCTGCTAAGAAGGCAGACAGAATCGCTGCGGAAGGTCTGGTAAGACTGGCTTTCAACGAGGATCACAGCAAGGCAGCTGTTGTTGAGGTCAATTCCGAGACAGACTTTGTCGCTAAGAACGAGGAGTTCGTAGAGTTTGTAGAAGGACTGGCTGCTAAGGCTCTGGAGGCAGATGCTGCTTCTATGGATGACTTTATGGCTCAGCCTTTCGGTGAGGAAGGAACGGTACAGGATGCCCTGACCGCCAAGATCAGCAAGATCGGTGAGAAGCTGAGCATCAGAAGATTCCAGGTTCTGAAGACACCGGGAACCGTTTATACCGGATATATGCATAACGGCGGGCTGATCGGCGTTATCGTTGGTATCAAGACCGACGCTTCCGCAGCTGAGATCGAGACCACTGGTAAGGATGTTGCAATGCAGGTTGCATCCATGAGCCCCAGATTCGTTACAGAGGCTGAGGCAGATCCGGCATGGCTGGCTTCTGAGAAGGAGATCGCTATCCAGCAGCTGCTGAATGAGGGAAAACCGGAAAAGCTGATCGACAAGATCATCCCCGGCAAGATGAAGGCTGTACTGAAAGAGGTCTGCCTTGTTGACCAGAAGTTCGTTAAGAACAGCGACCAGACTGTAGGCCAGTATGTTGAGGAGTCTGCTAAGGCTCTGGGCAAGGACATGGCTCTGGCCGAGATGGTACGCTACGAGGTAGGCGAAGGCATCGAGAAGAGAAACGAGAACTTTGCCGAGGAAGTGGCTGCGCAGATGAATAAGTAGTCTATTGACGACATACATTCGAATTTAGAGGATCAACTCCCGAAGAATGCTGAAATTACAGTGCCTCGGGAGTTTTTGTTTACTTCTGCTCTTGTGAAGCAAGTCTAGCGCCGTTGGAGCGAAGGAATGAGAAAATATATTGACATCGTGTCAGCTAAGAATTATACTATTTCTGACACAACGTCAGAAACATATATTTTAAATAGCTCGAAAGGCAGATACACTGATGATAAGTATCATGCGGCACCTGCAAAGATCTCGGTCGCCTGAGCAATTAAGGAGGGGCAGGTAATCATTATGGCAAAGAGGCTTCCTGAAAAGGAACGAAGGGAAGAGATCCTGAATGCGTGTGCCAAGCTTTATCAGGAAAAGGGCTTTCGTGACATCACGATCCGTGACATCAGTACCGAGACCAGTTTCTCCAGACCTTCGATCTATAACTATTTCGAGACAAAGGAAGAGATTTTTCTTGGTCTTCTGACCCGTGAGTATGAAATGTGGACGGACGAGCTGATAAGGCTTGCAGGTGTTTGCGCAGGGGAGAAAGTCAGTGACCCGGCAAGGACGATTGCAGGATCGCTTGTTGGGAGGGAGACCCTGCTCAAGATCACCGCGATGAATCTATATGAGATCGAGGATCACAGCAGGATGGAGAGGCTGGTAGAATTTAAGACAGCCTTCCGGACTTCTATGGATGCCTTCGATGAGCTTCTTAAGGCAGTCGCTCCCGGGATGACGGAAGAGCGGGCGGAGCATGTAAGGATGGCATTCTTTCCATTTCTGTACGGCATCTATCCCTATGCTTTTCCTACGGACAAACAGCTTGAGGCGATGGAGAAGACGGGGATCAAGTGGAAAAGAGAAACTATATGCGGGATGGCTGAGGGGCTGCTCAGACAGGTTTTGTAAGAAAGGGAAACAGAGCAATGAAAAAGATAGTACAGACAGCAGGAAGAACCGCGCTGGGGGAATTCGCCCCGGAGTTCGCGCACTACAACGATGATGTTCTCTTCGGAGAGAACTGGAACAATGAGGATATCGATATCAAGACAAGGTGTATCATCACAGTTGTGGCTTTGATGTCGCAGGGGATCACTGACTCGTCCCTGGTTTACCACCTGCAGAATGCAAAAGATCATGGAGTAAGCAGGGAAGAGATTGCAGCGGTCGTCACACACGCTGCTTTCTATGCCGGCTGGCCTAAGGCATGGGCAGTTTTCAATCTGGCTAAGGATGTCTGGAACGATGCGGCGCCTGCCATGAGCGACAAAGACAAGTTTCAGCAGGAGATTTTTTTCCCGATCGGCGCTCCCAATGACGGCTATGCTCAGTTCTTCACTGGCCAGTCATATCTGGCTCCTGTATCGACGGAGCAGGTGCCGATCTTCAATGTGACGTTTGAACCAGGATGCCGGAACAACTGGCATATCCATCATGCCAGGAGCGGCGGCGGACAGATGCTGATCTGCGTCGGAGGGCGCGGATGGTACCAGGAGGAGGGCAAAGTAGCTGAGGAGCTCACGCCGGGCAGGGTCATCAATATCCCGCCTGAGGTCAAGCACTGGCACGGAGCAGCATCAGACAGTTGGATGGCTCATCTTGCCATAGAGATCGAGGGCGAAGAAACCAGCAACGAGTGGTGCGAGGCAGTTTCTGATGACGTATATGAAAAAGTAAACCAATAAGAACAGGAGAAATTGAAAAATGAGCAGGAAATTAGTAGCATATTTCAGCGCAAGCGGAGTTACAAGAAGAGCAGCGGAGAAGATCGCTAAGAAGGAAGGTGCGGATCTGTACGAAATCACGCCCGCTGTTCCTTATTCCGCTGATGACCTCAACTACATGGATCGCAAGAGCCGCAGCAGCGTGGAGATGAAAGACAAGTCATCGCGTCCGGAGCTTGGAGGAGAGCCGATCGATATCTCTGCCTATGATGACATCTATATAGGATTCCCGATCTGGTGGGGAGTCGCGCCGCACGTCGTGAATACCTTCCTGGAAACATATGATTTCGGCGGAAAGACCATTCACCCATTCGCTACATCAGGCGGAAGCGGTTACGGCAAAAGCAATGACAGTCTGCAGGAATCCGCTCCAGGTGCCAAATTCGAAGCAGGTATGATGGTCTGATCATAAGCAGGAGGATTGTCATTGGTAAAGGATGCGGAACGCCTTTTATCTCAGAAAATATACAACGCGGCATTGGACTGCGGTTTCGATAATTGCGGCATAATAGGTCCTGAAGATTTATTGGGAAGCGAAAAATTCCTGAACGACAGAATGAAGAAGATCCCGGAAAGTTTAGGATTTTATGCTGGGATGACGAGGGATATGACCATTCAGCGTTTGAGCAATGGCTGACAGAGCATCAGATCCGATGGGGAGGTGTCAATGCAGTTCCTCTCCGTTATGCGGCGATGAAGGCGGGCCTTGGAATAATACGGAAGAATATTTTTTTATATACTGACAAAGGCTCCTTCGTCGGTTTGACGGCATACGTCACAGACTGTGAATGCAGGCTGATCCAGACACAGAATCTGAAGCCGTGCAGTGATGTATGTACACTGTGTCAGAAATCATGCAGGACGAAAGCTCTGCTCGTGCCATACACGATGGATCCGTTTCGCTGTGTATCCTTTTGGACTACATTCGGGAAGGGAAATATACCTGAAGTGCTGGATGAGAGTCTGTTTGAGGAATGGATATGCGGCTGTGATAACTGCCAGGATGTATGTCCCTATAACCGTAAGCATGATTGGAATCAGAAGTAAACATTCAAAATCCATGGTGTAAACCCGGGGTCGATTTATCAGACTATGAACAGCGCATTTCCTGATGCGCTGTTATTTTATTTACCTGGGGCAGGAAAAATTTAATTATATTTAACGACCTGTATATGGGAAGCATACGTTCATTCTTTATATTAATAGATGAGTTAGTGAAGGCGGTAACGTATTGACCTGGATCAGGAGATGGAAGTTGTTATGAACGGAAAGAAAATCGCTGTACGTGCTGCAAAGGCGGTCATGAGGGTATATTACGAAGTCAGCCGTGTCTTTGTGAAGGAAGATCCCCAGGAAATCCTTTTCCTAAACCGCTGGAGCGAAGATCTGACGCTGGATTTTCATATGATACAGGATGAGATCAGGCGGCAGTCTCCGAGTGTAAAAATCCGAACAATCAACTGCAGGGATGGAAACAGCTGGATGAGCCGTATCAGATTTTGCGTCGCGGTTTTCCGAAGCATTAGACTCATGCCCTGTGCTCGTGTGATCGTATTGAATTCCTACTGGCCGGCGGTCTCTGTTCTGCCTCACAGAAAGAACCAAACCGTAGTGCAGATGTGGCACGCTGCCGGAAAGATCAAGAAATCCGGATATCAGGTGCTGGACACGCCCGCCGGTCACAGCAGATGGATGGCTGAGGAGATGTCCATGCACAGGGGCTACGATATAATTTTCGCAGGAGGGTCTGCCTGGAATTATGCGTATATGGCAAGTTTCGGCACGACACTGGATAAGCTTCGGAATGTAGGGCTTCCCCGGCTCGACTATTTGGTCGCCAGACAAAAGCAGGAACGGGAGCATGTTCTGGCGGCTTACCCGGAATTTCGGGAGAAACGAGTATTGCTCTATGCTCCCACGTTCAGAAAGGGCAAGGCTGACTGGAGCAGTCTGGAACGTGTTATCGACTACAATAGGGATATATTAGTCGTGAAAAGCCATCCGAACCAGAAACTGGAAGAAAACGGACACCGCTATATCACCTGTCCTGAATTCACATCTCAGCAGCTGATGACAGCAGCAGATTATCTGATTACAGATTATTCATCTATCGCGGTGGAAGCAGCGGCGCTGGGGCTTAAGACTTATTATTTTCTTTATGATTACGATGAATATATGCGTGATAACGGTCTGAACCTGGACATTCCGAAGGAGATGCCGGCGTGTACATTTTTCCGTGCGGAAGAGCTCATTGAAGCATTAGATCATGAAATATATCCGGAGGAAGAATTGGAGCGCTATAGAAGGAGATATCTTCCAGGAAATCTGGGGCACTGTGCTGAAGATGGCGCGGCGCTGATTCAGCAGGCGTTGGGCGAAGAACCGTGGATACACAGTGGGTATGCAGGCGGTGTAAAGAGCGTATCAGGTGCACCCGTATCTGCTTAGGGTGTTCAGTACGGCATTTAAATGGTAAGAAGGACCGCGGCAAAGTGCTGATTCTCGCTTTGCTGCGAGAGGTGAATTCCATATGATGGAAAATTTTATTAAGTTATCAAAGCGCGCTATAAATAAAGGAAAACTGGCGGTGATATATCTCCGCCGGATTATTTTTGTAAAAAATAATTTTCATGTCTCTCTTCCTCACAAGTTAAGGGCAAACCTGTTTGGCGGCTACCTGGCGGATCAATACGTGCTGTACGGTTTTCAGCATAATGACCGAAGGGAGTATCTGTCGGAATACGACTGGTACCGTTCGCGATATATTAATGAACCATTCGAGTTCCTGCTGAACAACAAAATCGCATGCACGCAGATTCTGCAGCAGTATATTGATGTTCCGAAAATTTTTGTCATAAAACATGGCGGTATTTTCTCAAGCTATGAAAAAGCTCTTTTGTCGGTGAATGAAGTTCTGGAGATCGTGAAGGCAAATAAGAGAGTATTTATAAAACCTTATGGAAAAGGAAAAGGTACGGGTGTGCAGCGACTGGGCTGGGAGAAAGGTTCATGGATCATTGATGACCTGCTGGTGCATGAGGCGGATATACGCAGGCTCCTGGAGGAAACAGACGAGTGGATCATCTGCCAGAATGTGGAGCAAGGGGAATTCTCACGGGGCCTTTATGACCGGACAGCGAACACGATCCGCATGATTACGGTGCGAGACATCCATACACAGCAGTTCCGCATAATGTTCGCGGTCCAGCGGATCGGCACATCAGAAACAATACCTGTGGATAACGGGAGCCGAGGCGGGCTTGTGTGCAACATAGACCTGGAGACGGGCATGCTCAGCGAGGCCAGGAGTCTGCATAGCCTTGAAGTCCACGAGTGTCATCCGGATTCAGGGACTCAGCTGAAAGGAGCAGTCATACCGGAATGGAACAGGATAAAACAGCAGATTCTGAAGGTTGCGGCGAAGTTCCCATACATGTACTTCATTGCCTGGGATCTGGTGTTGACCGACAGCGGAATCTGCATCATAGAGGCAAATGCATCCTCAGGCGTGAATATTATTCAGCTTTGGGGAGGGCAGCGTCATGGAGAATTGGGTGATTTCTACCGTTATCATGGGGTGAACGTCTGATGAGATATATTATTATGGCAGATGGCAGGGGAACTCGATGGAACAGATATGGAGGTACACCAAAGCATCTTGCGACATTTGGCGGGGAGACACTGCTGGCGCGAACTGTACGTCTGGTGCGTATTTCGGATCCCGGAGCGGAAATAATCATTACATCCCATGACCCCTCCTACGACATACGCGGTGCATTTCGTTATGAGCCAATGAATAATGTGCTGGAAGTAGACCGCTTCACCTGGGAACTCATCGCTGATAATGTATGCTTCCTTTACGGCGATACCTTCTATGCAGACGGCGATATAGAGACCATAGTGAAAGAACCGACAGAGGTCCTGAAGTTTTTCGGGGTACGGCATTCTATCGTTGCAATAAAGGTGCTGGGAGGGGAGCGGCTCCGGCAGTGTGTAAAAAGGGTGAGAGAACGGTTCCTGGCAGGAGAACTGGAACGCTGTATCGGATGGGATGTATATAACGAATATACAGGGATGAAAGACGGTGGGCGAATTCCAGGACCGGATTTCGTGAAAATGAGTATGGAAACAAAGAACATTAACACCCCGAAAGACTATCTGCTGCAGAAGAAAGTATTGGAGGCGGAAGCTTGGGCAGGATTATAAATAAAGTCTGGAAAGCCGTAACGTATGCCCGGATATATCAGCCGACGACGGAGGGATTCACGCCGCGTCAGGCAAAGAAGTGGATGAGGAAAGTGCAGCGGAATCGGCGTATATCACTGGCTTCTGCTAAAAATAAGGAATGGGCATATGAACACGGATTCATGCCGGAAACTGTAGCACGGTTCGGTATAACTGAACAGAATGTGGAAGATTTTGTGTCGGAACGGGATTATTATTATATATATCCTTTGAACGGCAAATATATTATATGGCTGTCAGATAAGATCACTGTACATGAAATCTTTAAGCCCTTTGACGCATGGATGCCGGAATGCTATTACCAGATCGGTAAGAGAGACGGGGAAACGTTTCTCATTCAGCTGCGCCACCTGGATAAGGTAAAGTACGGTCATGATATCTTAAGCATGCTCCGTTTCATCCGAGACAAAGAGATTCTTGAATTGGCGGATACAAAGGGAGGACGATCCGTTCTCGTAGGATGGGATGGAATACAGTATTTCTATGCTCCGGCTTATGCTCCAAAGAAACGGACGAAGATAACGGAAGAGACGATGGTAAATCGTATCTGCGAGTATGCCGGGGTCTCGGTACTCCGGGAATATCTGAAACCTGCGGAAGGTTTCTGCTCAGCAAGCGGCCAGCCATACCTTCTGAATATTACCATATTTAACGAGATGGGTGACAATCCGGAGATTGGCCGTGCTATGCTTGAAATGGACGAACCTTTGGAGAAAGAACAGGTAATGGATGTTTCAGCGGATGGCGGGAAGGCGGAATTCCTGGTATCCCACGACCTCGCCAAAGTGTTTCCGGAGCGGATGAACTATTCTGCGGAAAATCAGGAGGGGACCTCCGGGACCAATGTGAACGACGATAACCTGAATGACAGGGAAGCAGACAGCGGAGCCGGCAGAGGAACAGAGAACCCTGCGGACACGGGCAGGGAGACTGCCCTTTATGATCCGCGGTATTATGATGTTTATCTGCGGATGCTGTCCTCTGTGGACCGCAGAGATGGCATGTTCAGCGAGGCTTTGACTGTTCGAGGGGGGAAGAGGGTTCAAATAACAGAGAATCCTGTTTCTGGAGTGAAAATCCTAGGCGAGGTTCCAAAATGGAGCAAGCTTGTGGATATGATCGACCGGTTATGTCGATTCGTCCCGGAACTTGAATTGTTTGGCGCCGTTCTGGTTATCACAGACAATGGTCCGAAAATCTGGAGTTTCCAGAACATGCCGGACTATCCGATTCTTGAACCCTTTGAGCCGGAGATCACATGCTATCTGAAGCGTAAGATCCGGGAGAAGAAGGAAAATTATGAGAACCCGACAGCGCGCCGTGAGCGCGGTCATCATAAGGCGAAGCTTAAGATTCGAAAGATTTTTGCCGGGACATTTTACCCAAAGGGTCTCAAACCATATCTCAGCATAACATGGATTAAGGACGTGCTGTTTGATCTCTTTCGGGACAGGAGCGTGCCGCTGTCAGAAAAACTCTGGGGCTACAGGCACGGCTACTTCTCTTACAGACTGACACAGTATGGGATCACAAAGGATAACTGGGAGAATACGATCTCGGATTTTGAATATAAATGGATGAGGCATATCAATGGCCGCTACCGCGGCTGGATGGAAGACAAGATCACGGTTAAGTATATTTGCAGTCGCTATAACGAGTTTTTTCCTGCTTATTATTATTACACGATGAAGCGCAACGGGATAAATAAAATCATCCCGATGATGGACTGCCCGGAAGGATACGGCAATACATTTGAAGATGTGTTCCGTATGGTTCGGGAGAAAGGTGAGCTGGCACTGAAGCCGGTCAGCGGATCCCACGGAGATGGTTTCTACAGGTTTTCTTACGAGGACGGGCACTACTGCCTGAATCGGGAAGTGGTGACAAAGGAAAAAGTCGTCGGCATTCTGGCAAATGTAGATAACCAGTATCTTATTACAGAATATATCCGAAGCTGCAAACAGCTCCGTGATATCTACGACGGGTCAGTGAACACCCTGCGTCTGGAAGTTTTCAAGAAGGATGGGCGCACACCAGAGATCCATGACTGCTATATGCGGATCGGAACGAGCAGGACTGGCGCAGTGGATAACATCGGCGCCGGCGGAATGAACGTTCTGCTGGACGCGGCGAACGGGCACTATCATGACGCTGCGCTGATGATTGATAATAACATCGTTCCGACGCCCAGACACCCGGATACCGGCGTACTGATCGACGGTTACATCCCCCACTGGGATTTTATCGTCAATACTGTAAAAAAGGTGGCCATGGAAATTCCTCAGCTGGAATGGATGGGTTTTGACGTTGCCGTGACTGAAGACGGCCTGAAATTTCCGGAGATCAACAGGTACCCGGATTATCCGCGCATGAATCGGCTCTCTCAGGAGACTATGGATTACCTTCTGTACAAGCTGCAGAAGAAGAAAGAAGTCTACGGTTACGATGAGAAGCGGCCCTTTAAACTGGTGACACTCCCGAATCGGAAGAATATCTCGACGCCGGACAGCCGCGACCCCTATTTTTGCAATTCCTGTCTGAATGAGAAAAATATTCCTGACAGACAGGAGAACTAACCGGCAGCAAGCGGAATAAACAGAGCAGTTGACGGCTTTGTAAATGTTTTTTTACAGGGAGTACAGTCCATGTAAATCACATTGAATCGACCGAATATTGCCAGCCTGATCGCACTCAGTGACCTCTATCAGATTAGTCTGGATGAACTTGTGAAAGGAGATCCGAAGATGGAAAAGAAGCTCGTAAAGGACGCGAACAATCAGGCGATTCTGAAACATGAAATCAGGTTTATGCTGATCTCCACATTGATCATCGGGGGCGTTTACTTCATCAGTCTTGCTGTGGGCGGAGCGTTTCATGATTTCTGGCAGGCGGCCATGCCGTATATCCTGATGGCTGTCCTACTGGCAGGGCACTTCGCATATCAAGGAAAGAAGATGGAAGATGAGAATGATTCGAACGGGGAAATGTATGAGGAAGAACAGAAAAAAGACGAATCCTAAGAAGTGGAAAACAGCCCTGAATGATGTTAAAATGACAATGCGATTGACAATGCGATAATGGTTAGACGTCAAATATTACTGATTGAAATATTAGGCTCTGGCTGACATATTTTGGAAGTTCTGCAGAACATCTATGCAGAAAGTAATTGTTCGGGGAATAGTTAAGAGGATTAGCATAGAATGCAAATTGAAGATGAGGTGTTCGGTAAGGCGCGGGCAGACGCTGAAAAATTGCAGGAATATGGCTTTGTTCCTGAAGAAAAAGGCTTTGTAATCACAAGACCCATGGGCGCAGGAAATCTCCAGGCGAAGGTCACGGTGTCTCCGGAGGGAACGGTGTCCGGCGTGGTCGTGGACTTGGATACAGGCGATGAATATACTGCCTTTCGCAGGGAAGCAGCCGCAGGCAGGTTCGTAGGGCAGGTGCGGGAAGAGTACCAGAGGATCCTGGAAGAGATCAGAGGAGCATGCTTTGAGAACAGGTTTTTTGGCTCAGATCAGGCGAACCGCATCGCAGAGTTGATCCGGCTGCAGTACGGAGATTTGCCGGAGTTTCTGTGGGATAAATATGGGGCGGAAAACTACGGCGCCTTTAGAAATCCTGTCAACCATAAGTGGTACGGGCTGATCATGGATATCGACCGGAAGAAGCTTAAGGATGGCAGCGGCGCCTGTGACGTGATCAATGTCAAGGCGGATCCTGAGCTGGTACCCGCTCTGATTGAAAAGGGCGGATTCTATCCGGCTTATCATATGAACAAGAAGAACTGGATTACGGTCATTCTGGACGATACCGTGCCCGATGCGGAAATCATGAAGCTGATTGCTGAGAGTCATCGGTTTACCGAAGATAAAAAGGGTCATGGAAATCGTACTGGTCGTGCGGTATAAACCGCAGTTATACAACTGCTGAAGGTATTCGAAGATTTGGAGGGAGCATGGACAATCAATCTGGCAGGCTGCGGAAAAGGAACGAATCTTATGATCTGCATGAAGAAAAAACAGGCGGAGAAGTGGCATCTATAAGTGGAAAATGGGGTGAGTGTAATGGATGATATCCGAATCAGAACTGCGGCTTCGGATGACGCAGAGCAGATACTGGCGGTCTATGCGCCGTATGTAAAGGATACTGCAATCCCATTTGAATATGATGTGCCTTCGCTGGAAGAGTTTCGCGGAAGAATAGAGAAGACACTGAAAAGGTATCCGTATCTCGTTGCGGAGTGCGGCGGAGAGATCCTAGGATATGCGTATTCGGGGCCATTTGTTGGACGGGAAGCCTATGACTGGTCCTGCGAGACTACGATCTATCTTGGGGCGAAGAGCAAAGGCATGGGTCTGGGAAAGTGGCTCTATCAAACGCTGGAGGATATATCCCGGGCACAGAATATCACTAACTTGTATGCCTGCATTGCTTATCCCGAGACAGATGACGAATACCTGACGAAGAACAGCGCACAATTCCACGAGCACATGGGATACCGCATGGCTGGGCGGTTCTGTAAGTGCGGCTGCAAGTTCGGCAGGTGGTATGACATGGTCTGGATGGAGAAATGTCTGGCAGAGCATCCGGAGAATCCTAAGAAGGTGATCCCGTTCCCGGAACTTAACTGGCATGATGCTGCCTTACATAAGATTTAATCCCACCACAAAAAAGACTGACAATCGTCTGTTATTTATTGTCTATGTCATTCCGTCAGGAACTTTTCCCGCAGCCTGGAAAGAAGCAGTTCCGCGGCAGGGGAGAATACCTGATATTTTTTCCATACCAGATCCAGTCCGAGTTCCAGCCGGGGCTCCAGCGGACGGAAGCAAAGGGAACTCTGCTCTGAGACGTCGGCCAGATGGTCTATCGTGATCGCGTAGCCGAGGCCGGAGCGGACGAGGAGAGATGCATTATAGATCAGGTTATATGTGGCTGCGATATTCAGTTTTCCGTAGTCGCTGCCGAACCATTCGAAGTAGGGATTTCCCGATGTGCCGGACTGAAGGACCTGACGGGAGAAGATCAGGGGGAGATCCAGCAGATCATCCTTTGTTATACCCTTCTGCGATGCCAGCGGGCTGTCCTTTCTCATGAGTACGCCCCATGTCTCAGCCGCCGGGATCCGCAGTGAATCATACCGCGACAGGTCTGCCGGCTGGATCAGGATGCCGAAGTCGAGCAGACCCCGGTCCAGGCGGTCTGTTACATCTTCCGAGTTTCCGCTGTAGAGATTAAAATGGATGCCGGGATAAAGATCATGCAGTTCCGTACAGGTATCTGTGATCAAAGACATGGCTGCTGTTTCTCCGCCTCCAATATCTATTTCACCAGTGATCCGGTCTGTCTGAGTAAATTCGAACTGGACTTTGTCCACCATAGAAACGATCTCCTCCGCGCGCCTGCGCAGACGCATCCCCTCGCGGGTAAGAGTCATGCTGTGACTGCCGCGGATGAAAAGCTGACTGCCCAGTTCGTCCTCAAGCTCGTGGATCTGCCTTGACAGAGTCGGCTGCGTCAGGTGCAGCACATTAGATGCCCTGGTAATGCTGCCCTCCCGGGCTATTGTGAGAAAATACCTCAATACTCTGATCTCCATAGGGATACTCCTTCCTGTAATAATATTATACATCGATTATGATATGCTCATAAAGCATATCATAATTTATATATTAGGTATTTGCTATTATATGTGCGGCGGTCTATGATGTTACTGAAGACAGGCGGAAGGAGCGTGAGGGAATTGGATCGTATACGGCTGATCAGAAGAAACTGTATAGACGCCGGCTGTGATAAGGATGTGACGGAAAGAGTCTGCGCGCTTCTCATGGGGGGCAGGACGAAGGATGCCTGTACGCTGCTATCGGGGCAGAGGCATGCTTTGATGGACGAGGTCCATCAAACGCAGCAGAAGGTCGACTGCCTGGACTATCTGATCTATTCATTACAGAACAGAAAGAATTAAGTGTGGAGGAAAGAATATGTCGAAGAAAGTATTGATCGTATCATCAAGCCTGAGAAACGGGAGCAACTCGGAGATCCTGGCCAGAGAGGCAGAAGCGGGAGCACGGGAAGCTGGAAATGAGGTGGAATATATTTCGCTGAAAGATAAGGATCTGAACTTCTGCAGAGGCTGCCTGGCATGTCAGAAGACCGGCAAATGTGTGATCCGGGATGACATGGACGACATGATCGGAAAGGTGTGTGCCGCAGAGTCCATCATCTTCGCAACACCGATTTACTATTACGAACTCAGCGGACAGCTGAAGACATTCCTGGATCGTACCAATCCGCTGTACATTGAGGACTGCAAGTTCAGGGATATCTACCTGATCACAACTTCTGCGGAAGCCGGGGAGCACATACCGGAAAGGGCGGTGAACGGACTTAAAGGATGGATCGATTGTTTCCCTAAAGCTCAGTTCTGCGGTCTGGTAAACGGCGGCGGCAATGAGGCTCCGAAGGATGCGGAGAGCCATCAGGATGCGATGCAGGCGGCTTACGAAATGGGGCGGAATGCGTGAGTTCAGGGTTTGTAGGAAGGAGATCATAAAAATGGAGAAGCTTACAATGACGAAGGAATGGGATAAAACATTTGCACAGAGTGATAAGGTTGAACACAGCAAAGTGATGTTTCACAACAGATACGGCATAACTCTGGCAGCAGATATGTATGTGCCAAAAGGTGCAGTGGGCAAACTTGCCGCCATTGCGGTCAGCGGACCCTTCGGGGCAGTTAAGGAACAGTGCTCCGGACTGTATGCGCAGACACTGGCAGAGCGGGGATTCCTGACGATCGCTTTCGACCCGTCATTTACCGGAGAAAGCGGGGGACAGCCGAGATATATGGCTTCGCCGGACATCAATACGGAGGATTTCCAGGCTGCGATGGATTTCCTGTCTGTTCAGGAGAATGTGGACCCGGAAAAGATCGGGATCCTGGGCATCTGCGGATGGGGCGGCATGGCGCTGAACGCTGCGTCTCTGGACACAAGGATCAAGGCAACAGTAACGTCTACCATGTATAACATGAGCCGTGTCAACGCAAACGGATACTTCGATGCCGCAGATAATGAGAACACCCGGTTTGAGATGAAACAGGAACTTAATAACATCCGTACCGAGGAGTATAGAAACGGCGTTTACGAGAGAGCCGGCGGAGTCGTGGATCCGCTGCCTGAGGATGCTCCGTTCTTCGTAGCGGATTATCACGACTATTATAAGACAGACCGCGGCTATCATCCCCGTTCCCTTAATTCTACAGATGGATGGAACAGGACTGGATGCATGTCCTTCATCAACCAGCCGATCTGCCAGTATACGAACGAGATCCGCAGCGCGGTCCTGATGATCCATGGAGAGAAAGCCCACTCCTGCTACTTCAGCCGGGATGAGTACGCTAAGATGACCGAAGGATCTGCCTACGCGGAGAACAAGGAGCTGATGATCATCCCCGGTGCAGTCCACACAGATCTCTACGACGGCGGAGAGAACAAAGACCTGATCCCCTTTGATAAGATCGAAAGCTTCTACCGCGAATACCTTAAATAAAGAAGCGGGATCCGAACGGATTCTTAAACAGAACCAGCAGCACACAGCCAATCGCCTGCGATCGAATCGCAGTCGGTTGGCTTTTCAAGTGGACGAATGTCAGTCTTTCCAGTGGAGTTCACCAGTTCAGTAATGTTCGGCGTCAAGTTACCGTTTAGGGGAAGCCGATGATTCTCCAGGGCAGTCTCTCCTGTCAACCCTTGGACAGTAACGTCCGGGTTAGGTATGCTGTTTCAATGCAACGACCAAGTTGATAATCGTCTTGTTTGCATTTATAATGTTAATAAATTAAGGGTAGCGAATGGGCAATTCTTTTGATAAAGAGGGGTGCTGGAAAATGATCAGTCAAAATAAGGTGATGTCTCTGATTGCTGACTTAAATAGTAAGATTGCTCATCTCTTTCCTGGTGATATAGATGTCATTCTTTTTGGATCCTATGCAAGAGGAGATACTGGAGCTGCCCTGTTACTGGATCAGGGGGTGATGCTTTCACCGATTATCGAAAATAGAGATTATTTCTACAATAATGTGGATGTATTACCGTTTTTCAGCGAGATTCAAAGAGAAGGTACGGTATTAAGGACAATCTGATTATGAACGATAATTATATCCGTGAAATAAAGATCTACTGGGATCAGATCGATGAGTATTCATATTTGCGGGAGATCCCAGCCCTGATGGACCTTAAAGCGCTTGAATTTCCAAATCGCATCACGTTTTTCGCTGGGGAAAATGGTTCCGGAAAATCCACATTGCTGGAGGCTCTTGCTGTATCCTATGGATTCAATCCGGAGGGCGGAACGCTGAATTACCGTTTCAGCACCTATGATGATTATTCAGAGCTTTGGAGTGCAGCCCGTATCACAAAGGGATACCGAAGACCCAGTGCGGGATATTTCTTCCGGGCTGAGAGCTTTTTTAATGTGGCAACGAAAGCAATAGACTATGCTGACGGAAGCGGGGGAGTGGATTACCACGGCCTCTCTCATGGGGAAAGCTTTCTTGAGTTTATGCAGGGCACGGGAAGGGAAGGGCTGTTTCTGATGGACGAGCCGGAAGCGGCTTTGTCCCCGCAAAGGCAGCTCACATTGCTGATTCATATTATCATGATGGCGGAGAAGGGTTCGCAGTTCATTATCGTTACGCATTCGCCGATATTATTAGGTATTCCGGGCGCGCAGATCCTGGAGTTCGGCGACTCAGGGATCCGTCCGTGTGCGTATGAGGATACAGAAAGCTATCAGATTACCAAATTGTTCCTTGAGAACCGTAAACTGGTGTTGGATGAATTGTTGAAGTGAGAGATTATCTCATGGGAGAGAGGCATAAATATGGTCAGACCGATTTGTAAAGATGTATTCACGCTGGCGCTGAAGTCGAAAGACGCGACGAAAGAAGATATTGAAACGGCAAGGGACCTGCTCGATACGCTGGCAGCGCACCGCGGTGAATGCGTGGGCATGGCTGCGAACATGATCGGTGTCAGCAAGCGGATCATCGCGGTGGGGATTGGGCCGATGAATATCGCGATGTTGAATCCTGTGATCACTGCCAGTTCAGATCCCTACGAAGCAGAGGAAGGATGCCTGTCATTAAGCGGAATCAGGAAAACGATACGATACCAGTCGATTACTGTTGAGTACAGAGACATGGAATTCAGGAAGCAGAAGCAGAGCTTCAGCGGCTACATTGCTCAGATCATCCAGCACGAAGTGGATCACTGCAACGGGGTGTTGATATAATAAAGCTATCGAAATATACTTTTCACAATTATTGAGGGATAGAGATATATACTGGACGGACGATGGGGGATGCCTAAGATAGAACGGATACTGAATGATGTGTTATCGGGCAAAAAGGATAATAATATCAAGTTCAGTGATCTTCAGAAATTGTTGGAGGGATTGGGATTTTCTCAAAGAATTAAGGGAGATCATCACATCTTTTTTCAAGAAAGTGTTGAAGAGATCATCAATATTCAGCCCGAGGGAAACAAGGCGAAGGCATATCAGGTAAAACAAGTCAGGAATATTATCCTGAATAATAAACTGGAGGTGCTATGATGAACAGATATGAGAGAATAGTTTACTGGTCGGAAGATGATCAGAAGTGGATTGTTGAGGTTCCGGAATTAGCTGGCTGTATGTCAGAT
Organism: uncultured Eubacteriales bacterium; assembly: GCA_900315125.1. GTDB lineage: Bacteria > Bacillota > Clostridia > Peptostreptococcales > Anaerovoracaceae > Aminicella. Next base: position 102,026 of record OMXT01000047.1, read on the forward strand.
GGTAAAACACCTCAGGAAGCAATAGATAACTCCGATTTGGTTATAGCTGAGTGGATTGAAACAGCAAAGCTGCTTGGCAGAGATATTCCCGTACCAAAAGGGCGTTTAATTTTTGCGTAGGATGTAAACTTATGTGTGCAGAGGTACTGCATGACCGGGATATCCGCGA
>OMXT01000049.1 GCA_900315125.1 uncultured Eubacteriales bacterium
TCTCAGACTACTTTATACACTTTTCTAAGTTCCTATCAGCCCTGATCTCCCAGGACCACCGTTTTCATATTTCACTTGACACTACCCAAACGGCTGTACCCCTTGCATTTACTTGGTTTCCACATATTTTATAAGCCCTGACACGCTGTAAGAGTCAAGGGGATACAAAGCCCTGACCGCCTGTTTTTCCGGAGATTTCGGCGCAAATCCATCCAATATATTACAAGCCAAGGTTCTTTTTCGGCTGGTTCAGGCAAAAAACGCCTTTAATGTTTGACACAGTGTTAAGGTTATGGGATAATCGGGACAGAGAACAGGAGGAGAACGTGAAAGACAGGACTTTGTATTCCATAGGAGAAACAGCCCGGACCTGCGAGGTGACCCCCAGGATGCTGCGGCATTACGAGAGCCTCGGACTGCTGAAGCCGGACCGGGTAGATCCATCCAGTCACTACCGCTATTACAGCGTGGAGACTATGCGCCGGATCCAGACGATCCGTTACCTCGTGGACGAAGGCTTCAGTCTGGAGGAGATCCGGGACGCCATCACCAGCGACGATCTGGAAGGGCTGCAGGCCAAGTTCATGGAGAAGATCGACGAGACACAGGAAAAGATAGAATACTACCACCAGCGGCTGGACAGCCTCAAGTCCTGGGCCGCCCTGATCATAGAGGGGAAGCAGACGCTGCGGCACCGGGAGACGGAGATCAAGACCCGATTTCTTCCCCAGCAGCCCTATTTCTACTACATTGAAGATTTTACAGGAAGCAGTCTGAGCCCCAGGGAGTGCGACGCATATATCGAGACACGCTATTTCACCCAGTCCAAGGGCTACGGCCATTCTATGGTGGATATGGGCGGCGCCTTTCACGTGCTCTACGATTCCTACCAGGACCGGCTGGACGGGCGGAACACCAAGATGACGCTGCTGCAGATCCTGTTTCCGAACAGCAAGAGCCGAGAGAAGACCATGGAATTCGGCGGTTTCATGGCGGTCACTTCTTATCACATCGGTCCCCTTTCCGAGATCGGGGACACCTATCGCAGAATGATCGAATGGACCCGGGAGCACGGCTACGAACTCGAAGGCAATTCCTGTGAGCGGCACATACTGGACGTCTATTCTACGGTTAACGAGGACAACTTCGTGACGGAGGTGCTGCTCCCGGTTAAGGGAAATTACCAGGAGCTGGGCTTGCTGCACAACTGGAAATAGTATGTATGGAAATAGTACGGGAGGCGCTTATGAATATCACGATCTTGTTTGCAAGTCCCAGAAAGAACGGCAGCGGAATCTGAATGACCCCTTTATGGACGAGGAGAAAGAAACGCGCGCAAGGCAGTTTGCGCGGGAGCTTATTTTGAATATAGAAGGAGGAAAACAGCTATGAAACTGATCGTCATGGGACCCAGGGGAAAGATGGGCAGGGAAGTAACGGCAGCCGCGGCAGCAAGGCCGCAGATCCAGATCGTCGGCGGCGTCGGTGCTCCCGGAAGGGATTATATCGGATCAGATATCGGCAGCGTGGCATGGATTGGTTCTTTAGGTGCTCCCGTCGTGGATGACCTGTCGGAAATTATAGATGAATGCGATGCAATTATAGATTTCACCAATGTTGAGGAGTCCATGAAAGTGCTTCGCCTTGCCGTCGCACGGGGCAAGGCTCTGGTCTGCGGCACGACCGGATTCAGCGAAGAACAGCGGCAGGCCTTCGCCGACGCGGGAGCATCCATCCCTGTCATGCTGTCCGCCAACACATCCCGGCTGGTAACCGTAATGTACCAGCTCCTGGCAGCTGCCGCAGCATACGGCGGTAATGACCTGGATGTAGAGATCGTAGACATGCATGATAATACCAAGATCGATGCTCCCAGCGGAACAGCCCTGGAGATGGGGCAGGTCATCGCGGATGCCAAAGGGATCTCGCTGAAAGACAACATGGTCTGCGGCAGAGAAGGCATCGATCCAAGAAAAAAAGGAACCATCGGGTTCCATTCTCTGCGGGGCGGCGACGTCTGCAGTCACCATACGGTAAGGTTCTTCGGCTCCGGCGAAGTGCTGGAGATCGCTCATCATTCCGACAGCTTCCGGTGCTTCGCCTCCGGCGCCGTAGACGCGGCGGAATTTCTGGTGCACCAGAAACCGGGATGCTACAGTATGAGTGATATGACAGGGATCAAGACACTCCAGAGATAGTTCCCCTTATCGATCAGACGCAAACTCCCTGACAGGGGTCTCGAACTTACCACCGGCAGCCCCGGACACTACAGCTCGTCCGGGTGCATCTGCCGGTTATTCAATTCTTCGGCTGCGTTGTACCCCATCTTCCGGGCACGGTTATTCACCGCGGCGCCCTCCACGATGACCGCAATGTTCCTGCCCGGCTTGACGGGCACCCGGTACTTCGCCACGGGGACGCCCAGCACATCCTGGTGCTGGATCTCCATGCCGATCCGGTCGAAGCTCTCCGCCGCGTCTGTCCACGCTACCATCTCTATGATCATGTCCAGCTTCTTTTTTACCCGGACACTTTCCACGCCGTACATCTTCTCCACATTGACGATGCCGATGCCCCGCAGCTCCAGAAAGAACCGGGTCAGCTCCGCAGACGTACCCTCCACAAGGAAATCCGTGGGTTTGCGAAGGACTACCGCGTCGTCTGCCACCAGGCGGTGACCTCTGCGGATCAGTTCCAGCGCCACTTCCGATTTTCCGATGCCGCTTTCGCCGGTGATCAGCACCCCTTCGCCATAAACGTCTATGAACACGCCGTGAACCATGATAGAAGGCGCCATCTGCCGCTTCAGCCAGGCGATGATGCCCGCAGCCAGGTCTGTCGTCGTATAATCCGATACAAGAAGGGGCACGCCCTCCTCCCTGCATATATCAACAAAGTCCTGTTCCGGCGTAAGTCCTCTCGCATAGATGATGCAGGGAACGCCGGCGGCTGCAAGCCGCCGGTAATTTGCCTGAAGCCGGTCCCTGCTCTCAGAATCATTCTGATCCAGAATGGACCTGATGTATGCGGTCTCCAGGTTTCCCATGATCTGGACCCGGTCGCTGGAGAAATAATGGAAAAATCCTGCCAGCTGCAGTCCCGGCCGGTTCACGGCAGTCACCGTAATCTCCCGGCCTGAACTGTCTATCTCCGGGATCAGCTCCTTCAGCTTCAGCTGCCGGATCAGATCCTGTACTGTAACTTTTGGCGTGGGCATCGTTTCCATCTTACTCCTCCAGCCTGAATTCCGCCGGTCAGTCTCTGCTGACTGCGCTGTCCAGATATTCCTTCACTTCTTCTGCTGTTTCCAGCTTCATTACGGCGTCAGCGATCCGATCCGCCTCGTCTTTCGTCCAGCGGGCGATCTCTGCTCTTGTCTTGAGTACAGACGTGGGGGATACAGAGAACTCATCCAGGCCGAAGCTGATGAGCAGCGGGATCAGCAGCGGGTCTGCTGCAGCCTCTCCGCACATTCCTACCGTAATGCCCGCATCCTTTCCGCATCCGATGATCCGCTTCAGGGCACGCAATACAGCCGGATCATAGGTGTTATACAGATATGCTACCTTGCTGTTTCCTCGGTCGGCAGCCATGATGTACTGTGTCAGGTCATTTGTGCCGATGCTGAAGAAATCGCAGTACTTCGCCAGAACGTCAGCCATAACAAACGCCGCCGGCGTCTCGATCATGGTTCCGATCTTAGGCACGGGCAGACCGGTCTCTTCACAGATCTTCTCCGCCATGGAACGGACCGCCTTAATTTCTGATACGGATGTGACCATGGGCGTCATGATCCACAGGTTCTCTCCGGTATCACTGTTCGCCCGGATCAGTGCCCGCAGCTGTTTCTCATATTCTGCCGGGTTGTTCAGGCACCAGCGGATCGCCCGGTATCCCAGGAAGGGATTCTCCTCTTTCGGAATATGCATGTAGGGGATTTCCTTATCTCCGCCCACATCCAGGGTACGGATGATGACCGTCTTCCCCGAAAGAGCGACGCAGGCCTTCTTGTACGCCTTGTACTGATCCTCTTCGCTGGGGATGCTGTCTGCATCCATGAACAGGAACTCCGTCCGGAAGAGTCCGACGCCTTCGCCGTCCCGGTCTGCCGCCGTCCGGGCGTCTTCCGGATTCCCGATGTTGCAGAATACTTCCTTATGAAGACCGTCTGCTGTTACTGATTCCTTACCGATATAGGACTTCAGCGCTTCTTTCTCTTTCAGGAAACGGGCCTGCTTCTCCTGATACTCTGCAACGTCCTGATCCGTAGGCGCCTCCAGCACTTTGCCGTGAAGTCCGTCCACGATGACTCTGCTGCCTTCTGCCAGCGTGCTGACCGCATCCTTAACGCTGAGCACCGCAGGGATCTCCAGCGCCCGGGAAAGAATGGCAGAATGGGATGTCATGCCCCCGCTCTCTGTTACGATGCCCACGACGCTGTCGTGATTCATCTCCGCTGTCATAGACGGTGTCAGGTCCTCTGTAACGAGGATCGTATTGGCAGGCAGCGCCCCCAGATCCGTATCCTCTATGCCAAGAAGGATCTTCAGCAGGCGGGATTTAATGTCTTCTACATCTGTTGCTCTCTGCCTTGTCAGTTCATCTTCTGACGCCGCAAACATATCCCGGAACATGTTCAGTACGGTCTCCGCCGCTGCCTCTGCGCAGCTTCCGCCGTCGATCTGCTCCTCCATCTGCTGCCCCATGAACGGGTCGCTCATCATGGCAATGTGACCGTACATGATCTCCGCGTCTTTTGCATTGACTGACTTCTCCATCTCCTCTGCAAGCTTGCCCGTCTTGTCGAGGAACGTTTTGATCCCGTCCTGCAGGCGGGACTTTTCCCCGTCCTTATCCGTCACCTGCTTCGGCTCATATTTTATTTCCTGGTGTTTCACCGTCACGACGGTACCGATGCCGATTCCGTCCGATGCCGCTATACCCTTTAGCATACTCCCGATCCTTTCCTGTTACCCGGCCGGTCAGGCCTTTGTTATATACAAAAACAGGGATCCCCCAGGATCCCTGCACAATCATTACATATCAGCGCCCAGCGCAATGAGCTCACAGGCTCTGTCCAGCATAGCCTGCTCATCTTCTCCGTCGCACTTGACTTCTACTTCTGTACCGCCCTTGAATCCGCTGGCGATCAGGGTCATGACGCTCTTGCCGTTGGCTGTCTTGCCGTCAGCCTCGATGGTAATATTCGCCTTGAATTTAGCCATCTCGCCGGAGAACTTGCTCGCCGGTCTCATGTGGAATCCTTCGGGATCGATGATTGTTACTTTCTTAGATACCATAGTTAACCTCCTTAAATTAGCTACAAAGTCTTGACTTGACGTTATTCCAGCACCAGGCCTGCAGCAGAGCCTTCGTCCTTCTGCTGCTCTGCGGTCTTCTTTTTCTTCAGGATGGAAAGCATGAGCATTCCGACCACTGAGCCGACTGCCAGAGCGATGAGGTAGCCGCCTACATGGGTGACGACCGGGAATACGAAGATCCCGCCGTGGGGAGCCATGAGCTCGCAGCCGAACATCATGGACAGCGCGCCTGCCAGACCGGAACCGATCATGCAGGACGGAATGACCCGGAGCGGATCCGCTGCCGCATAGGGGATCGCGCCCTCTGTGATGAAGCACAGTCCCATGATATAGTTGACAGGACCGGATTTGCGCTCGTTGTCTGTCCAGCGGTTCTTGAAGAATGTGGTGGACAGGGCAATGGCGATGGGCGGTACCATGCCGCCGATCATGACGGCCGCCATAATGTTATATACACCGTCAGCCAGCATCATGGTTCCAAACAGGTAGGATGCCTTGTTGAAGGGACCACCCATATCGATGGCCATCATGCCTGCGACGATCAGTCCAAGCAGTATAGAGGATGTTCCGTTCATGGACTTCAGCGCGTTGGTCAGTCCGGAATTGAGCGCTCCCACCACCGGGTTGACTGCGCACATAAACAGGCCCATGAGAAGGATGCCCAGAACCGGAATGATCAGTACCGGCATCATTCGTTCGATTGTCTCCGGCAGCCATGCGAAGAGCTTACGGAGCAGGATGACGATCAGTCCGCCGATGAATCCGGCAAGCAGGGCGCCCAGGAATCCGGATACCGCCGTCGCTTCGCCCGCCGGCGCTGCGAATGTGCATCCCAGTGTGGCAATAGATCCGCCTGTGAATCCTACTGCCAGGCCCGGACGGTCAGCAATGGATTCTGCGATGAATCCCGCAAGGACAGGGAGCATGAATCCGAAAGCAACGCCTCCGATGGATTTACAGAATGCCGCCGCTGCGGTATATGTACCGAAGTTCGCGTCTCTCGGCGCTCCTGCGATCGTATCGATCAGGAATGCTACGGCAATCAGGATACCTCCTCCGATAACGAAGGGCAGCATGTGGGATACGCCGTTCATCAGATGTTTATAGATGCGGCGCCCCGCACTTTCCGGCTCGTCGTTGGATACAGCCGCCGCGCCGCCGCCTCCTTTATGATGATAGACCGGCGTCTCATCGCTAAGAGCTCTTGTGATTAGTTCCTCCGGCTTGTTTATGCCGTCGGCTACCTTAGTCGCCAGCAGCTTCTTTCCGTCGAAACGGGCCATCTCAACATTCTTATCTGCCGCAATGATGATGGCTTCTGCCTTTTCGATCTCTTCTCTTGTCAGGATGTTTTTGGCTCCGCCGGATCCGTTTGTCTCAACCTTGATGGGAATGCCCATCTCGGCGCCCTTCTGATTCAGAGCTTCTGCCGCCATATAAGTATGGGCGATGCCTGTGGGGCATGCAGTAACAGCCAGGACACGATAATGTCCGTCATCCTGTCCGGCCTGACCGGATTCCGCTTCTGCAGGTGCCGCTTCTGCCTTATCCGGCTCAGCTTCTCCCGCTTCCTCCGGGAATTTCGCTTTCTCTGCCTCGGTCAGCATATCCAGGAACTCCTGGCCTGATCCGGCGCTCAGCAGCTTCTGGCGCAGATCCAGATCCATGAGCAGCGTCATCAGACGGGCGAGCACTTCCAGATGCAGATCCCCGTCCAGGGGCGCGGCGATCATGAAGATCAGGTTGGAAGGCTTGCCGTCCGGCGCGTCGTAATCGATGCCCTCAGGGACGGTCATCGCCGTCAGTCCGGGATGGGCGACCGCTCCGCTCTTGCAGTGGGGGATGGCGATGCCCTCGCCGACAGCAGTTGTGCTCTCACTCTCCCTCTTCAGAATCCCCTCAGTATACACTGCCTTGTCCGAAATGTTTCCGGCCTTATCATGCAGATCGATGAGCGTATGGATCGCGTCATCCTTGGTCTTCACATCCGCATTGATAAGGATCGATTCCGGTTTCAGAAGATCTTTAATGTTCATTGATTCAGTTTCCCTTCTATGTCCTCTCTTGTGGCGAGACCGGTACTGCATGCCGTAGCTGCTCCGGCTGCATTGCCCAGTCTCAGTGCGTACTTATAATCTCCGGTCTTGATATAACCGGCAATAAACCCTGCTACCATGGAATCTCCAGCTCCCACGGTATTGACTACGTCGCCTTTGATCGCATCGATGGTCATGGTCTCATCATCCTCAGTAACGAGGCACGCTCCCTTCGCGCCGCGGGAGATCAGTACATTTCTGGCGCCCAGCTCCCGCAGGTCCTTCGCGCCCTGAATGATGTCTTCTGTTGTCTCCATGGGACGTCCGAGCATTTCTGCAAGTTCCTTGTCATTGGGTTTGATCAGGAAGGGATGATACTGGAGGACGTTCATCAGCAGTTTGCCGGTAGCGTCCACTGTTACTGTGATGTCCTTCTCTGCCATTCGCGCAAGGATCCTCTCGTAAATATCCTCCGGCATGGTAGCGGGCACGGAACCGGACACGATCAGCATGTCATCGCCGGTAAGACCGTCCAGTTTCTCGAACAGCCGTTCCACTGCTTCTGCATCGATATTCGGGCCCTGTCCGTTTATCTCTGTTTCATTTTCACCCCTGATTTTAACATTGATCCGGGTGAATCCATTGGCCAGTTCGATAAAATCCGTCTTCAGCCCCTCAGCTTCCAGCCCGTGACGCAGCGCCGTCCCGGTAAAGCCGCTGATGAATCCCAGCGCCACGCTGTCGATCCCCAGGTTCTTCAGGATAATGGAAACATTGATCCCCTTTCCTCCGAAGTTGTAATCTTCCTTCGTTGTCCGGTTGATCGAACCGAGACGAAAATCATCCAAAGCGATCACATAATCAATCGCCGGATTAAATGTAACGGTATAGATCATTCAGCTCCTCCTCTGATGGTATCTTTTCTTTGAAGAAACAATAATTTTGAAAAAATGCCAATTCCCACGCAAGTATAGCCTACTTGAAAAATAACACTGAATCACTGCTAAGTCAAACGATTTCTTTGTAAAGACAGCTAACAATCTTTCAACCGCAAAAAAGGCCTGTCCCGGAATAACGAGACAGACCCATTTCTACATATTAATGTTCAGTTTTTTACGCGGACATTTTTTCCTTCGCTTCCTCCCGCACTGCCTTTTTTACAGGCGCTTCACTTTTGGAACTTCGGTCCCGGGACGCACCGAAAACAAGTATGGACCAGAGGAAGAACAGCGCTGCCATGAAGATCGCAGCCGTATAGGAACTGTATCCCGGGATGAATCCGGAAAGCAGCGGGCGGATCGCCGTCAGCAGAAACGGCGTCACAAACTGGGCAAGGTAAAGAGCCAGCGAAAGCATAGGCATGACCGTCGTAGGCGCAGCCGCGCCTGCCTTCGCCGCAGCCGTCGTCATGATAAACGGAACACCGATACCATTGGCAAACCCAATGATGAAAGATCCAGCCAGTGTGCCGAACCATCCTGGAACCAGGCTAAGCAGCCCGTATCCGCAGGCAAACAGCACCGGGGCAATAAAGCAGGCAGCCGCTCCGAACCGTCGCCTTGCGCCCGCATAGGCCAATCCGCCGAAAAACCCCAGGATATCCATGGACGCCATGATAATGGCTACATACTGCACGGGAATGATGCCCTGCTTCGCCGTCTCCATGGCGAAGTCCGCCGGATAAATGAAGAATGTTGCCATCAGCAGGAACATGGCGACGATATATACATAATAGCGGCGGAACACACCCTGCTCCTTTTTCGGCTGTTTCGAATCGTAAATGGACTCATTAGGCATCCAGAGAGCACAAAGTATAATGCTGATCAGTCCCAGCAGATAGACGAAGAAACTGAGACGCCAGCTGAACATGGAGAGCGCGCCGGCGATCAGTGTAGCTACAACGCCGCCCAGCATGTTCATCGCTGATGAATAACCCATTAGCACATCCTGTTTATCCCTGGTAAAGTAAAATGCGATCAAACCGGTGGAAAGGGGCATGATGATGCCTACGCCAACGCCGACCACCGCCCGGCAGACCAGAACAAGGAATATGTTGCTGAACAGCCCTGCCGCGCATCCGCCCACAACATAGAAGCCGAGTCCGATTATGAGAAGGGTCCTCGCCCGGAATCTGCGGCTGAGTCGCTGAAAGAACAGATTGGTAATTGCTATAAAGAGAGCCGGCATGCTGATGATCAGCTGGACATAGAGCGGATCCACGTCGCTGAAATAATCCCGGATCAGGTCCAGGGCCGGCGCTACTGCCGCTCCTGCCATAACCGTCAGCAGGGACAGCGAAAGAATCGCCGTCGCCAGCTTCCATCTTCTGTGCTTCTTAAAATAATCGAACATTCTTGGCTCCTCCACGGCCATTTTCTGCAGGATCAGGCGTATGCTCCCGTCCCGCGCCAAAATAAAAAGCGCAAATCCAATTGTCTGGACTTACGCTTTCGCTACTCAACATGCCTTATTTTAACATGTTCCTGCATATTTTTTCAATAAAGTATTTCCGATTATTCCTATTTTCCCATCCTTTACTGCTCCCAGATCAGACGGATATATTCCGGGAAGCGGTATATACAATATAGCGGAATACACCAAACCCGCGTAGTGCCGTCCATATTATCCGCGATATTTTTCAGTGAGAATCGGTATGCCTGTTCCGGCTCATACCGGTGACAGAATAAATGCAGGCTTTTTGCTCGGGTATTGTCTGCAGATTTGACTTCTATTGGAGATATCGTTCCCTCGCTGTCTGTTACGAAATCAACCTCCGCTTCTGACTTCGACCTCCAAAAATAAGGGTAAATGCCGAGGGATATCAACTCAGTCAGCACGTAATTTTCTGTCAGCGCTCCTTTAAAATGGATAAAATCCCTGTCCCCCATCATTATCGTGCGATAGTTGATCCTTGATTTTCTGCGAAGCAGACCGACATCTGACATGTAGACCTTATAATATGTGGCATCTGCCTCTCCGTCTAATGGAATTTCGGGATTTGCCGTGAGATGCACTCTTATCAGCAATCCTGCATCTACAAGCCACTGCATCGCATCCTCCAGATCTTTCGCCCGGCTTCCAGCCTTCACATGGGAGAAAACAAACTTATTATTTTCCTTCGCCAGCTGAACCGGAACAGAATCCCAGATCTGGTGCAGCTTAGGCAGTTCACTTACCGGGGCGTGTTTGCCAAAATCATCAGCGTAATCGCGAAGTATATTATCCTGTATTCTCTCCACCTCAGACAGATCGTGAGTATCGATCCAGCACTGGACAGCTTCAGGCATGCCTCCGATAACGTAATATAGCTTCAGATCCTGTTCCATCCGCTGCGTATAGATATCGGACAACGGATGATTCAGCGGCTGCTGCGCAATTCCTTCAAGGTAATTACCATCTCCAATTGCTTCTGCGAATTCTGCAAATGACATGGGAACCATTTGAAGCCGGTCCACCTTCCCGACTGGAAAAGATATCGATTCATCACGGATGGCGACGCCGAGAAGTGAACCCGCTCCAATGATATGCAGCTCCGGCATATCTTCACTGAAATATTTCAACGCAGTGATTGCTCTTGGACATACCTGGATCTCGTCCAGAATGACGAGTGTTGTTTCCGGCTGGATTGCCTGCCCTCGATGCAGGGAACCAAGTTCAAACAGGATTCTCTTAACGTCAAAATCGTGCTGAAAAATGCTCTTAAGCGTATCATCCGTTTCAAGATTAAAATAAGCAGTATCCTGATAATTTTCTTTTCCAAATGCTTTTAGAATATATGTCTTGCCACACTGTCTGACTCCGGTCACCAGTAATGGCTTACGGTTTCCCCTGTTCTTCCACTGTATTAACTTCTCCGTGATATTACGCTTCATCATTCATAAACCCCGCATGGCAAAGTGACATTTAATAATGATATTATAGCAAAATTCGTCTGAAAAACGCAATGATTTCTGCGTTTTTCGGACGAATAACTGTTATTATACTGCATTTTCTGCACGAGTTTAGCGAACAAAGGCAAATTTATTGACTGTCAGCCGGCGTGCCGTTGTTAATATCCCTCGCAGTTTCAGGGGCGTGGTTAACTATCTCCTGCTTCTCCTTACCAATGCAAGCGCCGAAGCAACACCGATACAGAGAATGAAATACAACATAAGCTGAGATTCATCCCCTGTCTGTGGCTGGCCGCCGTTATCCTTCGACTCTTTTTGTCTGATCGTACTATTAGACGCTTTCTTCCCAGTATTTATATCCGTATGATGGTCGGAAGCATCCGTATGGATAACCGATGGCTTCGATGGTTTTTCTGGCGTTGGTGTTTCCGGAACGGAAGGTGCAGCTGGTTCCGCCGGAGTCACGGGTGCAGTGGGATCAGCGGGCTGTACGGGCGTAACGGGAGTTGTCGGCTGCGACGGTATAGCAGGAGCTTCCGGCTCTGACGGCGCTGCTGGCTCAGTCGGCTGATTTGGCGTCGCGGGTGTGCTTGGCTCCGCCGGGGTTTCAGACTTCTCCCTGACCTTATTCACGAAGGCAGGAATACGATCAGAATACGTGCCGCTGCTGTCTCCAGAAAGTTTTCGGTAGGATGTGACGGTATACAAAGAATGATCCCCCGTATCATGGTAATTCGTATCACCCACAACGACTTTTGCTATATATTTCGCCGTATCGTATTCATAACAGGATTCGCCCTCAGACCCTGCCTCTGTGATGAGATAATAGTATGTTCCCGCCTTTTCAAACGTCAAACCATTAAATACCACATTGCCGTCTCTATCATTGGATGCTTCCAGGGGCACCAATGCTTTTGAAGTATTCCCCTTTTCATCGCATTCCCGGGCAGTAAAGCGGAACTGCTCGTCCTCAAGTTCGCCGCCTTTCAGGGTCTTTCGGGCAAGGAGAACAGCTGCCCCGGTTTTCTGCGTCTTTACCGTCGACCCATTCACCGTATTAACCACCATGTAGCCGATGGGCACCCGGGTAAAATCCGTGACAAAAGACACATCTGCCGATGTACTCGCGTTTATTGCTCTGGAGTTCACCACTACCACAGTCCAGTGTCCGTCCTCCGCCTTTTTCGGCGTCAGAGTAAAATAGCCGTCTGTGTATGTTCCATCTTCATTTTTCACACCATTGCATCCAGCGAAGTCCACGAAGGGATCCAAGTCATCGGTAAAGCGGATAGACCCGACGTCAAACCGCTGGTCATTCCAGAAATGAAACGTGTACGTTACCGACTGATCTTCCGAATCCGCAGCAATCTTGGTTTTGTCCGCCGTCTTCACACCGTTGGACGCAGAATATGTGCTTCCCTGCGCCGTATAATCGCTCTTTTCATATATGGATTTACCTTCTGCGTTTTTCCAGCTGATGCTGGATTGGTTCACCAGAGGCGCGCCGCTGTTCGCCGGGATTTTTACTTTATATTGAAATACAAAGTCCTGGCTCGTGACGGCATACGGACCAATCAGGCGGATGGTCAATGTTCTGCCGCTGAAAGAGACAGTATAATCTGTGCCTTTCGACAGTGCGGTTCGGCCGCTGTCCGTCGTCGCGGAAACGATGCCTTCATAGTTCATTCCTTCCGGCAGCGTGTCTGTGATAACTGCCTCATGGATCTCTGCCTTCCGCTCATTTACCAGCAGCCGGAATACCGGCTCCTGATCCTCAGAGCTGTCGTAAATACCGATTTGGTGGAAATTTTTCCCTTTTTCAGAGTAATCATATCCCTTCCAGCTAATCACATCATTGCCGTTTGCATCCTTGCGGATCCCGTAATCCATGGAACCGCCGCTGCCGCCGTCACTGACCGCCTTCCCTGAAACCGTAAAATCCGCCGACGCGTCGCCTGCCTTTACAGTCCCTTTCTGATCCTGTTTAGAGTCATTCTTTGCAGTCATAATAATATGAAATGAACCGCTGATAGCAGAGCCCGCATCCTTCCCAAAGTACAGCCGGTAATGACCGCTGCCCAGATTTTCCGTCCGGCTGAAATGCTGGCGGCTGACAGAGACCTTCACCCGCTCAGCCAGATCAGAGGGCACCTGCACATCAATATAATCCCCTTCATGAATACTTTCATGGTCCAGCGTGTAAGTGACCTTGTAATCCGCGGCCTGGCCATCCACGTACTGATAACTGTCCGAAGTGACTTCGCCATGGAAATGCGCTGCCGCATTCGCTCCCACCGTTCCTGCTGCCCCTCCGGATTCCTGACTGTCCGCAAAGGCCGGCACGGCAAACAGGCAGAGTGCCAGCATTACTGCCGCCAGAATAATTCTGTGCATTTTCTTTTTCATCACTTTTCCTTTCATCATTCTCCTTCTCATTTCCACACAGCCTTTCCCATAGAAATCCCCGGCGCAATGCCGGGGCAATAAAAAAAACTACAGTACTTGATCGATACTGTAGTCATTATAGAGTGCAGGCTGCAGCACTTCAATTTCCAATGCTGCCTGCAATTTCGTATTTTTTTCTGTTCTGTTCTTTACAGTCAGGCTCTGGTGTAAAGTTTCTGGAGTTCCCTTTCGGTTTTCTCAATAGAAAGATCCATCATGACCCTGCACCGGCTGACAATATACTCCGGATCATCTTCCATATCATTCGAAAAATACCGTTTCAGGATCCCGCTGAAGACATCCATGTAGAAATTAACCATAAATTTCCTGTCCCCGGGGATCAGCGGAATACTGTAATCCGCTGAAATCTCATCCACAGCCCGCCCAATCAGCTCCGTGCCCATGCTCCACGTCTCTGATTCCAGTTCCTTCCGATATCCAGACCGAAAGACGTTCAGGAACTCATCTTTATATTTCCGATAAAACTGCAGCATCAGCAGAAATCCGTCCGCCCAGCTCTTGTAATTATCATTTTCCTCGATTTCCGACAAGATAGAACGCCCAGCCCATCCCGTAAACACATCGATCAGAGAATCATAATGATAATACAGCGTCTGCCTGCTGACATTACACTCCTCGCATACCATGGAGACAGAGATCCTGTCCATGTTATTTTCTTTCAGCAGGCGCAGCAGCGCCTCTTCGATATATCCGCTCGGTTTCTTCAAAACTAATCTCCTTACATTTTTCTCCGTTTGTAATAATTATAACTGCAATTTGTCAGCATTTCAGGTACATATGCGCTGATTTCCATGCAGCGTCTTCCTGCTTGCCAGCGCCTGCATATACTTGCATTGCAGCATCTCGCGTTGTAAAATATCTACATAATATCGCGTTTTTTTTGGTGTGTCATGCCAAATTTACGATACTGGCCTGCGATCCGTTTATCGAAGAACGTCCCGTATTTTTCACCATATAAAGGAGAATGTTATCCATGGATGCAAGAGAAATCATTGATTACATCGCAAACTCAGAGAAAAAGACACCGGTAAAACTCTATGTAAAGGAAAGGGAATCCATAGACTACGGCGATGCGAAGGTCTTCGGATCCGGGGACAAAGTCATATTCGGCGACTGGAAGAAGCTTGAGCCGATCATCGCCGCTAATCAGGATAAGATCGAGGACATCGTCATAGAAAACAGCGCCTGCAACACCGGCGTTCCCATGCTGGATCTGAAGAACCAGAATGCCCGCATCGAGCCCGGCGCTATCATCAGGGAGAAGGTAGAGATCGGAGATAACGCCGTCATCATGATGGGCGCCATCATCAATATCGGCGCTGTGATCGGCGAAGGAACCATGATAGACATGGGCGCTGTCCTGGGCGGAAGAGCCACCGTCGGCAAGCACTGCCATATTGGAGCAGGCGCTGTCCTTGCAGGAGTGATCGAGCCGGCGTCCGCCGTACCTGTTATCGTAGAGGACGATGTGCTCATCGGCGCCAACGCCGTAGTCATCGAGGGCTGCCGCATAGGCAAAGGGGCAGTCATCGCCGCCGGCGCTGTCGTAACGACAGACATCCCGGAAAACGCCGTGGCTGCCGGATGCCCGGCCCGGGTCATCAAGCAGAAGGACGATCAGACCACCATCAAGACCGCGCTGGAAGATTCCCTGCGCAAACTGTAAGGAGAACGCCAATGATGCAAAACCGCCTGAATCAGGCTATATATAATACAAAGAAAAGCCCCATCCGCGTCTACTCCCAGCTGGCCGCGGAGACGAAGGGCTGCATTGCCCTTACCCTGGGCGAACCGAACTTCGATACCCCTGCTCCCATTACTCAGGCCGCTGTGGATTCCCTGCATTCCGGCGATACCCACTATATCGCCAATGCCGGGAGCATGGATCTCCGAAAGGAGATCGCCGCCTATGAGAAGCGGGAGCACGGCATGACGTACGCGCCGGAGGAGATCATCGTCACCGTCGGCGCAACGGAGGCTTTGTTCATCGCTCTCATGGGCATCCTCAATCCCGGCGACGAAGTGATCATCCCGCTCCCCGCCTTTCTCCTTTACGGCGAGATCGTGAATCTGGCCCGGGGCCGCGCTGTGTATCTGGACACATCCCAGGATCGGTTTCAGATCAGGGCAGATAAGCTGAATGAGCTGATCACAGACCGCACCAAGGCCATCATCCTCAACAGCCCCAATAACCCCACGGGCTCCTTCCTGAATAACGACAGCCTGGAGGCGGTCCGGAAAGCGGTCTCTGGCCGCGGCATCTTCGTCATATGTGACGACGTCTACCGGAGCCTCGTTTACCGCAGCGACTACCGTAGTTTCTCTGAGTACCAGGACCTGAAGGAGCAGATCCTTCTGGTCCAGAGCTTCTCCAAGCCCTATGCCATGACAGGCTGGCGCATGGGCTATCTGGCGGGAGACGCCGCAGTCATGGAACGGCTGACGCTGCTCCATCAGTATAATATCGTCTCAACACCCGCGCCCTTCCAGAAAGCCTGCATCCAGGCACTGCACACAAGCACCGATGAGATGTTCGTGAAATACCGGCGCCGGCGGGACTACATGCTCCGGCGCCTCCGGGGCATGGATCTGGAAGTGCCGGAGCCGCTGGGAGCATTCTATCAGTTTCCTTCCATTAAGGAATACGGCATGACCTCCGGAGAATTCTGCACCCGGATGATTAAGGAAGCAGGTCTCGCCGCCACGCCGGGCGGCTGCTTCGGCTGCGGCGATCACATCCGGTTCTCCTACTGCTGCAGCGACCGGAATCTCATGGAGGGTATGGACCGTCTCCAGGGATTTTTGAATAAGCTGAAGGGGGAGAAGGCATGAGTATGACAAAGTCAGGGCCGGCGGCATCTTCCGGAGCATCGGCCGCCATAGACTGGCTGTCTGAGGCCCGGCGGATCCAGGACCGGCTCGCGGAGATCCGCCGGGCATTCCACCGGGATCCGGAACTGGGCAACCGGGAGTTCCATACATCGGACAGGATCATAGCTGTTCTCAGTGAGCTGGGTATCCCCTGTGAGCGGGTCTGCGGAACAGGAGTCTGCGGCCGGCTTCTGCTTGCCGGCCGTGGGAAGGCCGCAGGTTTGAGGGCCGACATGGACGCCCTGCCTGTGGAAGAAAAGACCGGTGCAGGCTTTGTTTCCCAAAACGCCGGTGTGATGCACGCCTGCGGACACGATGTACACATGACTGCCGCCCTGGGAGCAGCCATGCTTTTGTCCGCTCACAGAAATGAACTTGCCGGCGAAGTCCGGTTTCTTTTCCAGCCCGACGAAGAAGGCAGCGGCGGCGCCCGCCGTATGATCGAGGCAGGCTGCGCCGACGGTCTCGGCGCCGTATTCGGCATGCATGTTTCGCCGGATCTGCCTGCGGGAGATATCGGAATAAGATACGGAAAATTCTACGCCGCATCGGATATGTTCGAGATCCGGGTCCGGGGCCGGGGCGCCCACGGCGCTACGCCGGAAAAGGGGATCGACGCGCTGCGGGCTGCCTGCCGGATCGTCGATGAAATTTCTGTTATCCCGGATATGTTTCAGGACCGCTGTATCATTACGACAGGGAAACTCACCGCGGGGACCAAGGAAAATACAGTGGCGGAATCCGCCGTCCTGAACGGGATCATCCGTACCCTGGGACCGGATATGCGGTCCCGGACGAAGGATCTGGTGCGCGAGAGAGCCGAAGCAGCAGCGGCAGCACTTGGCGCATCCGCAGAAGTGCTGTTTCAGCCAAGCTACGGAGGCATCGTAAATACGGGTCCGGAAACACAGATTGCAGAGGAGGCGGCTGTCGCGCTCGTCGGCGCGGACCGGGTGCACCGGATAGAAGAGCCGGTGATGACGACGGAGGATTTCGGCTGTTTTACCGAGAAATGCAGCGGCAGCTTCTACCATATCGGCGCCGGCTGCAGCCTGCCTCTCCACAGCAGCGGATTCCTCCCATCGGAGGACATTCTTCCCGTCGCCGCAGCTGTGCACGCTGCAGTGCTGACGCATTATCTTCAGTAAGCAATAGAAAAGGGCCGCCTCTGGAAGTAAACTCATTACTTCTGAGGCGGCCGCTGTACTTATTATCTTCTATTATTCTGCCAGCAAATCTTCCATATTATACATGCCTGCCGGCTTTCCGATCATGAACCGGGCGGCGCTGACGGCGCCGTCCGCAAACAGCGCCCGGTCGTGAGCCTCATGACGGATGGTGATGGTCTCCGTGTCTGTGCTCAGGCAGACCTCGTGAGTCCCTACGATGTTTCCCATGCGCAGGGATGCCACGCCGATTTCATTCTTCTCCCTTACGTGATGGCCGCTGCGGCCGGTGATGATCTCCGCATCCGGCCGGGACTTCTGCGCCGCCTCAGCAAGCATGAGTGCGGTGCCGCTGGGGGCGTCCGCTTTCCTGTTATGATGGATCTCCAGGATCTCTATGTCGCTGCCCAGAAACTTCGCCGCCGCTTCCTGGACAAGCCGGGCAGTCAGCGCGACGCCCAGGCTCATATTCGCGGAGCGGAACAGCGGAATCCGGGCAGAAGCGTCGCGGATCATCTGCAGTTCATCGGCGGTAAATCCTGTGGTACAGAGGATCAGAGGAAGCTGCCGATCTTCGCAATATGAGAGGAGTGTTCCTACGCCCGCGTGATTGGAAAAGTCGATGACGCAGTCCGCTGGCCCCTGATAATCTGTCAGGGAATGATAAACGTCCGCAGCAGCCTCAGGCGCCCCCGGATCTACAAGGGCGGCCGTTTCCATATCGGGAGCTGCCTCTATCGTCCGGGCGAGGACATGCCCCATGCGTCCGCAGGCGCCATTTATGATCACACGGATACTCATGCCAGCAGTCCCACCTTTCTCATTTCCTCAAGGAGGACCTTCTCGTTCTTCTCACTGATCGGATACATGGGCGAACGGAGATAATTCTCACCGAATCCCATGGCACTTGCCGCCGCCTTGACCGGGATCGGATTTACTTCGCTGAACAGAGCCTTGATCAGCGGGGTGTACTCCAGCTGCAGGTCAACGGCTTTCTGCTGATCTCCTTCCAGATATTCCATAACCATATTGTGGACGACCATCGGCGCAATATTGGAAAGAACAGAAATAACACCGATGCCGCCGATGGAAAGCAGAGGAATGACCTGATCGTCGTTTCCGGAATAGATATCCAGATTATCGCCGCAGAGAGCCTTTGTTTCCACGATCTTAGCGATGTTGTTGTTTGCTTCCTTGGTCGCGACGATGTTCTCGTGCTTTGCCAGCTGGGCATAGGTTGCCGGTTCTACATTGCAGCCCGTGCGGGAAGGAACGTTGTAAATGATCAGGGGAACGGTGGAAGCGTCCGCGTAAGTGTTGTACATGCGGATCAGACCGTCCTGCGTGGCTTTGTTATAATACGGCGTAACGACCAGGACGCCGTCAACGCCCATCTGGCAGGCAGCCCGGGTCAGCTGGAGCCCGTATGCCGTATCATTGGATCCGGTGCCGGCAATGACAGGGACTTTTCCCGCAGCTCTGTCTACGACGAATTCTATGGCCGATTTATGCTCCGCATCGTCCAGTGTGGGGCCCTCGCCTGTCGTGGCAGCAACGATGAGCGCGTCTGTCCCATTCTCGATCTGCCAGTCAACGAGACGCCCAAAGGTGTCGAAGTCTATGCCCTCCTCGGTCATAGGTGTGATCAGTGCTGTACCTGCTCCGGTAAAAACTCTCTTCTTCATGATGAACCTCCTATAGTTCCGCATTACCAGTAATGAGTGTCTATTGAGATGGTTCGACAAGAACATAAACGAAAAGCAGCAGAACGGATCTGCTGCCTGAAATAAACGGATATCTGCCTGCGGCAAAACAAGAAATGGCCGAATGACCAGACGCCCCAGGGATGATACTGCTCTTATCCAGGATAGCTCTCCGCATAAAAACTATGCGACAGTCGACAGAATCTTATTTCTGCCTCCCAGCCCGGAAAACTCTGCAGCGAATACCGTCTTCGGCGCCCGTGCCTTTCGTCCCTCCGGTCCTGCAGGGCCTGTCTGAAGAAATTACTGATCACTGAGGCGCATCCTCTATCTCAATATGTTGTAGACCATCGTAAACCCGGGGCGGCGTTTTTGTCAAGGGATATTTCCGGTTTTTCATACACGCTTACGTATTTCTTTACAAAGCCCTGGCTCTTCCGGAGCGACGAAGACGACGGGCGCACGTCATGCTCCCGCCGCTCCTATGTCTGCTAAATCCTGTGATCCGAACGTGCTCCGCATCGCCAGCGAAGCGGGAGCCCGTACCATCGCCATATCAAATTTTCCCGACGCACCCCTGTGTCAGTGGGCAGAAACGAGCCTTTGTACATTCAACCGCCAGTATCTTTACGGAGGAACGTTTTTCTCCCGCTGCTCCCAGACAGCCCTCGTGGATATACTCTACAGCAGCCTGCTCATGGCCGATTATCCCCGCTTCAGCGGCCACCTGGCTCAGATCGATTCTATTTCGCTGGAATATTACCAGGTAAACCAGTATACCGACGCAAGCGGCGAAAATGCGGAAAATACCTTTGCGAAGGGAATACACCCCCATTCGTCTGAGGGATCGAGTGCAAAAGACCCAGGGAAGTTAGTGTAAAATAGATGTGGAGGTTTTAGGGAGAAGAGGATAATCCGAGAGAATAAAATAGAGGCCACCTTCTTGTGATAGAA
>OMXT01000052.1 GCA_900315125.1 uncultured Eubacteriales bacterium
CACCGCTTGCAACTTTCTCCAATTTGGAGATGCAACATTCTCCAAAAATTACTTGCAACTTTCTGGAAAAAGTACTTGCAAAAAACATGTGCTAAGTCCTCGGGAGAGGCAGTCAGCGCACTCGCTAAAAGAACAGAACCCATGGAAAACTCGCACCTGATAGATGCTCAAACAATTCCATGGGTTTTCTGTTCCTTCTGACAACTATCCTTTAGCTATTCCACAGAAAGTATTCGCTCTTTGTCCCTTTTGGTTCTTTTCTATGACCAGAAGATCCTTGCAGTAATACTAAGCGAAGTCATTAGTCCACTAATTTTCACTCATTCCATAATATATTAATACAATGATTCTAAATTTTATCCGTTTTCACACATTTTTTGATTTGCAGAATATCTTTTGTTATACTTGTAGCATCAGTAATACTTCACTTATTAAGTTTACCTTTTTTAAGCATTCGTTAAATTAATATATAGTTATTTCCAGAAATACAATATATCGTAATTACTCCGTTGACATATCAATACTTTTACCCTTGGCAAATTGCGATTTACACTAAAATCATTGAAATTCTATATACCTGTTAATGAAATAACTTATTACATTAGATACGGGGGTGCTTCCAATGATTATATAACTGCACACTGTGAGCGAAAGAATATCAAAAGAACGAAGGAGCCTTGAATGAAGAAGAGAATCGGCGTCTGCCTCTTAATCCTCAGTGTTATATTTCTATTCCTCGCTTTTTTTGCCAATACAGCAGAATACTCAGGCAAATTAGCAGTATCAGGAGGGATTCTTCTGGGACTGGCAGTAACATTAGTACTTCTAAGATGACAAGGAGGATGTCATATGGACTTCTTGAGAGCAACCGGACCTTATCTCGCGTGTTGTATCAGTGTTCTTATCCTATGGAAACTGAACCAGAAAAAAAATTTTATCGCCGATATCTATATCAGCAGCATGGGCTGTGGCGGTTTAGCAGGCTATATGATAGCAGAAGTTCTGAACGCATTCAGTGGAATCCGTGTGAGTGAACCCTTATTCTTCTGTCTGGGAATCATCATTGGAGAAACCGTTGGCGCAGCAATTAAGTATAAACAGAGTTGAGGACGCATAGATTACTCGGTCAATAAGCACCGAGTAACTGAGGAAGAGGAATCTCTCCCGAAAATAACGCTGATCCCGCGTCGATGCGCGGGATCAGCGTTATTTCTATGTCTGACGCAAAATCGAAGCACTGTGACAATTAGAACCAATCATCCGGCGCCTTACCAGTTCACCGCCAGATCCAGCTGCGTTGGGTTTCTGCGGGCGAACCCGCCGGTATCGGCCACGATGCCGATGCCCCGGGACGTCATGATCAGAGAACCTCTCGGCCGGATGCCCAGATTGGCGGCGACCATAACATAGCCTCCCAGCGTCTTACAGCCGTCCTCCCTGACTTTGTACGGATAAAGTGCTTCCGAATATCCCATGGCCCGCAGCACCGCCACGCACCGGGACATGTTCAGGTTATAATACGTCTCTTTCCCTGAGGGTCCGATGATCGTTCCGGATCCCTTAGAAAGCACCGCGCCGGACCATGTGCCGTTCCATGTCCTGGCCGTGTTCGCCTTCGCTTCTTTCAGCGCCTTGGCGTAACGCTCTTCCTGGAGACGTTTTTCCTTCTGCACCGCAACCCGCTTTTCCTGAGCAGCAAGCCACCGCTGGCGCTTCTGCTCCTGCTTTCGGGCATAGGCTTCCACCGCCTTCTCCAGCTGCTCCGTACCCGGAAGATCCGCCTCTTCATCCAGCAGGATCAGACCTTCCGCCTGTCTCTGGGTCGGATGGGCCATGACGGTGCGGATATTGGCGCTGGAAACGGTCTCCACATTCACGCCCAGGACGATTCCAAGAAGCGCGAAGATCAACGCCAGCAGAAGGATCAGCATCCAGAGATCCGAACCTGGCCAGTCTAAAATTTTAGTGAATTTCTTACCCATAAATTATTTCAAAAGCGTAGCTGCCACGATCCGGTCTCTCCCTGCCAGATCCTGCAGTCCCATAATATTGATGAACCTCCCATTCACAGCGAACATGTCCTTCACCGCCTGCATCTGGTCATAGCCGATCTCCAGCATGACGATGCCCTCCTTCTTCAGGAAGTCCGGAAGCTGGGGTATCATCCGGCGGTAAACAGCGAGGCCGTCGTCGCCGCCGTCCAGAGCCATCATGGGCTCATGTTCATTGATCTCCCGCTGCAGCGTGGGAATCACGCCCGTCCGAATGTAGGGGGGATTGGAGAGGATCATATCGAATTTACTGCGGTGGAGCCGTCCCCTCAGAGGATCGCAGAGATCGCCGCATTTAAACGTAACATTATTCACACCCAGCGCTTCGGCGTTCTCCTTCGCCAGAGCCACCGCATCTTCACTGAGATCAGAACAGGTCACCTTCACCGAATCCGCCAGTTTAGCGACGCTGAGGCCGATGGCTCCCGTGCCGCAGCAGAGATCCAGGATCTCCGGGTTCTTTTTCGGCTGGATCTTCAGCTCCTGTCCGTTCACTGTATTATCCTTTAGTATGGACAAAGCATACTCTGCCAGGAGTTCTGTCTCCTGCCTGGGGATCAGCGCCCGGGGATCCGTCCGGAATGTCAGCCCCATGAACTCCGTACTTCCGATAATATACTGGAGCGGCTCTCCCGAGGACCTTCTGTCCAGCAGCTGGAAAAAACTGTCGCACTGCCGGTCCGGCAGCACCTTCTGATATTCCAGGATCAGTTTAGAATGGTCCACATGCATCATGTAGCAGTATAGCCACTTGATATCCACCGCCGCATCCGCATCGCCGCTGTCCTTCAGCTGTTTCTCCCCGATACTCAGTATTTCCTTTACACGCATACTCATATTTTACAGCACTTCCCGTCTAACTAGTTTCCGGTCTGCGCAGCGGTCTGCTGCGCCTCTTTCTCTTTCCTCGCCTTCTCCAGGTCTATGGGCTCCAGGAGATTTCCGTCCAGATCGCAGATCCCTTCGATGCATTCCGCGTCTTTCGGTACGAGCACCGCCTTAAGGGATACGATGGCTACCTCCAGCATGGAATCGTCC
This sequence comes from uncultured Eubacteriales bacterium, assembly GCA_900315125.1. Taxonomy (GTDB): domain Bacteria; phylum Bacillota; class Clostridia; order Peptostreptococcales; family Anaerovoracaceae; genus Aminicella. Next base: position 3,090 of record OMXT01000052.1, read on the forward strand.
GGCTCCGCCGTGGTCAGCTTCTGCATCAGGAGACCCGGATAACTCAGGATACGAACGATGATATTATCGGATCGTCCCGCCCATTTCAGCACCTCATAAGATACGCCGGCAACCACCGGGATCAACAGGACCCGGGACAGGATCCTCATCTTAAGATCCGGCCACCCCAGCAGGGAAAACAGGATCAGGCTGATGATCAGCACGAACATCAGGAAGCTGGTGCCGCACCGGGGATGCAGCGTATAGAACTGCTGGGCGTTGCCGGGCGTCAGCTCCAGGTTATTCTCAAAGCAATGGATCGTCTTATGCTCCGCCCCATGGTACCGAAATACCCTGTGGATCTCCTGCATCCGGGCGATCAGCACAATATACCCGATGAACATGACGATGCGCAGCAGACCCTCAATCAGGTTCAGCGCCACCGCGTTATGGATCCACGGTTTGAGCCATCCGATGACTGCCGTGGGAAGCAGCACAAAAACCACAACAGAAAAGACGATGGCAAATATCACGGAGATGGCGACCATCAGGTTCCATATGGCCTGCGTGCCAAACTTCTCCGTCAGCCATGTCTCAAATCGTCCGGGCTCCTCTCCCTCTTCCTCCTCATCGTCCATGAAGTACTCCTGGACGTCTGCGGCATAGGTCAGCGTCCTCGTCCCTTCCACGAGGGAGACGACGAAGGACACGACGCCGCGGATCAGAGGGATCTTCATCCATCCGCTGGACTGCCTGTTGCGTTTGGTTTTAATAAATATCCTTCCATCCGGGAGCCGGGAGGCCACCGCTGTCCGGTCCGGCCCCCGCATCATGATCCCCTCGATCAGCGCCTGACCGCCGATTGCCGTCGGGCAGGCTCCCTTCAGGAAATTTTTACTCATATCCATAAATCACACCCTACTTTATATCATAAAACACTTTACGGATTATTTCAATAAAGTCACGGTTATTCCTGGTATGAGCCAGATTATCTATGATCGCCTCGGTCACATCCTGTGTGGACTCTTTGGCAAGTGCCCGCCGCATGGTCCAGATCGCCGCCAGCTCGTCGTTATTCATGAGCAGTTCTTCCCGACGTGTACCGGATTTGGCCATGTCGATGGCCGGGAAGATTCTGCGCTCCTGGAGCTTGCGATCGAGATGGAGCTCCATGTTGCCTGTGCCCTTGAACTCCTCGAATATCACGTCGTCCATGCGGCTGCCTGTGTCGACGAGGGCTGTTGCAAGGATGGTGATGCTGCCGCCCTCCTCCAGGTTCCTGGCAGCGCCGAAGAACCGCTTGGGTCGGTAGAGCGCTCCGGGATCAAGGCCTCCGGACAAAGTCCTGCCCGACGGCGGGATCACCAGGTTATACGCCCGGGTCAGCCTCGTTATGCTGTCCAGCAGGATAACTACATCCTTGCCGTGCTCCGCCAGGCGCTTGGCTCTCTCATGGACCATCTCCGCCACCTTGGCATGGTGAGCAGGCTGTTCGTCAAATGTAGAATATATAACGTCGCCGCTCTTGAGAGATCGCTTCATGTCTGTGACTTCCTCCGGCCGCTCATCCACGAGGAGAACAATGAGCTTGACGTCCGGATAATTCGTCTCGATGCTGTGGGCTACGTTCTTCAGCAGCGTGGTTTTTCCCGCCTTGGGAGGCGCTACGATCAGACCTCTCTGCCCCTTTCCGATGGGCGCGAGCAGGTCGATCAGCCGGGTGGAAAGCTCTACCGGACTGCACTCAAGTGTGAGCCGTTCATTGGGGAATATCGGTGTCAGGTTCTCGAACTGCGGCCTGTGGATCGCAACCCCCGGCTCATCTCCGTTTACCGTAATGACGTAGAGCAGCGCGCCGAAACGCTCGCCCTCGTTGGGCAGGCGGGAGATGCCCCTGATCTCATCCCCGGTCTTCAGGTTGAACCGGCGGATCTGGGTCGGTGATACATAAATGTCCCGGTCGCTGGTCAGGAAATTATCAAACCGCAGGAAACCAAACCCTCCGTCGGCGATCTCCAGGATTCCCGTGACTTCCGGCCGTTCCTGCTGGGAATACTTCCGCTCTCTTCCGCCGTGCTCACCGTGGCCGTGATGGTGAGGACCGCTCTGCTCCCTGCCTTCATGACTCTCTCTGCCGTCATTGCTTTCACCCTCGTTACGGCTGTCGCTTTCCTGTTCCCCGGCAGCCGGAGTTTCCGGAGCCTCTGTCTTTTTCTCTTCTGCCTGCTCTGTCTTTTCAGCAGCCACACCCGCTGTCTCGGTCTGCGCCGCTGATCCTGCCTCTTCCGGGCTGCCTGGAGCCGGTACCGCCGGCTGTTCAGCGCCCGCTGCCTCCGCCGGAGATTCCGCATTTTCCGTTTCCGGTGTCTCCGCTGCTTTCTTTCTTGTCCGAGTGGTACGGGTCGTTTTCGCCACTGACCCGGACTTGGATGCTGCCGCAGTTTTAGCCGCCGTCTTTCTGGGTCTTCCCCGTTTCGCCTTCGGCTTCTCCTCTGCCTCCGTCCCGGCAGTCTCTGCTTTCTCAGGCTCACCGATAGACGCCGCTGCGCTTTCCGCCGGCTTCTCTGCTTCCTCCGCCTTCTTCGCTGCGGTCTTGCGGGGTCTGCCCCGTTTCGCCTTGGGCTTCTCCTCCGCAGCGTCCTTTGTTCCCGCAGCAGCCGTCTTTTCTTCCGCCTCCGGAGCAGCTGCTGCAGCAGAAACAGCCTCCGCTGCAGGCGCTTCTGCCTTCTTTACCGCGGTTTTCCTCGGTCTCCCTCTTTTCGCCTTCGGCTTCTCCGGTTCTGCTTTCCCCGTTTCCTGATCCGCGCTGTCCACTGATCCGGCGATTTCCAATTCCTTTGTCTTTTCTTCCATAATAAACAACTGCGCAGAATGCGCTCTCCTTATATATTGACTGAATTCCCGGGCAGTCTGATGCCGGCGGGACAATGGATACGTTTATTTTCTGTTATGATAAAATCAATATTTTTCTCTGGTAGGCTCCGGCACTCTGCCGGTTAAGAAAATTACACATTCATTCTACCCTTTTCCCAGTCAGTTTGCAACTTATTTTCTTTTTCTTCTGTCAATCCGACCAATTCTGTTCCGATAATCACCACCGGAATCCATCTAAATATCTTTACAAACCCCCTCCGCGGTGCTACACTAGCGGAGATGGACGGTATTCTTACCGGAAACTGTACCACATGATATACCCGGATCCTGAGACAGGACCTGAGGACGCGCGTCACCTTAGAGAGAGGTGATCGTTTGAAGACAGGATTTATAGGAGCAGGCAAGGTGGGATTTACATTAGGCAAGTTCTTCACATCCCACGGAAACAAGGTTACAGGCTACGCAAGCCGCAACACTCAATCTGCGATAGAAGCAGCACAGTTTACGCAAACAGAGGCCTACGATGATATCGGCAGGCTTATCCACGACAGCGACGTGTGCTTCCTCACTGTTCCTGACGGCAGGATCACTGATGTTTACAGAGATATTTGCCGATATCCCATCCGGGGCAAACTGATTTGCCACTGCAGCGGAGCGCTTTCATCGGAAGATGCGTTTCCCGGCATAGAGCAGACAGGCGCATATGGTTATTCCGTTCATCCTCTTTTCGCCGTAAGCGACAGATACACCGCTTACCGCGAGCTGCAGGATGTTTTTTTTACCGTCGAGGGGGATCCGGAACATCTGGAAGATATTCTGGACATGCTTAAGGATATGGGACTCCGCACCCGCACCATAGCCGGCAGTGACAAGGTAAAATACCACGCCGCCGCTGCCATGGCAAGCAACCTGGTCATCGCGTTGATCTCCGCCAGTGTAAACACGCTTACGGAATGCGGCTTCTCTCAGGCGGAGGGCCTGGCGGCGCTGACGCCGCTGATCCGGGGCAATGCGGAGCACGTTCTGACAGACGGGCTTGCTGAGAGCCTGACGGGACCGGTGGAACGGGGCGACGTGACCACGATCCGAAAGCATCTGGAATGCCTGGATGACCGGGAGGTCAGGACTTTGTACCGGCTGCTGAGCAAACAGCTGATCCCCATCGCCGCGGCGAAACACCCGGCGCGCAGTTATCAATCCATCGAAGATCTGCTGAATGATTAGCGAAAGGGTTAGACTAATGAAAAACACAGTGTTAACGTTTAAGGAAATGAAGGAATCGGGAGAGAAGATCTCCATGCTCACCTGCTACGATTATTCCACCGCCCGGCTCATGGACGGTAATATCGACGGCATACTGGTGGGTGACTCTCTTGGGAACACCATGATGGGCTATGGCGATACACTCCCCGTTACCATAGATGATATGATCACCTACGGCGGTTCCGTCGTCCGGGGCTGTCAGAAGACATTCGTCGTCATCGACATGCCCTTCATGTCCTACCAGCTCTCCGTAGAGCAGGGACTGGAGAACGCCGGCCGCCTCATGAAGGAGGCCCGCTGCCAGGCAGTCAAGCTGGAGGGCGGCGCCCGGGTATGTCCTCAGATCAAGGCGATGACCGACGCAGGCATCCCTGTCATGGCTCACCTGGGACTGACGCCTCAGTCCGTAAACGCCTTCGGGGGCAACAAGGTCCAGGGCAAGTCTGAGGAAGCGGCGCGGATCCTGCTGGAAGACGCATATAAAGTTCAGGAAGCGGGAGCATTTTCCGTCGTTCTGGAATGTGTGCCGGAACAGCTGGCCACACTGATCTCCGAGAAGCTGACCATCCCCACCATCGGCATCGGCGGCGGCAATGGATGCGACGGACAGATCCTGGTTTACCAGGACATGCTGGGCATGTTCGATGACTTTAAGCCCAAGTTCGTCCAGCATTTCGCCAAGATCGGCGAGGAAATGACCCGGGCATTCCAGGCATACAATGCAGCCGTTAAGGACAAGTCCTTCCCCGACGACGATCACTCCTTCCACATGAAGGATCCGGATTCTCTCAAGCGGCTCTACTGATTTTCGGGAACAAAGGCCTGATCGGCCGGCGCCCGGCAGAAAATTACCGTATCATCGCGCTCCCAAACGCACATAGTAAACGCACATATATTCATATATTAAAGAAAGGCATCAAATCATGAAAGTAGTAACAACCATCGACGATCTCCGCGCTCAGGTCAGCGCATGGAAAAAAGAAGGACTGACCGTAGGTCTCTGTCCCACCATGGGCTATCTCCACGAGGGGCACGCCTCTCTGATGGAGCATTCCGTAAAAGACAACGACCGGACCGTCGCATCGGTCTTCGTCAACCCCATCCAGTTCGGACCCACCGAGGATCTGGCAACATACCCCAGAGACTTCGACCACGACTGCGCGCTCCTGGAGTCCAAGGGCGTCGACCTGGTTTTCCATCCGGAAGCATCTGAGATGTACGCCGACGATTTCTGCACCTATGTAGACATCGACGTGCTGTCCAAGACGCTGTGCGGCAAGACCCGCCCCATCCACTTCCGGGGCGTATGCACCGTCATCACCAAGCTGCTGAACACTGTATGTCCCGACCGCATCTACTTCGGTCAGAAGGACGCTCAGCAGCTGGCCATCATCCGCCGCATGGTAAGAGACCTGAATTTCAACGTAGAAGTCATCGGATGCCCCATCGTCCGTGAAGCGGACGGCCTGGCGAAGAGCTCCCGCAACACTTACCTGAGCCCGGAAGAGCGTAAGGCAGCCCTCATCCTCTCCCGCAGCATCCGCCTGGGACAGGATCTGGTCACCGGCGGGGAAAGAGATTCCGCAGCTCTGCTCAAAGCCATGAAAGACAAGCTGGCATCCGAGCCTCTGGCCGATGTCGAATATGTAGAAGTGGTCAACGGACTGAACATGCAGCCGATCCCCACATTCACCGAGGGCGACCTGGTTGCCATGGCTGTCCGCATCGGCACAACGAGACTGATCGATAACTTTACTGTAGGCGAGCCCTCCATCGAGTTCGAGGACTGATCATACCAGGGAGGTACAGACGAATGCAGATAGAAATGTTAAAGGGTAAGATCCACCGCGCAACCGTCACCCAGGCGGAACTGGGATACGTGGGGAGCATCACCGTAGACGAAGACCTGCTGGACCAGGCAGGCATCGCGGAATATCAGAAGGTAGACATCGTGGACATCGATAACGGTCAGCGCTTCGCTACCTATACGATCGCCGGCGAAAGGGGAAGCCGCATATTCTGCCTGAACGGCGCCGCTGCCCGCTGCGCCTGCGTAGGGGACAAAATCATCATCATGGCATACGCGGAGATGACGCCGGAGGAAGCGAAGGAGCATCATCCTTCTGTAGTCTTCCTCGGCGATGACAACGAGGTGATCCGCGTCACAAACTACGAAAAGCACGGAAAACTCAGCGACATGATGAAATGATCTTTTCTTACAAAGCCCGGACCGGCTGCGGTTCGGGCTTTCGTTTGTTGTCCGTCCTGTGATATACTGACCATATGAGCAATAAAACGGGATATTTTACAACTGGAGAATTCGCCCGGCTGTTCAGCATCAGCAAACAGACGCTGTTTTACTATGACCAGATCGGTATATTCCAGCCGGAATATACCGCGGAGAACGGATACCGCTATTATTCCTTTACACAGATCGAGTCCTTCGAGGTCCTTCTCATGTTCAAGGAACTGAACGTACCCCTGAAGGAGATCCGGGAACACATGGAGCACCGCAGCCCGGAGGCGCTGATCTGCCTGCTGGAGAAGCAGCGGGACGTTCTGGACCAGCGGATCCGCCGGCTGCAGTTCGCCAGGAACCACCTGGATCAGAAAATACGGATCACAGAAGAGGGCCGGGATGCGCCCCTCACGCAGGTGATCCGGAAGGAAACAGCAGGCGAAACACTGATACTCTCCGAATATCACGGTAATAATCAGGAATGGGACACCGCCCGCGCCGCTGCGGAATTATACACATTCTGCCACAGCCACGATCTGTCCAGCGCCAGCGTCATCGGCGGGATGATCCCCGCAGGCAGCATCGCCGATGACAGCTACAGCTATTCCTGCTTCTATTCTGTCATTGACACACCCTCTGTCCCGGAGCCGGAATCCGCCATGCACTGGCCCGGCGGGGACACGCTGATGATCTACGACGACCAGGGCTATACCCGGGTGCCGGAGCTCTGCCGGATCCTGCTGTCCTACGCGGAGGAGCATGGCATGACGGTCAGCGATACCTTCCGGGAGGACATCATACTGGACGACCTCTCAGTAGAAGGATATTATCATTACCTGGTTAAGGTATCCGTCCAGGTGGAGGGATAAGGGCCGGTCAGGCCTTTGTTTACTGAATCTCCTCTGTATGCATCTTGCTGTGCTTTCTCCGCCGCACGAAGCTCTTCCCAAAGATATCCATATACTCGGAAAGGTCGATGGTTATTCCCTGATGCAGCTGATCCAGCCCATCCTTGATCCGCTGGAAACTGTGCTGGTTTATGGGATGACGGGCCATGACGAAAGCCACAGCGATCATGCACACTCCGGGAGCCAGGGTGAAGAAATCGCTGATTCCCTCCATCGCCGAAGCCGGCTGGACGCCCTGGGATTCCTGGAATCCCGCTGCCTGAAGACCAATGCCCAAAATAACTGAGCCGATGGCCGAAGCCATGGATTCCGACAGAGCCTGCAGGGACATGACCTGCCCGGAATGCCGCTCGCCGTATGCCAGCTCCTCCGCTTCGCAGACGTCATAGATCATGGAGGGCATCAGCTGCCAGTAACAGGTATTCCCTACCGAATAGATCAGGCAGATCACGCAGCAGTCCATAAAGCTGTCCACATCGATGAACCATCCCAGTGCCAGCAGGATACCCGTCACAAGGATCCCGACTGTTGCAACGTTTTTCTTATCTATCCTGCCGCAGATGAACGTGAGGATCGGCGCAAGAACAACACTGGCCACCGTGATGAGCAGCATGAGGATGGAAATGGTCCCGGCGCTGAATCCCATATTATAGGTAAAGAAATAGACACGGTCCGCACAGAAGAATGTGTTGCCGATGAGATAGAGTACGCTGGCACCGATGATAAAGTGTATGGGCCGCAGTTCGAAGATCCTCACATATTCCTTCATCATGACCCCAAGCTGTCTCGGATCCAGGAGACGTCCCCGGTTCGGATCCTTCTTAAAGTCCGGACGGTCGGATATGTGTATGGTCAGCGCGCAGTAAAGCAGTGCGCCGCCGCTGAGCACGCCAACCACGGCTCCCAGCGCAGTCCAGGAAAACTGCAGGGACATGCCCCGGTTCATGAGCCAGTCTACCATAACAGAAGGAAGAACCATTCCCAGTGTCATGCCGACCTTGTTAAAGAGGAATGCGTAGGTCCGCAGCACCGTCCGCTCGTGATAGTCATCGGTCAGATCCGATCCCCAGGTCATGTAGGGCACGAAGAACATGGCGAAGCTCTGCCAGAACAGCAGCGTCATGGCTGCGTAATAGATGACCTTAATGATCATGCTGGCGTGGATTGCCGTAAAAAGCAGTGTAATAACAATGCTCACAGGCACCGCAGCAGCCATGAGGAACGGCTTGCGCTTGCCGTAGCGGCTCTCCATATGATCGGAAAGATATCCCACGGTCGCACCGCATATCACTTCCCACAAAGGCCCGATCGCCACGATGATCCCCGCTGCCGACGGCGGGATCCCGGCCGCCGACGTCAGGAAGAACATGAGAAATGTTCCCGACAGCGTATACATCGCCTCGTCCGCTACACCTCCGACGCCGTAAGATAGTTTGGTTCGAAAGCTCAGCTTGCCGCTGTGCTGCGGTTTCACTGACTTGTCTGGCGATTCGGCTCTGCCCGGCTTATCATTCTTTTCTTTCCCGTTCGTCATCTCCGTGCTGTTTGTTCTATCTTTCTTCTCCGTCATTTTCATTCTCTCCGTTTTCTTCATACCGGCGATTCAGGCAGCTGATTCATTTCAAACGGTCTTCAAGCTGCCAGTCTCTTTAGTTTCTCTTAATAATGTCTGCTTCCGTCAATTATTACCTCATCCCGATAATACTCGATTACCTCGATTATAAAGTATATAGTAACTATATAGTCAACATGGTAATTCAATCTGAAAACCGTCTACCTTGCCCGTGAAATCGCGCATGGGTAGACAACCTCCGCTGCAGAATGGGCTAGGGTAGATATTAACCGCCATAATCATCTACCATGTTCGAGAAATCGCGCTCGGGCAGACAACCCGCCGTAAAAAAAGAACCGCCTCAGCGATTGAGACGGCTCTTCCTTCATGAACCTTCAACAGGTAAAAATCTGTCTAATTACTATCAATCTGTCTGCTGCGGCCGAACAGCCGCAGTCCGGGAACAAGCCTGCAGCGCAAATCAGCAACAAGCCTGCATCGCACAGTCTGCGCGGCATTTTACGCAGCCGTGTTCTCCTTCTTTTCCTTGCTCTGTGCGAACAGAGTGCGGATTCCGCTGATAGCCAGAACAACTGCAAGGATAATGAGCAGAGCGTCCAGAACGGTCAGAGCTACAGCCCATCCGTCTGCTACAACAGCCAGCTCTGCGATCTTTCCCTTCAATGTCAGGCACAGAGAGGACAGAGTAACGACCAGCATGAACGCCATCGGGAACAGGAACATCTTGTTGTTCTTTCCGATCTTGCCGAGCCATGTAGCGACAGTCAGCAGACCAAGTGCAGCAAGCAGCTGGTTTGCAGCGCCGAACAGCGGCCAGATCTTGGCATATCCGGTCATACCGAATCCAATGCCGATCACTACGGTGATAACAGTAGCGACTACCGGGTTGGTTACAATCTTCTTCCATCCCGTCGTCTGCTGCCATACCTGTCCCGGCTCCAGGAAAAATTCCTGGAACATGTAACGTGCAAGACGTGTCGCTGTATCCAGTGATGTCAGGCAGAATACGGAAACTGCCAGGATCAGCATGGCGTAGATCACGCTCTCAGAACCCTTCAGGAACGGCAGCGTAGCGCACATCTTGGAAATACCGGTTGCGAATACTGCAGTAGGAACGATGGTCTGTCCTGTCTTATAAGACTGCCAGATATAGCCTACAGCGCAGAGCGAAATGACTGCCAGGCAGCACTCGATCAGCATGGAGCCGTAAGCGATCGGACGTGCGTCCTTCTCAGAGGAGATCTGCTTGGACGTCGTTCCGGAAGCAACCAGCGAATGGAATCCGGAAATCGCGCCGCAGGCGATGGTTACGAACAGCGCCGGGAACATGTATCCCAGAGAAGTTCCTTCTTTAAATCCGTTGTCAGCAAACAGCGTATCCTTGAATCCGGTAAATGCCGGGATGTCCAGGTTTGCCTTGCCCATGAGGCCTGCGCCGATGATGCCGACTGCAGCGACGATCATCAGGAAGTACAGCAGGAAAGAGCTCAGGTAGTCTCTCGGCTGGAGCAGGATCCATACCGGCGTTACACTGGCAACCAGGATGTAGCATCCCAGGATGATCATCCATGTGGTGTTGCTCAGGTAAAGCGGATGCCAGTTCAGTCCGATGAACATGATGATGACGATGCCGATGATGCCGATCACTGTAGAAACACCCAGCGGCGCGTTTCTTCTGTAAACGAAGAATCCGAACAGGATCGCCAGGACGATGAACAGCAGTGAGATCATTGCTGTTGATGCGTTGGCGGAGCTTGCTGCTACGTCAACGGCGCCGTCCGGTGTAAAGGTAGCCATAAATGTGCTGGCTACGATGGATGCGAATGCTGCAACAACCAGCAGCAGCGTCAGGTAAGCAAAGACGAGGAACAGCTTCTTGGCTCCGCCGCCCATCGTATCCGCAACGACCTCGCCCAGGGACTGACCCTTGTGACGGATGGATGCGAACAGCGCGCCAAAGTCATGGACGCCGCCGAAGAAGATTCCTCCGATGATAACCCACAGAAGTACAGGGACCCATCCGAATACGGCAGCCTGAATCGGGCCGTTGATGGGGCCTGCGCCGGCGATGGATGAGAAATGATGTCCCATCAGGACCGGAGCCTTGGCCGGATAATAATCCAGTCCATCCTTCAGTTCATTTGCGGGCGTCGTCCGGCTGGGATCCACGCCCCACTGCTGTGCCAGCCACCTGCCGTAGAAAACATAACCGCAGGCAAGCAGTACCACAGCAATCGCGAAAATAGCAACTGCGTTCATAATTAACAAACACTCCCTTCAATAATAACGAATAAAATAATATTTATAAAACGCTTTCGCGTTCCATAGCTTATCCAACAAAGCCCTGACCGGCCTTTGCCGCCTATTTCAGGCTCCTCATGGACTTCCGGAGATCCTTCACCATATCGTGGGCTGCCCGGTTCCCGTAGACCCGGCGGTACTTCAGGTCGATGAGCACGGCCCTGGCCTGACAGTATCCCCGCAGAGACATCTTATAGTTCTTATAGAACCGGACGTCCCGCACCGCATTGGCGGTATCCACATCCACCGGCCCGTTCGTGATGAACACGCCTGTAACGAAGCTGCTCATGTGGTCCTTCGGCATGGTAGCTTCGCCGCCCCGCACGAGCCGTGGCTCGATATCCGACGCGACCTGATCCTCCCAGAGGTATATATCATCCGGAACGATCTGCTCTCTGTGCGTAATGAACACATGCTCATAGCAGTCTGTACGCCAGATCTCCGCCTTCTTTACAAGCACATACCTTGATGTGCTTACATCCAGAAATGCATAGGCGTCGTAGATATTATTTCCTACCCGGAAATTCTCTTCTATATTGTAGCTGTCACGATATGTCGCCAGCAGTTTCTGAAAAAACTCGTTGTGGTCCATAAATGAATAATTCTCTCTCAAATATCCTTCCTTTGTTTTTCCGCTAATACACTATCACAAACTCATCACTTTGGCAATAGGGTTTTTGGTAATTAATTATAATTAATTTGTCTGAAAATTGTATTGAAAAACAAGACGAGGTAAATACATCCCAATTGATTCCGCAATATCCTAAAGCAATACACAAAATTTGCCCCGTTGCATGCATCATGATAAAATATACATTGCCAATGCATATATAAAAAGAAAGGAAGTATAAAAATATGGGATGGCTGGAAAATTATCCAAGAGAATATTACAGCAAATACGACCATGTGGAAGTTAAAAACAGCCGGGGATGGTTCGAGGTATACCGGCTGCCCGGCGACGTTTACGCCATTGCGGAGCCCCAGCAGTTCCAGGAAGTGAATTTCTTCCTCATAATCGGCGACGGCCGGGCCATGCTGCTGGACACGGGCATGGGCATAGAACCCATCGAGCCTTTGATCCATGAACTCCTGGAAATGAGAGGGATCGACACGACGAGAGAAAATCTCACCGTGATCAACTGTCACTGCCACTTCGATCACACGGGAAACAACTATGTGTTCCAGCCGGTCCACGTCTATGACGATCCTCTGGCCCTGCGCATTGCGGAACACGGTCTGACGAAGGAAGAAGTAGGCGGTGAGATGGAGGACTACATGTTCCAGTTCGGCTATCCGGAGGGTTTCGACCCGGATGATTATCACGTGGAGCCCTATCAGGTCATTCCGGTAACGGACGGTCAGGTCTTTGATCTCGGAAACCGCACCATCCGCGTGATCCACACTCCCGGGCACTGCCCCGACCACCTGTGCCTGTACGACGAGACCCATCATATCCTGTTTACCGGCGATCTGCTTTACCTGGGCGCACTGTACACCCACTTCGACAATCCCATCTACGGTACAGGAAACATCTATGACTACAGAGATTCTCTGAACCGGGTCCGGGATGAACTCCCCGAAGATGTGAAGCTTTACTGCTCCCATAATGATCTTGTAACGGACTACGCCAAGCTCTGCGAGGTGGCCGACGCCATGCAGCAGGTCATCGACACAGAAGAAGGAAAGGAAACAGGTCTGACAGCTCAGGGCGCGGCGCCGGGCCACGACTACGGCGAAGCAGAGAACCAGCCCCACGTCTACCAGTTCGGCGCCTTTTCCATCTACTGCCGTCCCGGGCTTGTAACAAAGACCTGACCGGCCGGTTTACAGTCTCTTACCCGATCCGATTTAAATTAATTAACCCATCGAAAAACGCGGTCCCGAGGGACCGCGTTGATTTATGCCGTTTACCGGTGATTATTTGCCATACTTGAAGAAGCCTTCGCCGCTCTTCATTCCCAGCTTGCCTGCAGCAACCATCTGTCTCAGCAGGATGTTCGGACGATACTTGGGATCGCCAAACTGAGTGTACAGTACTTCCATGATAGCCAGAACAACGTCCAGACCAATCAGATCGCCCAGAGCCAGGGGACCCATCGGGTGGTTGCATCCCAGCTTCATAGCGGTATCGATATCCTCAGCGGATGCGATGCCCTCGTTGTAGATGCCGATAGCCTCGTTGATCATCGGGATCAGGATTCTGTTAACAACGAATCCCGGAGCTTCCTTAACCTGAACCGGAGTCTTGCCCAGATCTGTGGACAGCTCTGTTACTGCCTTGTTTGTTTCCTCAGATGTCAGCAGACCGTTGATGATCTCAACCAGCTTCATGTTCGGAACGGGATTGAAGAAGTGCATTCCTACAACCTTGTCCGGTCTTCCGGTAGCCATAGCGATATCAGTGATGGACAGGGAAGAAGTATTGGATGCGATGATGCAGTCCGGTCCTACCAACTCGTCAACTTCCTTGAGCAGAGCCTTCTTAGCTTCCATATCCTCTGTAGAAGCCTCGATTACCAGGTCGCAGTCCTTGATGATGCTCAGGTCTGTGGATCCGGAGATCAGTGCGATTGCCTTAGCCTTGTCATCCTCAGTGATCTTCTCCTTGGAAACAAGCTTACCCAGCTTCTTCTCTACGGTAGCCATTCCCTTGTCGATGGAAGACTGGTGTCTAGCTCTCATTACTACTTCATATCCGTGCTGAGCCAGTACCTGAACAATGCCGGCACCCATCGTACCTGTTCCTAATACGCCAATTTTTTTCATTTCTGAAAACCTCCTATTACGTTGTTAACCTCCACAGCCTCGCACCTCCGGTATTTTCCGGTATGAGTGCTGTTAAAAAATTAACCTTTTATCACACCTCAATTATATCACAAAGGAAATAGTTGTAAACCCTTATTTGTGATTGCTGATAAAAGCTTTTGCTCATTTTTACCGGTCATCCCACCAGGGACAGCTCCTGTCCAGTGAACAGACTTTATTGGTTAGCTATATTTAACCGCTATCTATTATCGGCACAGCTTTCTGTGCCTGTCAAGGGTATTATGTTACTTTTCAACCCGGAGCGCGTACTCCGTGATGCCTGCTGAAATCTGGAGAAAAGCCGTGAGCTGGCCGTATTCATAAGGTGTCATCTCGGACATCGAGATCTGGGAGGCATCCCAGCAGCTGCCGGATCTCATCAGGTCCTTCAGGGACGGGGACAGTGACTCCGCCGCCTGGTTCGCCAGCATAGCGTTGAGGGACCCTTCCGGATCTGCTCCCGGAAATGCAGGCAGCATCACGTCCGCCGCTTCTCTTTCCATCAGGATCTGAGTCGTAAGAAGACCTCGTCCAGCATGGGGATCGCCCGGCATAACAGACTTTGTCCCTGCGCCGGTGAGCCCCGCTCCTGCCGCGGCTCTCCGCCGCCTAGTCTCCCCCGGCATAAACAGCACCTGGCTGTCGATGCCCGCTGACCGATGGACCTCGGACAGCCACTCCGAGAGGCCGGAAAGCTCTTTCTGCCAGCACAGGATATCCTCCGCCCCGTGAAGAGAAAGCCACAGGCTGTATCTATCCGCGTCCGCGTCCCACCAGGTACTCCCGGCCATTTCCCGGAACCCCTGGTGATATTCCTCGCCGCTGACACCTGCTGCCATGAGGGGCACCAGCATGGCTGCCGTATCTGACGCGTACTCCGGGCGGATGTCATCCGCCAGTTCCAGAAGCCGCATGCTCCCGGCGTCCGCCTCCTTCAGGAGATATTCTGACCGGGGAGAAGCGATGACGATGGATCGCTTTACCGCCCCGGAGGCGCCGTATCTGTCCCTCAGGATATTCCGAACGACGGCAAAGGCAGTATTCAGCGCGGCCGTCTCCCCGGTCCCGGCAACGGCGATCATTCCGCAGTTCCTGTTTTCCATCCGGTTCAGCAGATCGGTATAGTCTCCGGCGGATAATGTGTCGCCGAATACAGTGATGTTCTTTCTGTCCTCCGGGTCATGGAGGGCATCCAGCATGCCCTGGATCATTCTTCCGCAGGCACCTTCCGCTACGACAACGATCTCGTCACATTTATACCGCAGCTCTCCCGCCAGGGCATCCAGATCCCGCAGGCGGCCGTCCAGATCCGGTCCGATCGTGTCCTTTATCCAGCTCTGCTCCCACAGGCTGTCCAGCGCAGCGCCGCTGACGCCCCTTAAACTCCGCAGCCGCTCCGGATCCCCGGCCCGGCTGTTATCTGCAGTGATCGACATGTTCTGCTCCTTCCTTATCCTATCATTCTTATCGTATCGTTCTTACCGTATCGATACCGTCCGGCATATCGCGTCCAGTTTTTCTTCTACTTTCTTCATGTCCCCTTCGTTACAGAGGATCGTCAGCTTATCGCCGCCTCGGAGCACTGTGCTCCCGTTGGGCACGACTTCTTCATTCATCCGGAGCACCGAAATGACAAGGCACCCCTTGGGCAGCAGCATTTTTTCTATCTTCTGCCCGTCCATGCGGCTGCCCACATAGACGTCGCTTTCCATCAGCACCTTATGCTTCTTCAGCGGACGGGTCATCCCATAATCAGAGGAAGACGCGAGCTGCCGGTCCAGCAGCTGATCGTAAATCGGCCGGCCTCCCAGAAGGTCTGCCGCAACATATGCGGTAAACGCCGCAAGGCAAAGTGTCAGGAAATTGCTGAAATCCCCTGCCATCTCCGTGATCAGAATAACTCCGGTTACAGGCGACCGGACAATCGCCGAGAAATAGGCAACCATGCCCATAATAACGAAGTTCGGAAGATATTCCTCCACACCGGGAAGGAACTGAGCCGAAGCCAGGCAGAATACCCCGCCGGAAACGCCTCCGATTACAAGAAGAGGGAGGAAGATTCCTCCCGGCGCGCCGGAGCCGAAACTGATGATGGAAAAACTGAACTTCATGACCAGAAGCAGGATGAGAGCCGAAAGAGCATATTCTCCTGCCGCCGTCTGGTTCACCAGCTGATAGCCGCTGCCCAGAGGCAGAGGATACCAGATCACCAGTGGTATTACAAGACAGAAGGGAATCGCCAGCCGGATCGAGCGGTGATGGATCTTCCCGTACATGTCCTGGCACCATGCGGTCAGCGCGTTATACGCCACGCCGAAAACTCCGATCAGCGCTCCCATGATCAGTATCAGCAGATAAAGCCGAAGGGGCAGCGCCGCTTCCATATGAAGTGTAAATACCGGACGCAGTCCGAAAATATTATAGGATACGAAATCCGCCGCGATGGCAGAAACCATAGTCCCCAGCAGGATGTCCGTGGAGAAATTGCGATGGAGCTCCTCCAGCGTAAAGACGACGCCCGCAAGGGGCGCGCTGAACGCGCAGCTCAGTCCCGCAGCCGCCCCGCAGGTCATGAGCAGTTTTTCCTCCGTTGCCAGCCGATCTGTCAGCAGACCGAAGCCCTTGCCCACCATGGCGCCCAGCTGAATGCTCGGACCCTCCCGTCCCAGGGAAAGACCGGCGCCGATGGCCATGGTCCCCCCTGCCAGCTTGCAGAGAATGACGCGCCACCAGTTCTGGAACATCCGTCCCACGAGTTCTCCCTTGACCTGAGGGATGCCGGAGCCGCCGATCATCGGTTCTATGCGCAGACAAAGCCATGTTCCGAAGCAAAGCCCGCCAAGTATGAGGAGAGCCAGCGCCGTCCCCGTCTGGGAACTCTGAGCCATGCGGATGACAGTGCCCCGCAGCGACTCCGCGTATATA
Source organism: uncultured Eubacteriales bacterium (assembly GCA_900315125.1). Lineage (GTDB taxonomy): Bacteria > Bacillota > Clostridia > Peptostreptococcales > Anaerovoracaceae > Aminicella. The sequence goes on from OMXT01000052.1 coordinate 19,957, forward strand.
AGGGCAAGACGAAAGCAGGAGACCACGCCACCGGCTGCCGCGCCGACCACCAGGCCTTCTGCGATGAGCCTGTACCGGATCCGGGGGATCCGCCGCAGAGAGTCCCGCACTCTGGATTGTTTTTCATACCGCTTCATGGGAATCAGCTCACCTCGATGTGGAGTTCACTGCGGCCTTCCACCAGGCCGTCGAAACTGACATGATATTCTACATCCACCGTTCCGATCCCCTCTGGATTCAGATTATTGACCACTCTCTCAGTCAGCACTTCCATATCCAGATCGCCGTAGGGCGTCTCATATTTGCTGACGAAGCGCCTTCCCTTTTCAAATTCCATTTCCGCGCCGTATCCGGCTTCCTTCCCAATGCGCTTCATCCGCATGGTGTCGCCCTTCAGCCGAAGGCTGGTCCGGCAGCCCGGAAAACCGGAAAATTCACTTTCTTCATATATCAGATATGTGGCGCCGTTCTTCTCATAAAGGCGTCCTTCTGTAACAAACTCCATCTGATCCTCTGCATTTTCGCCATCGTACTGTCTGCCGACGATCTTCAGTGTTATTTCTTTCATATTAGTCTCTGCGCTCCTGAATTACAGCCGTTTTCTTCTTCCGGCAAAAAATTACGCTACTATGATACCATAGAACAACCGGGCAAAGAGCCGTTATTTTCAAATTCTCAACTTTTTCTTCGTTTTCCCTTGGCAGTTTATTGACAGTAACAACACAAAATAAACAAACTATCTGTCTATAATCTAAGCAAGAAAAGGGTAAGAGTATTACAGATACCTAATATAACTGAAGAAATGGAGATATTTATGAACAGCTGGGATGATTACAGATTTAAAGACGGGAGCACCCTTTCGGACCAGGGAGCATCGGATCAGAACCAGGCGGAGCAGAGCATTCCGGAGCAGGATCAGTCGGGACAGAATGCAGCCGGTCAGGACTTTGTTCCCGGAAACGACAGCACACAGACAGTAAACTTCACCATGCGGGATCCGGATCCTTCCCCTGAAGCATCCGCGGATACCACAGATACGCTCGCATCCTCTGAATATACCGGCGGTTACGATAACGCTCAGGAAAGCGCCGGCGAATACGGCAGCTATGGCGGAGGCGGCAGCGGAACATACAGCGCTGCCTACGGCGGCGATAACTATTACGGACCCACCGGCGGCGGACGCAGCGGACGGCACAGCAGAAAAGAGAAGGTTCCCATGCAGATCACCCGCAGGGGTTTCGTCCTTGTCCTGATCCTGTGCATGATCATCACCTCCGCGCTGACCATGGGCGGCATGTACGCTCTGGGAATCTATACCGGCGGCAATAATAAAGATGCTACGGACTATAAACTGACGAAGTCCACGGAAACGCTTTCCTATACAAGCATCGTATCCAAGGCTACCAAGTCGGTCGTATCGATCACCACAGAGTCTATGGCCACCGATAACTGGATGCAGAATTATGTTACAGAAGGCGCCGGCAGCGGCATCATCATCGATTCCGACGGCTACATTCTGACATGCAATCACGTCATCGAAGGCGCCACCAAGATCACGGTAACGCTGAATGATAAGAAGAATTATACGGCAACGGTGGTAGGCACCGATTCCGAACACGATATCGCCGTTCTGAAGATCAAGGCGAAGGGCCTCACGGCTGCAACGTACGGGGACAGCTCAGAGCTCAAGGTCGGAGACCAGGTCGTAGCCATCGGAAATCCTCTGGGAGAACTGAGCAACACCGCAACGACGGGCATCATCAGCGCCCTGAACCGGAACCTGACCATTGACGGCAAGACCATGAACCTGCTGCAGACAGATGCTTCCATTAACCCGGGCAACTCCGGCGGAGCGCTGTTCAATGCATCTGGCAACCTGATCGGCGTGGTCGTCGCCAAGTCCACAGGATCGGATGTTGAGGGTCTGGGTTTCGCCATTCCCATAAACCGGGCGGCGAAGATTGCGAAGAATCTCATTGAAAACGAAGGCAAGAATGATAACAGCAATTCATCTAACGCGCTGAAGGATAAGGTCGCAAACGGAGCAGTCATCGGCGTCACCGTAACGACACTTACTGATGACGAAGCTGCTCAGTACGGCTACCAGAGCGGCGGCGTGTATATCACCGAGGTCACCAGCGCCAAAGCCCAGGCTGCCGGCCTCAAATCCGGAGACATGATATACTCCTTCGACGGAACGAGGATCAGCGATTACAGCACCCTGAAGAATCAGCTTTCAAAGCACAAAGCCGGGGACAAAGTCAAGATCACCGTTATCCGCGACAATAAACAGTATTCTACCACAGTAGAGCTTTCCGAGGCATCCAGCAAGTCCTGATGCGGCGGTACGGAAAATCGCCTGAGAATAAATCATTTAATAACGGGTAACATAAACAAAACCCATGGAATATGACATTCTTCGATGCCCTGTTCCATGGGTTTTTCTTTTTACTGTAATCCCGCAGTCTTTTCGACTTTACGTCAGCGGGCAGCAGCTGACTTCAGCCGCTGTCCGATCATGATACTACATCATATTATCCATCCGGCGGATCTTACGCGTCGTAGTGCGTACGAAGTCTTCCTTCCGGACATACACGAACCGCATCCGCTTATATACCGCCAGCTGGTCATTGATATTGGAAATTTCCTTCTGGATGATTTCCCTTACTTCCTCTTCATCCGGTTCTCTTCCCAGTTCATCCCGAATACATTCCAGATCCGGAAGTACCTGAACACCTACGATCTCCTCTTCCAGTTCATCCCGGTGTTCCCTGTAAGGAAATACCATAGATTCCACCACATACGGGCTGGCATTGACCAGTTCCTCGATCTCCTCCGGGTAGACATTCTCTCCGGTCTTCGTAACGATGATATTCTTCTTCCGTCCGGTCAGATAAAGCCAACCCTCACGGTCAAGGAATCCCAGATCTCCGGTGTGCATCCACCCGTCCGGTTCCATGACTGCTGCCGTTTCCTCGGGCATGTTGTAATAGCCCAGCATGACATTCGGTCCCCGGTAGCAGACTTCTCCTATGCCGCTCTCATCCTTATCAACGATGCGTACCTCGCCGGTGCTTACCGGCACGCCGACAGATCCCGCCTTGCGATATCGCTCCGCCGACGCGCTCATGGGCGTCCCCGCAATCAGCGGTGTGCACTCGGTCATTCCATATCCCTGGAGAACCACGACCCCAAAGTCCTCAAACATCCGGCAGATATTCGGCGACAGCGCCGCTGCGCCGGTCACCACGACCCGCAGCCTGCCCCCGAGCCCGTCCAGCACTGCCTTGAACAGCCTGCGGCTGACATTGATGCCCATCTTCCGGAGCCTGCGGTTGACCTTCAGCAGTCTCTGGAAATCCTTCTCTTTTCCGCTGCTGCGGATATTTTTCTCTATCCTTCCGTATATCAGTTCCAGCACTCTCGGAACAACAATGATAACGGTATTCCCCGCTTCCTTCATGTTCTTGGTGATGTACTTCATTCCTTCACAGAACGCGGTGCTGGCGCCGCGGTAAAGGACGAGGAGCATGCCCAGGGTACACTCGTAGGTGTGGTGTATAGGAAGCAGGGACAAAGTCTTGTCGGAAGGCAATATATGTGCGATCCGGCAGACATCCATGATATTGCTTGTAATATTCCTGTTGCTGAGCATAACGCCCTTGGGATTGCCCGTCGTTCCCGACGTAAACAGGATCACCGCAAGGCCGTCAGGGTCCGTTTCTGTGTTCTGGAAGCTCTCATCTCCGCAGTCCATCAGCCCTTCACCGTCCAGAAGGAGCTGTCTCCAGCTGAAGATCTTAATGTCGTCCGTTCCGATAAGCGCGGCATATTTTTCTGTATCGATTTCTGCCGGCACCGGCTGCCTGTCCGGATCCGTCCGGTCCCCGTAGAAGTCCATGACGATCAGGTTCCTGACCTGCGCAATACCCTTCAGCTTCTTTACTTCCGCCCTCGTACAGCACAGGGTATCACATTCCGCTGTCTGCATCAGGTTGGCAACTTCCTTTCCGGACAGTTCCCTGTCTATGGGAACAACGACTCCGACGCCGCATACCACAGCAAGATAGGAGACGATCCATTCGTAACAGCCCTGCCCCATCACAGCGATTCTCCTGCCGGAAAGACCCATTTCCATAAATCGCGTACCCAGAGCCCTTACGTCCCTCTGGAGAAGTGTATACGATATGGGCTGATACGGCGCGCCCTTCTTCTCCTTGACCCAGAATGCCGGGTTGCCAGGAAACTTACGGACACTGTCCTCCAGCATACCGCGTATGGTCAGGATCTCTGGAATATCCTTATACCAGTATCTGTCATAATCAAATTGCTTATCCATGTGCAGCGACCTCTGAATATTTTCAGTAATGTAATATGCGATTGTAATACATGTGATACGATAAGTTCCGTTAAAAAGCTAAATAAATGTAATCCATAATGAAGTAAAACCGATAGACGCTGATCCTCCAGCGCTATCGGTCTACAGAAAATGATCTGTATTGGACTTGAACCAACGGCCTTCTGGTTGTCACCCAGACGCTCTCCCAGCTGAGCTAACAGATCAAATGACATACATTATTATGCCATTAAATTTTCTGTTTGTATAGTATTTTTTTCTGTACAACGTAAACTTTTGGTAAATACGGCTGCAGCCGTTCTTATTCCTCCAGCGCCGCGGCACAGAGTTTCAGCTCATCCATTACTTTTATCTGCTGCGGACACACGGTCTCACACTGACCGCAGGCAATACAGGCGCTGGCCTTCCGGCTCTGATCCGTCAGTGCCCCGTAATCCTCCTCCGCCTTCTCTGCCTGACCCGTCGTGGTCCTGCGGTTCATGATATCGAAAATCTCAGGGATCGGTATCTGTTCCGGGCATCCCCCGGTGCAGTAATGACAGCTGGTACACGGTATTTCCTTCGATTCGTTAAATACCTTCTGTGCTCTGCGGACAGCCTCCGTTTCCTCCTCATCCAGCGGCCGAAAATCCATCATCGTATCCAGGTTGTCCTGCAGCTGCTCCATATTGGACATTCCCGAGAGCACCGTTCGCACACCCTCCAGCTGTGCGACGAACCGCATGGCCCAGGAAGCGTAGGATGCTCCCGGACGGACTGCGTCAAACATCCGCTTCACCTCCTCCGGCGGGTTGGCGAGTTTCCCTCCCTTCACCGGTTCCATAACGACGATGGGCATCCCGTGTCTCCTGGCGACCTCATAATTCGCCCTTGCCTGGACTCTGGGATCTTCCCAGTCCGCGTAATTCAGCTGAAGCTGTACAAACTCCGTCTCCGGGTGGTCTGTCAGCAGCTTGTCCAGCAGTTCCGGTCCGCCGTGAAACGAAAAACCGATATGCCGGATCCGTCCCTTCTCTTTCTCTTCCCGTACAAAGTCCCATAAGTGGAATTTATCAAATTTAGCATAGTTATTCTGCGTCAGGGAATGCAGAAGATAATAGTCGATATATCCCGTCCCTGTTTGCTTATGTGTGATAAAGAAGCAATAGAAGTGCAAAAAATTTTGCCGTTCCTATCCGACACTTGGCCATTGTGTCGGATAGGTC
>OMXT01000053.1 GCA_900315125.1 uncultured Eubacteriales bacterium
ATCGTAGACAACGGAATCACTCAGAAGAACCAAATTATCAGAATTGCTTGAATTCTAATTTACACACAAAAAAGGACTTGACCGTCATTCTCAGTTAAAATTATATTTATTTGTGCATATTGGTGGAATCAATATAACTTATGCTTTCGGATCGCCGAAAAAGTATATCAACCAGATCTTTGCGCACCGAATGATATAACTTTTGATCCGATTATTACTAATCGCCCATGACTGGAGCCACTGTGTGTAATTATCTTCCATTCACAAGTTCCTTTTTCACATTCCATTCCAAATCAGAAAGTACGCCGGCGTCATGGAGAGCATCGAGCATCCGCAGAAGTTCATTCCGGCTGAAATCGAGCGCTTCCAGAGCAGCTGCCTGTTCATCGGAGACAGCCGGATCAAAGCCTGGTGCCGGGGCATCTGCAGCTGCCGGGGAGTCCGGCATCCGACGCTCGTCCGCCGCCCACAGCCCATCCAGAGCCCGGAACCACTCCAGCGCGTCCACAGGATCCTTCACCGTCCAGAGCACCCGGGCCATCCACAGACCTGATGCGTTCTCATCCCGCTCGATGGAGCGGTACTGGTATTCCGATTCCAGCTCGTACTTGCTGCCGCGGATGCGGATCAGCCGGCGATGCCAGTCCGCGCCCCGCATGTCGAAGGACATCTGCGGATGAGCGGAGAAATAGCGGCTCGCCATCATTTTGCTCGTCGTGCCCAGGTAGCGGACAGAGATGCTACCGGCGAGGCAGTCCACTGCCGCGTCGATGACCGGCGCCACCTGTCCCATCCGTCCGTAGGCATTGGTTCCCGTGGTGGCGGCCCGGGTGTAGTCGTTCATCCCGATCTTCGCCTCCACGATGACGGAGTCAAAGGAAAAAGAACTTGAATCGGAACCCGCTGCCGGATCGCAGCCGGCCGCGGAGCAGAATTCCCGGGCGGCATCTGCGTCCTGAACCGCAAGCAGCAGAGAATCCGTCTGGGACAGCCCCTGCTTTACAGGTGTTTTCAGGGACAAAGCCAGGACCGGACACGTGTTCCGCTCATCGGGTTCCCGTGATCCCCGGACTACAAGGGCGGCAGGCAGGAAAGCCGCCGCCCGGATCTGGTCCGCCGGAATTCGGAGACGGCGGTTCACCGACAGTGCCTTTGTTTCATTATCATATTCAATCAGATCATATTTCACGTATAATTACCTCCGGATGCAGTCCCAGGAAAATCAAAAGACAGAATTATTATACAGCGGGTTTCCCGGCAGGTTCAAGTGGAGAAGTAAATCCTTGAAAAACAGCTGCCGGTAACCTATAATGGAATAAGACTGTTCTGCACGCAGACGAGCCGAAAGGAGAGACCATGGGAGAGGGAACGAAGGATTTTTTCCTGGAACTTGTGACGAACCGGGTGCTGATGTCCGCCATTGCGGCATGGGCGATAGCTCAGGGCACCAAGATCGCCATAGAATTCATAAAACACGGCGTCTCTCTGAAGCGGCTGGCAGGCGGCGGGGGCATGCCCAGCGCCCACGGCGCGACGGTAACGGGACTGGCTACAGCGGCGCTGATCGTGTGCGGTCCGGGCAGTGCGGAATTTCCCATTGCCATGTTTTTTGCGATCATCGTTATTTATGACGCGCGGAACGTCCGTTATGAGACGGGCAGGCAGGCGGCAGCGCTGAACCGGCTGCGGCAGGAGCGCATACAGGAAGGAAAAGACGAACTATATCCGGCGCCCATGGAGGAGAAGATGGGACATACCATCCCGGAACTCATCGCGGGATGCATTCTGGGAGCGGCAGTGGCTGCGGTCGTCTGCCTGATCTAGGATGCCCGGTTTTCGGGGAAGGTAAAGAAGAAGGCAAGAGAATAATATACTGGAGGCGGCAATTTGACGAAAGAAGAATATATCAGAAATCTGTCTGAGATCGAGCAGCTGAACCGCAGCATTCCCATGCGGCTGAACGCCCAGCTGGATCTGCGCTACATGGACTGCGACCCTGGCGAGCGGGGCGGAGACGGGAAGAAGGCCCGTCAGCCCTGGGCAGAGTTCCGATTTGACAGTAAGGATGAGTTTCTGAACCCCTACGGAGCGGTGCACGGCGGCATCGTAACAGCGGTTGCGGATACGGCAACAGGTATCGCCCTTGTAGGTCTGCGGATGAAGGCGGTGGTGACCGTGGATATCACCGTAAGTTTTCTGCGGTCCCTGGAGGGAAAGAGCTACCGGGTCCTGGTGGAATTCACCCATATCGGTGCCAAGCTGGCCAGCGCCAATGTCAAGATCTACGACATGGGCAGCGACGACCTCTGCGCTACGGTCATGACCACATTCATGGTCCTTTCCGACCGGGTGCCTGGCCTGCGGATATAGGTGCTGCAGTGCGTCGGGCTTGCGGATCGGAACGGCCGATAACAATCTATCGGGAACAATCTGAAATAAAAAATGAAGAAAAAATAAAACAAGGAGGGGCAGAATCATGCCAATCACAGAATATCTTGCGAGGAACGCAAGGCAGTGGCCGGATGACATCGCGCTGGTGGAGCTGAATCCGACCGTCAGCGTACCGAGGCTGACAACATGGAAAGAATATGATCTGATCGAGCAGGCAAACGGGGGCCCGCTGCGGCAGGAGATCACGTGGAAGGTTTTCGATGAGAAGGCGAACCGAACGGCGAACTATCTCAGGGCCCGCGGCGTGAACAAAGGCATGAAGGTAGGCATCCTCCTCATGAACTGCCTGGACTGGCTGCCCATCTATTTCGGCATCCTCAAGGCAGGAGCCATCGCCGTACCCCTGAATTTCCGCTATGCGCCCGATGAGATAGAATACTGCGTAGAGCTGGCCGATGTGGACGTGCTCATATTCGGACCGGAATTTATCGGCCGGATCGAGGAGATCGTAGATGTCATCGCCCGCAGGCGCCTGCTGTTCTATGTTGGACCGGCGTGCCCCACATTCGCGGAGAATTTCCTCGTAGAATCCAGCAACTATTCGTCTAAGGCGCCGGATGTGCGCATCAGCGACGATGATTACGCTGCCATATATTTCAGCTCCGGAACCACAGGATTCCCTAAGGCGATCCTTCACCGCCACCGGGCTCTCATGCATTCCGCAGCCGTAGAGCAGAACCATCACGGGCAGCAGAAAGACGACGTGTTCCTGTGCATCCCGCCCCTCTATCATACCGGCGCCAAGATGCACTGGTTCGGCAGCCTGATCTCCGGAAGCAGAGCGGTTCTGCTGAGAGGGACCAAGCCGGAATATATTCTGGATGCGGTGTCTAAAGAGCAGTGCACCATCGTCTGGCTCCTGGTGCCCTGGGCTCAGGATATCCTGGACGCTCTGGACAGAGGCGACCTGAAGCTCAGCGATTATAAGCTGGATCAGTGGAGGCTCATGCACATCGGCGCTCAGCCTGTACCGCCTTCGATGATCCGCCACTGGAAGGAATATTTCCCCGATCATCTCTATGATACCAACTACGGTTTGTCCGAGTCCCTGGGGCCCGGCTGCGTCCATCTGGGCGTGGAGAATATCAACAAGGTAGGAGCCATCGGCATTCCGGGATACGGTTGGGAAGCCATGATCGTCGATGATGACCATAAGCCCCTGGGACGGGGAGATGTGGGCGAGCTGGCGGTCCGCGGCCCTGCTGTCATGGTAGAATATTATAAAGATCCTGCCGCGACCCGGGAGGTGCTGTCCAACGACGGATGGCTGTACACCGGCGACGTGGCAAGGCTGGACGAAGACGGATTCTTCTATCTGGTCGACCGGAAGAAGGACGTCATCATTTCCGGCGGCGAGAATATCTATCCGGTCCAGATCGAGGACTTCCTGCACACCTACGAGCCGATTAAGGACGTAGCGGTCATCGGACTGCCCGACAAGCGGCTGGGGGAAATTTCCGCGGCGATCATAGAAGTAAAGCAGGGATATGACTGCACCGAGTCCGAGGTCAACGAGTTCTGCCGCAAGCTGCCGCGGTACAAGAGACCCCGCCGGATCATATTCGCCGATGTCCCCAGAAACGCAACGGGCAAGATCGAAAAGCCCAAGCTCAGGGAGATCTACGGAGCGACGAACCTGGTAGCCAGCGAGAACGAGGTTACAGAATAATAAGAGCCTGGGAGGCATTTGATATGGAAAAACAGTTATTTACAAACGACGTCATACTGGCATGGCTCCAGTATTTCGCGGAGAATACGCCCATAGACCTGGAACAGATCAAGATGATGGACGTCACCAAGAAGAACAAGAATCTCATTCCCACCGTGGAGTCCCACAAGGCCGTACTGGCCTTTGTAGAGGCAGGCGACACAGAGATATTCTATCACATGTGGAACGCGGGTCTGGGCGACTGCGAGGTCTGGTATAACGAGGGATCGGATCCTACGGGTCCCATCAAGCACGATGACGTCATGTTCATGATCGACCGGGGCATCAACGCGTCTGCGGGAATGCTGGTGGTCAATCCCAACGCGGTCAGCACATATAAGAGCGGTCTGGGCGACCTGACGGTACGCTCCAACACCAGCAAGGTAGGGGACGAGATCCGCAATATCATCATGAGCAAGATGCGCATAGATTCCGAGGATACGGTCTGTGTCATCGGCGGCGAGATCATCGCCATCGACGCGGCGTTCCGGGCCAACGAGGGAACCGTCATCGCCGTGGAGTACAGCCACAAGCAGAGAGACGCCCTGGAGGACAACATCGATTATTTCGACCTGCGGAACGTGAAGATCATCGATCACGTGGACGATGAGCACATGAAGGATCTGCCGGTGCCCGATGTGGCATTCCTGGTGGCATCCGCCAGCATGGAGCAGGAGATCAACTGCCTCATGGCCCTCAATCCCCACATAAACCTCGTTATATACACCCTGGACTTCCTGGAAGCAGGCAAGCTCTCCGGGCTTCTGGAGAGCCACGGGATCAAGGAACCGGAAGTCATACAGGTCAGCGTATCCCGGCTCACGTCTAAGAATACCTTCGATGTAGAACCGGCGCCCTGGATTGTTTCCGGACGCAATGAGAAAGAGTAAAGAACTTATCGGTCGCTGCGGGGCGAAACAGCCGCCGCGGCGATTTTTTATCATGAGAGACTATTATGGAACAGCAGACATTTTTCAGCGCGAATAATGAGAAGAACCAGCCCCTGGCTGCACGCATGCGGCCCCGGGACCTGGACGAGTTTGCGGGACAGGAGCATCTGCTGGGGCCGGGAAGGGTCCTGCGGAAGCTCATAGAGGGCGACCAGATCACGTCCATGATATTCTGGGGGCCTCCGGGGGTGGGCAAGACCACATTGGCGAAGATCATCGCGAACCGGACCCAGTCCCGCTTCGTGACGTTTTCCGCCGTGACAAGCGGTATCAAGGACATCCGAAACCTGATGAAGGAGGCGGACGAGAACCGGTTCTACGGGGGGCGGACCATCGTCTTCGTGGATGAGATCCATCGCTTCAACAAAGCCCAGCAGGACGCGTTCCTGCCATTTGTAGAGAAAGGGGCCATTACCCTGATCGGAGCCACCACAGAGAACCCCAGCTTCGAGGTCAACGGGGCGCTGCTGTCCCGGTGCAAGGTCTTCGTGCTCAAGCCCCTGCAGACCGAGGATATCGTCGGCCTGCTCCGCCGATCCCTGACCGATCCCAGAGGATTCGGCGGTCAGGATATAGAGATCAGCGACGGGCAGCTGGCAGCCATCGCCAATGTTGCAAATGGCGACGCCCGCAACGCGCTGTCCACACTGGAGATGGTGGTTCTGAACGGAGGCATGGAAGGAGAGCGGACGGTGATCACCGATGACATCATCGCCCAGTGCACGTCCAGGAAGTCTTTGTTATATGATAAAAACGGCGAGGAGCATTACAACCTGATCTCCGCCCTCCATAAATCCATGAGGAATTCCGACCCGGACGCGGCGGTATACTGGCTGGCCCGGATGCTGGAGGCGGGGGAGGACCCCATGTACATCGCAAGGCGGGTGACACGGTTCGCCAGCGAAGACATAGGGATTGCGGATTCCCGGGCTCTGGAGGTGGCAGTAGCGGCTTTTCAGGCCTGCCACCTGATCGGCATGCCGGAGTGCTCCGTCAACCTGACCCACGCTGTGGTATACTGCGCCATGGCTCCCAAGTCCAATGCCATGGAGGTCGCGTATATGGAGGCGGCTAAGGACGCCCAGGCGGATTTCGCGGCGCCGGTGCCCCTGCAGATCCGCAATGCGCCCACTAAGCTTATGAAGGAGCTGGACTACGGCAAGGATTACATGTACGCCCACGATTACGAGGAGAAGATCACTCCCATGGAGTGTCTGCCGGATTCCCTGGCGGGCAAGCGGTACTACCACCCCACCACCCAGGGCCTGGAGGCCCGGTACAAAGAACGGCTGGAGCAGATCCGGGAGTGGAAGGAGAAGCACAGGAATCAGAATTTGTAGTAGCCGGCGTTATGTGGTAAAATAGTCGGAACAGGAGGACATAATGATACTGACGAAACTATTTGAATTTGACGCGGCTCACAATCTGGTCAATTACCACGGCAAGTGCGAGCGGCTTCATGGGCATACGTATAAACTGGCTGTCCGGCTGAAGGGCACCAGAGGTCCGGAAGACATGGTCTATGACTTCGTGGATCTGAAGAAGCTGGTGAAGGAGAACGTGCTGGACGAGTTTGACCATCACTATATAAACGAGTTTATTCCCCAGCCTACGGCGGAGAATATCGCGATCTACATCTGGGATAAGCTGGAGCCTCTGGTCCGGACACCCAACGCGAGACTGTATGAGATAGAAGTATGGGAGACGAAGGACAGCGGGATCACATACCGCGGCGAGGAGGAAGACAGAGCATGAAGGACGTACAGAGCCAGCAGGATACCAGGGGCGTCTACATAAACAAGGTAGGCGTCAAGAATCTGGTATTCCCCATAGAAATAAGAAACCGGGAGGGAGAGTGGGTCAGCACAGCGGCCACCATCAGCCTGTTTGTAGGGCTGAACGCCCAGCAGAAGGGGACCCACATGTCCCGGTTCGTGGAGATCATATCCAGAAAGCACAGGATCGACCTTATGGAGATGAAGACGATCCTGGAGGAGATGTGTGAGAAGCTGGAGGCGGAGAACAGCTACATCCAGTTGAAGTTTGACTATTTCATCGAGAAACAGGCGCCCGTGACGGGCATACCCTCTCTTGTCAATGTAGGTGTGGAATACAGCGCGTCCCTGGAGAAAGGGGATTTTGAGTTCGACATGAGGGTCACAACGCCCATCACGACTTTGTGCCCCTGCTCCAAGGAAATATCTGATTACTCTGCTCACAACCAGAGGGCGGACGTTTCCATCCAGATTCGCCGCAAGAAGTTCCTGTGGATCGAGCAGCTGGTGGACATCGCGGAGGCTTCGTCTTCCTCGCCGGTGTATTCCCTGCTGAAGAGGCCGGACGAGAAGTACGTGACGGAGCACGCTTATGACAATCCCAAGTTCGTAGAAGATGTCTGCCGGGAGGTCAAGCTCCGGGTGGATGAACTGGAGAATGTCAGGGAGTTCTGTATAGAGGTAGAGAGCATGGAGAGTATCCACAACCATTCCGCTTATGCGATGGTGAGAGGCTAGAGGGTATTTTGACGAGGAGACGGGATAAATGAAAGATTTTCTGCTGAGAGACGGAACGCCGGTTCATTTCCGGCGGATGGAGTTTATGGGGATCGTCAACGTGACGGAGGATTCTTTTTTCAGCGGGTCCAGAACTCCGGGCGCGGAAGAGGCGCTGAAGAGGGCGGATCAGCTGATCGCTGACGGAGCAGCGATCATCGATGTGGGCGGTGAGTCCACCCGGCCGGGATCTGCGCCGGTCACCGGAGAAGAAGAGATCCGCAGGGTCTGCCCGGTCATCGCCGGGATCAAGGAGAAACACCCGGACATCCTGGTGTCCTGCGATACCTACCGGGCGGCGACGGCAAGGGCGGCAGTGGAAGCCGGAGCAGATATCATCAATGATATCAGCGGTCTGACATTCGACCCGGATATGGCAGCGGTCTGCGCGGAGCTTAAGGTGCCCGTGATCATCATGCATACCGGCGGCAGGCCGGATACCATGCAGAAGGATCCTCACTATGACAATGTAGTAGAGGAAGTCCATGATTATCTGGAGCGTCAGATCGGCGTGGCTGTTGCTGCGGGCATCCCCCTGGACCGGATCATCATCGATCTGGGCATCGGATTCGGCAAGACATGGGACCACAATCTGGCGCTGCTCCGGAGCATCGACCGGTTCTCGGATCTGGAATGTCCCCAGCTCCTTGCGGTGTCCCGCAAGACATTCATCGGGCAGCAGCTCGTATGGGAGCAGGGCATGGGCGGAGCAGACGGATCGGCGGATGCATCGCTGATCCCGCCGGCAGGACGGCTCAGCGGCACCGTAGGCGTTTCCGTCTACGCAGCTCAGCACGGGATAGAGATGGCTCGTGTCCACGACGTGCGGGAGAATGCGGAGGCTGTCCGGATGTACGAGGCGCTGCAGCCCGTAAGCGCGGTGGTCGCCCTGGGCTCCAACATGGGTGACCGGAAGGACTATCTGGACCGGGCCATCCGGATGATGAACGAGCGGTGCGGCAGCGTTACCGCGCAGTCTAAAGTGATCGAGACCAAAGCCTATGGATACACGGAGCAGGATGACTTCCTGAACATGGCGGTGGAGCTGAAGACAATGCTCCCGCCTCGTGAGCTGCTCCGGGCACTGAACGGGATCGAGGCGGAACTGGGCCGTGTCAGGACTCTCCGCTGGGGACCCCGGACCATAGACCTTGATATCATATATTACGGGGACCGGATCATCGACGACGATGATTTTCACGTACCCCATGCCGATATGTATAACAGAGACTTCGTGCTGGAGCCGGTGTGCGAGCTGGATCCGCTGCGGGTCGATCCGAGAAAGGGCGTTACCGTAAAACAACTGTTAAGCCAATGGAGAGACAGAGAGGGAAATTAACAGCCTAAGGAGGATTTATTGTATGCTTAATGGAGCACAGGCGATGGTGAAATGCCTGGAGGCAGAGGGGATCAAGACGATCTTCGGCTATCCCGGCGTAGCCATCACACCATTCTATGAAGGAATTTACGATTCTAAGATCGAGCACATCCTGGTGCGTCAGGAGCAGGCGGCAGGCAACGCTGCCAGCGGCTACGCCAGGATCAGCCGCAAGCCGGCAGTCTGCGTCACTACATCCGGCCCGGGAGCGACCAATGTCATCACCGCTCTGGCTACGGCTTATGCCGACAGCATTCCGATCATCGTTATCACAGGACAGGTCAAGCGGGAGCTCCTAGGACGGGACGTGTTCCAGGAAGCGGACATCACCGGCGCCACCAAGTCCTTTACTAAATACCGCTACCTCGTCAGCAGCGCCGACGACATTCCAAGAGTATTCAAGGAAGCATTCTACATCGCGTCCACCGGCCGTAAGGGACCGGTCCTGATCGACGTGCCCCAGGACGTTCAGGAAGAGCTGATGACGAAAGAGTTCGACTATGACAGTATCAAGGTCAGCATCCGCGGATACAAACCCCCCAGCCGCAAGGGCAACAAACAGCAGATCAAGAAGGTCGTAGAAGCCATAAACCGGGCGAAGAGGCCTTTGCTCTGCGTGGGCGGCGGCGTGATCCTGGGCAATGCGGAGAAAGAAGTTCAGGCATTCTGTGAAGCCAAGCGCATTCCTCTGGTAAACACCATGATGGGCATCGGCGTCATGCCCAAGGCCCATCCCATGTATTTCGGCATGCTGGGAAACAACGGCAAACCCTACGCCAACCGGGCAGTGAACCGGGCAGATCTGCTGATCATTGCCGGCGCCCGTGTGGCGGACCGTGCCATTCCCAAGCCCACCCAGCTGGAGGGCGAGCTGAATATCATCCACATCGATATTGACTCTGCCGAGATCGGCAAGAACCTGGGTCCCACCATCCCTCTCGTAGGCGATGTTAAGGAAGTATTCGCCCAGCTCACTAAGGAAAAGATCGACATAGATACCACAGGATGGATCGGCGAACTGGAGTCCCTGAAACACAGCACCGTAGATAAGCGGGTGTTCAGCGAGCGGCTCGTCAACCCGAACCTCCTCGTCCAGACACTGTGCGAGCACATGGACGACGATGCCATCTATATCGCGGACGTAGGCCAGAACCAGCTCTGGTCCGCAGATAACTACATCATGAAGAACGGCCGGTTTATGACAACCGGCGGCATGGGTACCATGGGCTACAGCATTGCCGCCGCCATCGGCGCCAAGAGCTGCAAGCCTGACAAGCAGGTGGTCGCGGTCTGCGGCGACGGATCCTTCCAGATGGTATTCCCGGAGCTCGCTACAGCAAGGGTCAACAGCATCCAGCTGAAGGTCGTCGTGGTCAACAACCAGACCCTGGGCCTCGTCAGAGAGTACCAGAAGAACCGCTACGAGAAGCACTATATCGGTACGACCATATACGACTATCCCCATTACAAGGATATCGCAGCCGCCTACGACATGGAATATTATGAGGTGGACAGCAATGACCAGCTGGAGGAGAACGTGGAGAAATTCCTGAAATCCGACGACTCTTCCCTGATGCTCGTTAAAGTCGACCAGGATAACTGGACGAAGTAGGAGGTGCGTGATGAAAGGGATTTTTTCAGTACTTGTAGAGAATCGCAGCGGCGTACTTTCCATGATTTCCGGGCTGTTTGCCCGCCGCGGATTCAACATCGACTCCCTGGCGGTAGGTGAGACAGAGAACCACGATGTGTCCAGCATGACCATCGTTTCCACAGGAGACGAACGGACCATAGACCAGATCGAGAAACAGCTGAACAAGATGATCGACGTCATCAAGGTCCGCCGCCTGGAGTCTGATAAGTATGTGGCTAAAGAGATGATGCTGATCAAGGTCAGCTACACCGCTACCACCCGGTCCCAGATCCTGGAGATCTGCCTGATCAACGGCGCCAAGATCACCCACATGTCTCAGAAGAGTATGATCATAGAGTACGTGGCAGAGCCCGATGAGATCGAGAACTTCATAGAACTCATGCGGAGCTTTGGTATCCTGGAGCTGCAGAGAACAGGAACCGTGGCGCTGCGGGAGGATTAAGGAACAAAGCCAGGGCCGGGGCTGTAATCCGGCCAAAACGGAGAGGGAAATAAGCAGATGCTGGAAAAAAGAATAGCGGATATGAACATCCGGGAGAAGACGGAGTACGTCCTGAACCTGATGGCGGACGATGAGGCGGTGAAAGGCCAGGCAGCCCAGGTATGGCAGCTGCTGGAGAAGCTGGACGACCGGGACATGACCATCGCCGTCATCGGACAGTTCAAGCGGGGCAAGAGCGCTCTGTCCAACCGGATTCTGGGAAGCGATGTGCTGCCAGTGGGCATCGTGCCCATCACAAGCGCCGTCACCCGGGTCACATACGGAGAACCGAAGGCGGAGATCCACTACCTGAACGGAGTCGTACAGCCCGTGGATTTCCAGGACCTCCACACATATATCAGCGAGCAGGAGAATAAGGACAACGAGCTGGGAGTGGCAGAAGTAGACATCCAGAGCCAGTCCGAGTTCCTGTCCCACGGGTTCGCCTTCGTGGACACGCCGGGTGTGGGATCCTTCCACAAACAGAATACAGTCACGGCTTACGACCATATGAAGGAAGCGGACGCCGTGATTTTTCTGCTGTCCGTGGACAGCCCCATCAATCAGATAGAGATCGACTTCCTGAAGAACGCCCGGGAGTTTGCCGCACGGTTTTACTTCGCTGTAAACAAGACTGACCTGGTCAGCGAAGCAGAACTTAAGACGTACACAGATTACTGCCAGGCGCTGCTGGGACAGCTGATGGACGTGCCGGGCGAGGAGATCCGGCTCTACCCCGTCAGCGCCCGGACCGGCGACGGCGTGGAGAAGCTGAAGGCGGATATCATAGAGGAGTGCAGCAGCCATGCCTTCTCCATCATGGAGGAATCTACAGGCAAGAAGCTCTGCGACGTGATTCAGAGCGCGCTGACGCAGCTGGACTTCTACTGGACGGCCATGAATATGGAATATAAGGAACTGGACGTCCGCTTCGCGGCCATCCATGAGAAGATGGACGAGATCCGCCGGCGGGCGGAATCCTGCGAGGGTAATTATAACCTGCATCTGAATGAGTATAAGCTGGAACTTTCCAATAAGGTGAAAGAACTATTCGGCATGGAATATCACTATGATATCGACATGCTTCGGGTGGGGATGATGGAAATGAGCAAGGAGGACTTTGTACACGAAACAGAGAACCTTGTCAGCGACCTGGCGGAGACCCTGGACCGGGTCCTCCTCTACCGGGAAGAAAACGCCTACAAGGTATGCCACCGGATCAACGCCATCAACCGCCTCATCCGCGGACTTTCGCGGGTCCGCGATTCCATAGAACAGGAGTAAGGAATGTCGCTGCTGACAGAAAAGGCACTGGCCGCTTCCCTCAAGAAGCTGCTGGAAAAAAAGACACTGAATAAGATAACGGTGCGGGACATCACGGACGACTGCGGCGTGAACAGGCAGACGTTCTATTATCACTTCCACGACGTGTATGATCTGGTGGAGTGGATCTTCACCCAGGACGCCCAGAAATATATGGCGGACGGGATCACGGACAAGAACTGGAACGACGTGATCTCCGAGCTGATGGACGGCCTGCTGGAGGAGAAGTCCTTCGTGATGAACGCCTATTATTCCCTGAACCGAAGGCAGCTGGAGGAATTCCTCCGCAAGCTGGCGCGGCCGGCGGTCTCGGACATCGTTCGCCGTGTGGCGGACGCTCTTGAGGTGTCCGGAGACGACCTGGAATTCGTCATTGACGTTGCTAACGCCGCCCTCATCGGCATCGTCACCGAGTGGATCGCCGGGGGCATGAAGGAAGAGTATAAAGACAGCCTCGACCGCCTTTTCCTGTCCCTTGACGCCATGGTCTCCATCTCCCTGGCTTCCATGCGGGACGGGAAGGATTAGGGGCGCGGGCCCCGCCGCGGAAGCATGCCCCAGGGTCGGGCAGCGCCGAGCGGATTGCCGCGCTGCTTCGGATCGTCGGATCGCCTGGATAGACCGCTGCGTCCGCGCGCACCGCGCCGCAAAAGAAGGAAAATTATCGATTGAATAAACTGCTATACTCAGTGTAAGGAGAAAAAAGAATGAGTTCAGTGGGCAAGGAAATAAAGAGACTCGGCCTGATGAAGGCCTATGAATTTCTGGACAGAAACCCGGAAGAGAACCTGCCGAAATTAATGGACTGGTTTGATAGATACGCTTCGGACGATGTGCTGCCGAAGCAGAGAGAAATCTTCCGCGAGATCATCGCGAAAAAGGACAGTAACTGGTACAGCCTGATGCTCAGCGTCTGGGACGATATCGATGACGGGATACGGAAGACGCTGTTTGAGAACCTGATCCTCAATGCAAACGCCCTTGCTTCCAGCCGGGCGAAGGAAAACAGGGAAAAGTACAACTGCAATATTCCCTGGGCAATCACCATGGGGATCCGGGATACAGAAATGATAGGGACGGCGTCCGGAGCATGTCCAACCGGCGCGGCATCGAATCCTCTGACATTTGACGAATGGGATGACGTCATAGAGCAGGCGAAAGAGCTGGGAACATTCATGTTCGGGTTCCAGGGCGGCGAGCCTCTGGATTCTAAAATGGAGATCATTGCTTTGTGCAATAAGCACGATGACTGCGAGTTCATGGTTTTCACAAACGGAGATGGGATCACAGAGGAATTCGCCGACGAGATCCTGCGGGTGAAGAACCTCATCGTCGTCCTGAAGGTGACGGCGACGCCGGAAGACGTCCGGCTGAAAGAAAAGTCCGACCTGCTGTTCCGGAAGAAGATTCCCTATGCTGTTTACGGCGAGTATACCCGGGAGACTCAGGATCTGTTCGCCTCCGAGCGGTTCTTCGACGAGCTGGTCAAGGCCCATGTGAAGCTGGGCATGTTTTTCTCCACACTGCCCCTGGCAGAGGACCGCATGTTTGAGGCGATCCACCGCTACCGCCAGACCAAGCCCATCGTGACCATCGACTTCTGCAAGGACAGAGATATTATCGGCGGCTGCATGGCGGGCGGAAGATACTACCTGAGCATAGACTCCGAAGGTAACTACGAGCCCTGCTTCTTCGTCAAAGACTCGGATTCCAATGTTCGCAGCAAGTCTCTGCTGCAGGCGCTGCAGTCACCGCTGTTCCAGAGCTATCATGACAATCCGCCTCACTGTACTGCGGAAAAATAAATAATCGAACGATTGGAAAACTGGCGGCCGGCGGCGCTTCTAATGTGCGCCGCCGGCCCGTTGCTGCTTTGCCGCGTGATGCGGCAAAGGCGGGATTGCCTGCAGGATAGTCCGATAGTACGAATCGGATCATAAGTTATATCGTCTCGGCTAGAAGGCTTTCGAAAATATAACTTTCGCCTTTCTTCATACGGATATATTATATCATTCGGCAGATTTTATCTGCTCTGATATAACTGCTCGCTCATTTTACGTATCTGCAAATCGTCAAGTTATATTATTCTTGCCATGTAGATGTGGCTAATATAACGGTCATGTCAGTCTAAGCCTCTCGAGCCTGATAAATTATATTTCTCAGCTCGCATTGCAGCAATCGATATAACTTATGCCTCCTGCAGTTTCTGCAAAGTATATCAACACGTTTGTCTCGGCAAGATTGATATAAAAACGCAAGCAGGGAGACATAAATCTTTGAAAAATAATGGATTCCCTACAGTCCCAGCAACTCGCGGTCCAGGATTTCCACAGCGGTCTGGATGTATTCATCGCAGCTGCGGACGGATCCGTCTTCCAGCTCATAGTCCTTGAGCTCGGAACACTGGCAGGTCCCGTATTTGTCCTCGAATTCTGCCTTTAACTTCGATATCATCTCGTAGCATTCGTGCTTCGTTCCCGGGTTGTCCAGATTGCCGTCAGACATCTTGAGGCCGACGGCCATGGCCATGCCGCTGACGGCGCCGCAGACGCCCTGGCAGCCCATGCCGAACCCGAAGGCCTCCGCCATGCGGAACGCCGTAACCGGGTCCACGCCCAAAACATTGGAAAATGCGCATATTACCGACTGTGCACAGTTGACATTATTGTGATGAAGCATCAGAGCAATTTCCTTGCGATCCATAGGTCCTCCTTATAAATTTATTAATATTCCGTCTATAGCTTCGAATGAATTGAACCCGCGCAGGGCGCAGCGTCCTTCAGAAATACGCAGAGCTCTCCAGAAAGTATATGACAATCGGTGCCGGTTTTCAAGAGCCGCCGGGTATGGTATACTAAAGTGTCTGAATATTTAGCGCAGCCGGCGCGGCCGGCGGGGCCGGCCGGGCATCCGCCGGGCGCCGCAGATATAGAAGTTTACTCATGTTCTGAGGTAAGATATGGAATGCAAAGTTTTTAAGAAGGATGATTACAGCACATCGGAGTGGGCCGGGGGCAAGACCAGGCAGCTCGCGATTTTTCCGGAAAACGGGGATTATAAGAAGAGGGAATTTATTTGGCGGCTCAGCTCCGCGACCTGTGAGCTGGATGAGTCAAAGTTCACCAGCCTGCCGAATTATGACCGGACGCTGGTCGTCCTGAAGGGCAGTGTGGTGCTGGCTCACCGGGACGTACGCACGGCGCGGCTGGGCGAGCTGGAACAGGATCAGTTTGACGGCGGCTGGGATACCACCAGCTTTGGGAAAATTACGGATTATAATCTTATGGTGCACAAAGGCTCGTCGGCCGACGTCCGGATTCTCGACCTGACAGAGCAGAATCAGAAGCTCGACATCGGGCCCGGATCCGCGGCGGAGCATAAGGCGTCCGCCGCGGATCCGGAGCATGCTCCGAATGGTGCTCCCGACACGGCTCCCGCCCAGTCCGGCTGGAAACTGGCAACACAGGCTTTGTTCGTGAGGGATGGCTACGCCGCCGTCGATGTAAACGGCCGGATGGTCATGGTCAGGGAAGACGAGCAGCTGGTCATCAATTACGACCTGCGGGAAAAACTGGAGCTCAGCGTCATGGGCGAGGGCCACGCCGTCTGGTGCCAGATCTTCTATAATTACGATCCGGGAGAGTTCGGGCCGACGCCCGTGGAAGCGCAGCCGGCCAGCGCGTCGGATTTCGGGGAGTGCCGGTTCATCGCCCACAGCCAGTTTCGCCTTTCCAGATTTACGAATAAGCGGCTGAAGAAGGTCTGGTTTGACGAAGAACTGCAGAAGGGCATCCGGAAAATCAACAGGATCTATCTGCCGGAGATCCTGCTGATCGGTATACTGGTTTTGATCCTGGCCCTCGGGGCGGGGCGGATCAGCGGGCCGGTCCTGGCGCTGCTCTGCATCGCATGGGTCATTGCGGACTGGGAGCTGGTCACGCCGCTGCTCTATCTGGCCGCACTGCCCAAACCCGTTTCCGCCCATATACGGCCGATCGAGGCTTTGACCCCCTATGAGCGCCGTCTCTGGGAAAAGCAGAATGCCACGAACGAGCGGGTGGACCGGATCCTGGGCCGATACACGTTCACGGGCACGGCCACCTATGACGAAGACGGAAACCGGACCGACGACTACCGGTTCAAAGGGTTTCGGTGATCGCCCGGCGGCTGAGCCGACATCAACAGGAAACAAAAAGCTGTCCTGAAAGGTAATCCAACCTCCCGGGACAGCTTTTTTCGTGCTTAAGTGTCAGAAAATTACCGGCGCCGACCGCTTCAAGCGCATCCGGCAACTTGCCGTGCGTTTCGAACCCACCGTGCGTCTCGAACGCGTACCTCAGGACGCCTGGTCCAGCTCCGATGTGCAATGCGGACAGCGGGTCGCGTCAATAGGAATTTCAGATTTGCAGTAGGGGCAGATCTTGGTAGTGGGCGCTGCTTCCTCCTCCGGCTTTTTCACCAGGCTGGTCATGCGGTTGATGGAGCGGATGATCAGGAACAGCACCAGCGCGACAAGCAGGAAGTTGATCACTGCCATGATGAAATTACCATAGGTGAACTTGACGCTGCCGATGGTGGCTGTAAGGCTGGCGAAATTATTGCCCACGAACAGTCCGAGCAGCGGGTTCAGGATATCGGCAACCAGCGAGTTGACGATGGCGGTGAACGCGCCGCCGATGATAATGCCGACAGCCATGTCCAGCACATTGCCCTTCAGCGCGAAGTCTTTAAACTCTTTCAGAAACGTCTTCATTTTAATCCTTGTATGATGTTTATAGAAGCAAAAACACCATTATTCCTTTCTTCTTCAATACTGTGGTTTAATACATTCAGATACTGTGGACA
>OMXT01000057.1 GCA_900315125.1 uncultured Eubacteriales bacterium
ATGAAGTCGCTGCTTTCATGAAGGGAAAGGCAGATATTTAAGCTGCAAATGACGTTCGAGAGTTAAAAATTTGGGAAGTTAAGACTTTAATTTTCTCACTTTTACCTGTTGACAGGAAGTCGGTGGAGTATTACAATACGATTGAATGATGATTCAATTGAACAAGCGTGAATTTGAATGTGCTTCGAATGGAATGTCCTGGGAACTGCGCATGCGCGGGATAAGGGGCAGTGCGGAGCGGAGGAAAGCAGAGCTTGATCGATTGGAAACGGAAACTACAGTCAGGAGGCGGAAATGACACGGATTTTTGATGAGGCAGACCGGTGCGACTGCAATGTGATCCACGAGGATGTGGTGAATCACGTGAGAAAACGCATGCCGGATGATAATGCGGTCATGGATCTCGGCGATCTGTTCAAGGTGTTCGCGGATTCTACGAGACTTAAGATTCTCTGTGCCCTCCGCAATTCTGAGATGTGCACCTGTGATTTGTCGGCATTGCTGGGCATGACCCAGTCGGCGGTGTCCCATCAGCTGCGGGTGCTGAAGCAGAGCAACCTTGTGAAGAATCGCAGGGATGGAAAAGTTGTCTATTACTCTATTGCCGACGATCACGTGGAGACCATGATCGACAACGGCATGGAGCATGTTTTAGAGTAAGCAAATGTTTATAGCAGCAGGAAAAGGAGAAAGACAATGAAGAAGAAGTTCAAGATGCAGGACGTTGACTGTGCAAACTGTGCGGCGAAGATGGAGGATGCGATCAAGAAGATCGACGGCGTCAACGACGCGACCATCAGCTTTATGACCCAGAGACTGACCATAGACGCAGATGATGATAAATTCGATGAGATCATGGCTAAAGCGCAGAAGTGCGTATCCAATGTAGACGAAGAGGCGAAGATCCTTCTGTAACAGCCGTGATACGGCAGGCCGGGGCTTTGTTCGAAAGGGAATAAGGGAATATTAATGAAGACGTTGACGAAGAAACAAAGAAACATGTTCTGGCGGATCATCATCGCGGGGATCATGTTTGCTGTTCTGGAAGTGCTGGAGCACACGGTACTGCAGCAGTGGCTGGGGGAGCATCCATGGTACGGCGTAGCGATTTACGCGGTGCCTTATCTGATTGTAGGATATGATGTGCTGAAGAAGGCGGTCCATAACATCCGCCACGGACAGGTGTTTGACGAAAACCTGCTGATGATCATCGCCACATTCGGGGCTTTCGGCGTGCAGGAGTTCAGCGAGGCGCTGGCGGTCATGCTCTTCTATCAGGTGGGCGAGCTGTTCCAGGGATACGCTGTGGGCAAGTCCCGGGCCAATATTTCGGAGCTGATGGATATCGTGCCGGAGTATGCCAATGTGGAGCAGGACGGCGTGCTCACAGAAGTGGATCCCGATGATGTGGAAGTCGGGACGGTGATCGTCGTCAAGCCCGGCGAGCGGATCCCGCTGGACGGCGTCGTACTGGAAGGGGAATCCATGGTCGACACGTCTGCTCTGACCGGAGAATCCGTACCCCGCAGGGTCCGGCCCGGGGATGATATCATCAGCGGATGCGTCAACGGCAGCCATTTGCTGCGGGTCCGGACGACAAGCGCCTTTGAGGATTCTACGGTGGCGAGGATCCTGGAACTTGTGGAAAATGCCAGCAGCAAGAAGGCAAGGGTAGAGAATTTCATCACCCGGTTCGCCCGGTATTATACGCCGGCAGTGACCATCGGTGCCGTGGCTCTGTGCCTGATCCCCACGCTGTTCTTCCACGGGCAGTTCACGGACTGGCTCCAGCGAGCCTGTGTATTCCTCGTTATCAGCTGCCCCTGCGCGCTGGTGATCTCTGTGCCCCTGGGTTTCTTCGGCGGCATCGGCGCTTCCTCCCGGATCGGCGTCCTTGTTAAGGGCGGCAATTATCTGGAAGCGGCGGCGGACCTGAAGACCTTGGTGTTTGACAAGACCGGGACACTGACGAAGGGCGAGTTCGTCGTTTCTTCCGCGGAGCCGGCAGATGGATTCAGCCGGGTGGAGCTTTTGGAGACAGCGGCGCTTGCAGAAGGGTATTCCACCCATCCCATTGCGGAATCCATCCGCAGCGCATGGTCGAAGGAGACGGGCAAGTCTCTGGATTCTCTGGATCTGTCCCGTGTCACAGATACGGAAGAAACGGCAGGTCACGGAATCCATACGAACATAGACGGCAGAGATGTGTGGGTCGGCAATGGAGCGCTGATGAAGCAGGCGCGGGTGGCAGCGCGGGAATCTCACAGCCCCTACACTGTAGTCTACGCAGCGGTGGACGGCCAGTTTGCCGGCACGATTACTATATCCGATACAGTCAAGCCGGGTGTAAAGGAGGCTCTCAGCGGGCTGAAGAGCGCCGGTGTGACGCGGACGGTCATGCTCACCGGAGACCGGCAGGCTGCGGCGGAGGCTGTGGCAGAAGAGGTAGGCGTCAGCGAGGTGCGGGCGGAGCTCCTTCCCGGGGACAAAGTCGCGGCTGTGGAAGAGATCCTCAGTCATGCCAGGGGGAAGGAGAAGACCGGATTCGTGGGCGACGGAATAAATGATGCTCCCGTCCTGACCCGTGCGGATATCGGATTCGCCATGGGCAGCATGGGTTCCGACGCGGCCATCGAGGCAGCGGATATCGTCATCATGGACGATGATCTGCGGCGGATCCCGGCGGTCATCCGGATCGCCCGGAAGACCATGCGGATCGTTCGGATGAATATCGTCTTCGCTTTAGGAGTAAAGGCCGTGGTGCTGGTACTGGGAGCATTGGGCCTGGCGAACATGTGGGCAGCCGTGTTTGCGGATGTAGGTGTGGCTGTTATAGCAATCCTGAATTCCATGCGGACGCTGAATGTGAACAGTGAGATCAGGAATCTGCCGCCTCTGGAAGCCCAGAGTGATGACGGTGCGGACACGGGCATATCGCAGGGGGATGGCGAGCGTCACATTGCTTAGTATCTCATAATATGGTACGTCAGGAATTCAGAGAATACCAGATGTAGATGGCATGGCTGGGATTTTCCGGTGCTATTTGAAAGAATTCCTTGACGGCAGGTAATAAATAAGTTAGAATTAATCTGCAATTGAAAATGCGTTTTACGTTCTTACATAGTAAGCTAAGAGGGAATCAGGTATAAGCCTGAGCGGTCCCGCCACTGTGATTGGGGAGCGTTGTTTTAGGACAGATGTCATCCACTGGGTAATACCGGGAAGGAAAAGCAATGCGATGATCCATAAGCCAGGAGACCTGCGTAGAATCGTTTCCATCCGGCGGTGAACCGGTGGTGGAGACATATGCATCAGCGAATACGGGCTGTGGGCTTTCCACAGCCCTATTAGTTATATATCCGAGCGGCGAGACCCGCCAGATGTAGTGTTTCCTTAAGTATAATAGAAGCACTGTGGAGCCCCAATTGCTTTTCATTCTTTTTTCATTAGAGGCAGGCCCCGTCAACCTGCCTCACTTTTTTATTGCAGGTGAATTTGCTGTCGGGACAGGGGGCGGACGCAGAACTTTCGCCTTTTTTCATGTATCTGTGATATACTTAGTTTACGTGTCTGCGCGGGCGGGAACCGGGCAGAGCCAAGTCTTTGTAATATGAGGAGTAATGAATGAGCCTTGAGAACTTGAATAAACAGCAGCAGGAGGCTGCCAGGCACGGGGAAGGTCCCCTGCTGATCCTGGCGGGCGCCGGGTCGGGCAAGACCAGCACTATGACCCACCGGATCGCTCAACTCGTTGAGTCGGGCATCCGGCCTTACCATATTCTTGCTGTTACATTTACGAATAAGGCAGCTCGGGAAATGCGGGAGCGGGTAGAGGATCTGATCGGCGATACACGGGGCATGTGGATCATGACGTTCCATGCCATGTGCCTTCGGATGCTCCGGATGAACCCGGAGATCGTGGGGTATGATCCCAGCTTCGTCATATACGATACGACGGATCAGAAGACCCTGGTCAAGAATATCATGAAGGAACTGGGCATTTCTGAGAAGGAGCATAAACCCCAGTATTTCCTTACGGTCATTTCTCACTGTAAGGAAAAAGAAATGACGCCGGATGCCTATCTTAAGGAAAATGAGGGCCACGACTACCGGGCGAAGCTGATCTGGCAGGTGTACAGCGAATATCAGGAGCAGCTGCTTAAGAATAATGCCATGGATTTCGACGATATCCTGTGGAACTGCCTCCGCATGTTTCAGCTGGACGAGGAGGTCCTGCTGAAATACCAGGAGCGATTCCAGTACATCATGGTGGACGAATACCAGGATACGAACCACATCCAGTACGAACTGATCCGCTTCCTGGCGGACAGGCATCACAATCTCTGCGTTGTGGGTGATGATGACCAGTGCATATACCAGTGGCGGGGCGCGGATATCACGAATATTCTGGATTTCCAGAAGGATTTCCCGGAAGCGAAGGTCATTAAGCTGGAGCAGAATTACCGTTCCAAAGGGAATATCCTTGCGGCGGCTCACTCCGTCATCCGCAACAACAGGGAGCGGATGAGCAAGAAGCTCTGGACCCAGGCGGAGAGCGGGGAGAAGATTCGCTATTATCGGGCAGAAAACGACCATGATGAGGCGAATTATGTGGCCCGGCAGATCGACCAGCTGCACCGGAAAGGGCGGCCCCTCACGGACTTCGCCATCCTGTACCGGACCAATGCCCAGTCAAGGCTTTTCGAGCAGAGCCTGACATACCAGGGGATCCCCTACCGGGTCCTCTCCGGGATGCGGTATTATGACCGGAAAGAAATAAAGGACGTTATGGCATACATGAGACTGGTGGTGAACCCCCAGGACGACCTGTCCTTTCTGCGGATCATCAATGAGCCAAAGCGGGGAATGGGCGCCAAGACTGTAGAGAAGATCCGGGCTTTTGCATCTGTCCGGGGGCAGAGCATGCTGCAGGCACTGCAGGATCCGGAGGTTCTGGACACGCTGCCCGGCCGTGCTTATGATAAGGTCCGGGATATGGTAGAAATACTGACGAAGTGCCGGGATAACCGGGATGATCTGACGGTTTCCTATATCTACGACCGGATCCTGGAGGGTACGGGTTATCTTCAGGCGCTGCAGGAGTCAAACACCGTGGAAGCAGAGAGCCGTCTGGATAACGTGATGGATTTTAAGACGGTCATCGCCGACTACGAGAGGGGCGCGGAAAATCCGACGGTGGAAGAGTTCATGGAGCAGCTCACGCTGGCGGCGGAAGTGGATAACTACGATGAGTCTCAGGATACAGTGACGCTGATGACCATGCACAGCGCCAAGGGTCTGGAGTTTCCTGTGGTGTTCATGCCGGGCCTGGAAGATGGTCTTTTCCCGGGGAACAAAGCCTTCGACAGCGAACAGGGCATGGAGGAGGAGCGGCGGCTCTGCTATGTAGGCATGACACGGGCGAAGGAACTGCTCTATCTCACCAGCGCGGAAGAGCGGACGAGATATGGGCGGACAGAATATACGAGGGAATCCCAGTTTCTCCGGGAAGTGGACAGCAAACTGCTGACAGGGGACGCGGTATATAAGAAGAAGACAGGGAGCAGCAGTCTCGGCGTGCCCACCGGCAGTCTGGACGGCTACGCCAGGGAACCTTACCGGCCCTATAAACCCTACGATGCTCTGAAACAGGCCCAGAAGGATACGGTGTCCCGACCTTCTGTCAGCGGAACGGAACTGAAGCCCGGAGATAAGGTAAAGCATATAAAATTCGGCGAGGGCCTGGTGATCGACGCCAATGACAAGGTGGTCACGGTGGCTTTCCGTTCGGAGGGAATAAAGAAACTGGCGAAGGACCTGGCGCCCATGAAGAAGATATAAGGACTATGAAAGACAGAACCAAGGAAATAAAAGAGAAGATCGATCTCCTGAACCGGGCTTCCCGCGCTTATTATCAGGAAGCAGAGGAGATCATGCCCAACATAGAATATGACCGGCTCTACGATGAACTGGAAACCCTGGAGAAGGAAACAGGGATTATCTTTGCTAACAGCCCGACCCAGAATGTGGGTTATGAGGTGGTCTCACAGCTCCCGAAGGAGCGTCACCCGTCCCGTATGCTGTCCCTGAGCAAAACGAAGAGCCGTGAGGAGCTCCGGGACTGGCTGGGCAATCAGACCGGGCTCCTGTCCTGGAAGCTGGATGGGCTGACCGTTGTCCTGACTTATGAAGAGGGACAGCTTGTCAAGGCACTGACACGGGGCAACGGTGATGTTGGAGAGGTCATCACCGGCAACGCCCGGGCATTCGCCAATGTACCGGTCGCCATACCTTATCAGGGCCGTCTCGTGCTGCGGGGCGAGGCGATCATCACATACAGCCAGTTCCAGAAGATCAACGAGGAGATCGGCGACGCGGACGCGAAGTACAAGAACCCGAGGAACCTGTGCAGCGGTTCGGTCCGGCAGTTGGACCCCCGGATCACCCGGGAGCGAAACGTGCACTTTATCGCCTTCGCCCTGGTAGAGGCAGAGGGCGCGGACTTCGGCGGGAAACGGCACGGACAGTTTGAGTGGCTGGCATCTCAGGGATTCGATGTGGTGGGATACCGGCAGGTGGATCATGAAAATATCCTGGAGACCGTACAGCAGTTTGAGGACCGGATCCCGGAAAATGACTTTCCTTCTGACGGCCTCGTCCTGAGTTATGACGACATCGCCTACGGTCAGTCCCTGGGTACGACGGCCAAGTTCCCAAGGGATTCCATCGCCTTCAAATGGGCGGACCAGCAGGAGGAAACGATCCTGCGCGATGTGGAGTGGAGCGCGTCCCGCACCGGGCTCATCAATCCGGTGGCGGTCTTCGATCCTGTGGAACTGGAGGGCACGACAGTGAGCCGGGCGTCGGTGCATAACGTGAGCATCCTCCGGGAGCTTGCTCTCGGCGTCGGGGATCATATCATGGTGTACAAAGCCAACATGATCATTCCCCAGATTGCTGAGAATATCACCAGGAGCGGAAACCTTACAATACCGGAAATCTGCCCTGTATGCGGAAAGAAGACAGAAATCCATAACGAAAACGGCGTAGAGACACTGTACTGCACCAATCCGGACTGTACGGCGAAACAGATAAAAAGTTTCAGCTTGTTCGTGTCCAGAGACGCTCTGAATATCGAGGGGCTCAGCGAGTCCACCCTGGAAAAGTTCATCGCCGCAGGGCTGGTCCACGAGTTCGCGGATCTGTTCCGGCTGGCAGACCACCGGGAGACGATCACCGCCATGGAAGGATTCGGGGAAAAGTCGTTCCAGAAGCTGATAGAAGCGGCGGACAAAGCGTCTGGGACAACGCCGGACCGGCTTTTGTACGGGCTCGGGATCCCAGGGATCGGCGCCGCCAACGCAAGAGTGATCGCCCGTGCGGCTCATAACAGCTGGCAGCGGATGTCGTCTCTGACGAAGGATGAACTTCTGCAGATCGATGGCGTGGGCGATGTGCTGGCAGAGGCGTATACCGCATGGTTCGCGGAGCCGGAGCACCAGCGGATCGTTGCAGATCTGCTTGCGGTGCTGACGCTGGATGAGACAGAGGAGACCAGGGAGGATTTCCTGGCCGGTAAGACCTTCGTTATCACAGGATCTCTCCATGGGTACGGAAACCGGGAGGAACTGAAGGCAGCCATAGAGAAGGCCGGCGGAAAAGTGGCCGGATCGGTCAGCCGAAAAACCTCATACCTTATCAATAATGACGTGCATTCCACATCAGGAAAGAATAAGAAGGCAAGGGAGCTGGGCATTCCTATCATGGACGAAGACGCCATGACAGCCTGGCTGGAATCTGGTGTTGACACCCCGCCGGAAATCTAATATAATTTAGCAATGGGCATTGCCCTTTCATAGCTTCGTGTGATATGGTCTGGGTCCTGCGCAATAGGATGCCGTGAACCTTGTCAGGTCCGGAAGGAAGCAGCAATAAGCGGATTTTCCTATGTGCCGCAGATCAGCCTTTTCCTACGTCACGCGGAGCTATTAAAGGGCAATGTTTTTTTAGGAGGAACTATGCAGCAGTATCGCGCATTATACAGAGAGAACCGGCCGGAGGTCTTCTCGGAGGTCGTCGGCCAGGAACATATCGTTAAGATCCTCAGGCACCAGATCGCGACCAATACGGTGAGCCACGCCTATCTGTTCTGCGGCACCCGGGGTACGGGCAAGACCACCACGGCCCGGCTGCTTGCCAAGGCGGTGAACTGCACGGATGACAGCGGGGGCGAGAAGCCCTGCGGCGTCTGCGAGAACTGCCGTGCCATAGCGGAAGGGCGGTTCATCGACTGCATAGAGATCGACGCAGCGTCCAATAACGGCGTTGACAGTATCCGGGAACTGCGGGAGAGCGTGAATTATCCACCGTCTGTTGGGAGAAAGAAGGTCTACATCATAGACGAGGTCCACATGCTTTCTAACAGTGCCTTTAACGCGCTGCTCAAGACGCTGGAGGAACCGCCGGCGCACGTGATGTTCATCCTGGCTACCACCAATCCGGAGAAGCTGCCCCAGACGGTGCTGTCCCGGTGCATGCGCATGGATTTCCGCCGGGTCCCGGCGGGACAGATCCAGGAGAACATGCGCAGGATCTGCCATAAACACGGAGTGGAGATCACGGACGACGCGCTGGCGCTGCTGGCGGCTAACGCAGACGGATCGATCCGCGATTCTCTCAGCCTGCTGGAGCAGTGCATGTCATCCGGCGAGACCCGGCTGGACCGGGATCTCGTCCTGGAATTTCTGGGAGCTGTTTCGGAAGAATTCTATATCGATCTGACAGAGAAAGTACTGACTCACAATATTTCCGACGCGTTTCTGCTTCTGGATCAGGCGATCCGGGAAGGCAGCGATGTCCGTCAGCTCATGAGGGACTGGATGGCTCATTACCGCAGCCTTCTGATCACCAAGTTTGTCCGGGATCCCCAGGATATGCTGAATCTTTCGCTTGAGAATATAGAGAAGCTGAAGCGTCAGGCGGACCGGATCGAGACCGATGAGATCAACCGCAGCATCGTGACTCTGGCACGGACGATCAATGACGCCAGATATTCGCCTCAGGCGCGGATCCTCATGGAGGTGGCTATCGTTACCATCGCCAGCGGCCTGGAGTACGGACAGGCAGCGGAGAAACCGGGCAGAAGAACTGTCCAGGCGCCGCCGCTGCGTCCGGCGCAGCAGTTCCAGTCGGATCAGCAGTCTGCCGGCAGGCAGAGATCGCAGGCGGAAAGACCACCGGCGAAGGAGCCGGCGTCCGTAGAATGCGCTGAGCAAAATGCGGCAATGCATCCGGCGGTGCAGTCCCCGGCGGAGCAGTCCGCTGCTGCTGGATATGCAGAGGCTGCTGTTCCAGAGACCGTCGACGGAAGACAGAGCAGAGAGCAGCTGGATGACCTGTGGCGGGATGCCTTTGAAGAGGCGGAACAGATCAAGCCGAGCCTGAATGTCATGAGGCGGGCGCATCTTGCAGGAATGAACGCCCGGGAGTTCAAGCTGCTGGTAGACAGTTCTTTCGCCCAGGCAAGACTGGAAAGCGAGCGGGATCTGATCTGCGGCCTCATGGAGAAACGCACCGGCAGGCGGATGAAGATGGTCGTTCGGATGGAAGAGGATGACCAGCAGGACCGCCAGGAGGCGCGCAGCCTGGAGGACATCGCCCGGCAGGCAGAGAAGGTGCTGGGACATAAGGTAGAAATCAAATAACGGTTAATAATAAGTATTTTGGATAATGGAGGATGAAAATTATGGGAAGAGGAATGAAGGCAGGCAAGAGACCTAAGACCGGCGGTGGCGGCGGTCGCAAGGGACAGATGGCTCAGATCCAGCAGCTCCAGGCAATGCAGCGCCAGATGGAAGAGACGCAGGCGGAGCTGGAAGAGAAAGAGTACACCGCAACGGCCGGGGGCGGCGTGATCACTGCTAAGGTAAACGGCAAGAAGGAACTGCTGGAACTGCATATCGACAAGGATGTAGTGGATCCGGATGATGTGGAAACGCTGGAGGATCTGGTAATCGCTGCGGTCAATGAGGGGATCCGCCAGGCTGACGAAGACATAACAGAAGAAATGGGCAAGTTCACCGGCGGCCTGAACATCCCCGGAATGTAATGTCCGGAGGACGGAATGGCACAGTTTCCAAAACCTCTCGGGCGTCTGGTGGGAGAACTCTCCAAGCTCCCGGGCATCGGAAATAAGACGGCGCAGCGGCTGGCGTATTATATACTGTCCCTGCCGGACCAGGAGGCAGAGGCTCTGGCTTCATCCATTTCGGAGGCGAAGCATACCATGCATTACTGCTCTGTATGCGGCAACCTGACGGACAGGGATCCCTGTGAGATCTGCAGCGATCCGTCTCGGCGGGATGATGTGATCTGCGTGGTGGAAACGCCCCAGGACGTCATGGCCATGGAGCGGATCCGGGAATACCAGGGTCAGTATCATGTGCTGAACGGCGTGATCTCACCTATGGAGGGTATTGGGCCGGAGGATATCAACCTACGATCCCTGATCGTCCGCCTGCAGCAGCATCCGGAGATCACGGAGGTCATTCTGGCAACGAACCCCAATATAGAAGGGGAAGCGACAGCCATGTATATCGCCCGTCTTCTCAAACCCTCAGGCATCCGCGTGACCCGCATCGCTCACGGACTGCCCGTCGGCGGCGACCTGGAATACGCGGACGAGGTTACACTGCTCAAGGCAGTGGAAGGACGCACCGAACTCTAATTTATTTTTGAACAAAGCCAAGGGCGCCCCGGAAGGTCAGATCGAACCTTCCGGAGCGCCCATTTATTTATCCGTATATTATCCCATCAGTGCCTGATACCAGCCAGTATTGGAGAATACGAAGCTGGAGAACTGGACGAATACGACGACAGCCATGATAACTGGGCCGGCGTATCGCCAGCAGAAATCGACGAAGGGCTTGGATTTATAAGCAGAACTGGCCCGGACCTCATCATCCAGATATCCCCTGCGGACCCAGCCAAGAAGGATAGCCATGATCAGACCGCCCAGAGGCATCAGAACGCCTTCGCCTGCCAGGTCAAACACGTTGAGCCAGCTGTCCAGTCCGAAGGGTTTCCAGAAATCCGGATTGCCTCCCAGATGGTCGAAGCAGACAAGGGTGGAACCGATCAGCGTCGTGCATGTGATGAACAGGGTGACGCCAGGGCGGTTGATGCTCTTGCCCCGTTTCGCCCGATAATCCATCAGAGCGGAGATGCCGCCCTCCATCATACCAATAGAGGAAGAGAAAGAGGCCACGAATACCAGCGCATAGAATATGCTGCCGAAGAGGGCACCGAATCCCTTCATAGATTCAAATACCGTCTGCAGAGAGACGAACAGGAGTCCCGGGCCGCCGCTGGGAGCGATGCCCTCGGAGAACACCGCCGGAAATACTGCCATAGCAGCCAGAAGGGCGGCGATCGTATCCATGACAGGGATAATAAAGGAATTCTGCTCCAGATTGTCTTCCTTCCTCATGTAGGATCCGTAGGCAATCAGTGCGCCGGAACCCAGCGAAATCGAGAAGAACAGCTGGCTTGCTGCTGTGGCGACCACCTTGAACCATCCGCCGTGGGCAAGCACAGAAAAGTCCGGCTTGAAAATGAATTCCAGTCCCGCAGAGGCGTGGGGCAGGGTGCAGCAGCGGATCACGGTGATGATCAGCATGACGAAGAGCAGCGGCATGCCGACACTGCAGAACCGCTCGATGCCGCCTTCTATCCCGCGGAAGACAACATAGGACGTCAAGCCCAGGAATATGGCGGTAAAAAGAAATGACAGCGGAACGTTGGTTACAAACTTATTGAAGAATTCCTCGCTTCCCATGCCGTGAACTCCCCAGGAAGCGCCGAACATGTCGCCGATATTCGCAATAAGGTAGCGCAGGACGATGCCCCCCAGAACACAGTAAAAGCAGAGCAGCAGAAAGGGTACCAGCGTCTCAAACACACCGTTGAAGGCAAACCGGGGATCTGCCGCCCGGTAGGCTTCTACGGCAGCCTTGCGGGTCTTGCGGCCCAGGGCCAGTTCCCCCACCAGCAGCGGATAGCCGATGACTACAGCCATGACAAGATAGATAATA
This sequence comes from uncultured Eubacteriales bacterium, assembly GCA_900315125.1. Taxonomy (GTDB): domain Bacteria; phylum Bacillota; class Clostridia; order Peptostreptococcales; family Anaerovoracaceae; genus Aminicella. The sequence continues at coordinate 12,093 of OMXT01000057.1, forward strand.
AGGAAGACGGCGCCGCCGTTGGCGCCCATTTTATACGGAAATCCCCAGATGTTGCCCAGACCGATGGCTACGCCCACCGCGGACATCAGGAAACCGAAGTTTGATCGGAAACTTCCCTTAGATTCACTCATATTTAATTCCCCTCCAAATTTCGAAAAAAATAATAACGCGTAAAAATTACAGCACGAAAATTATACAATCCAGAGGGTGCCATGTCAAATGATTCGTGTTACAATACTGTCTGTGCAACCTGTAGTGTGTCAGAAAAGGGGAGATTTACATGTCATTTGAAAAAGCGAAGGAATATCTGGTATCCTGCGGCGTCGGAGATCGGATCCAGCAGTTCGACGTATCCAGCGCCACCGTGGATCTGGCGGCGAAAGCCGTCGGCGTAGAAGGAGCGAGGATCTGCAAGACCCTTACATTTCAGGTTCCCGGTGATGAAAATGCCTGCATCATGATCCAGATGGCAGGGGATGCCAAACTGAATAACCAGAAGTTCAAGGCGACGTTCCACCATAAGGGAAAGATGCTGACGCCCGACAAGGCGCTGGAGCTGACAGGACATGCCGTTGGAGGCGTATGCGCCTTCGGTGTGGACAATCCCAATGTACGTATTTACTGTGACGAGTCGCTGAAGCGCTTCGATACGGTATTTCCGGCAGTAGGCGACGACGCCAGCGCGGTAGAGCTGACCTGCGATGAGCTCTACCGTTTCTCCAAAGCGATCGGGTGGATCGATGTGACGAAGATCCCGGAGCCGGCAGCGGAAGAAGGAAAGGCGTGAGGTAAAGACCATGTTCAGACAACAGCCCAGGAAAGTCGGAGAGCCGCTGACTCGCAGGGAATGGTTCCGCAGTGAAGCCGTCTGTTTCCTCTGCTGCTCCCTCGCTGCAGTGATCATGGCCTTCAATCTTAACAGCTTTATCGATACAGGGGATCTGTTCCCCGGCGGATTTGCGGGGGTCACGCTGCTGATCCTCCGTAGTCTGGAGAAATTTGCGGGGATCACGCTGCCTTACTCGGCGATATTCCTTCCTCTGAACTCCGTGCCGATCTTCATCGGTCTGAAGTTCCTGGGACGGAAGTTTACGATGTATTCTATCTATGTGACGATCCTGTCGTCCATATTGACAGATCTGCTGCCCTCGTTCCCTATTACATACGATATCCTGCTGATCTGCCTGTTCGGGGGCATCATAAACGGGGCGTCCATTTCCCTGTGCCTGCTGGTGGGAGCCAGCGGCGGGGGCACGGATTTCATTTCTATCTTCCTGTCGGAGAAGAAGGGGATCGACGCGTATAATTACATATTCGCCGCGAACGTGGTGATCCTCACCGCAGCCGGACTGCTCTTCGGGTGGGACAAGGCTTTGTACTCCATCGTATATCAGTTCTGTACGACCCAGGTCATCCAGACGCTGTTCAAGCGCTATGACAAGACAACGCTGCTGATCATCACGGATCTGCCCAATGTGGTGTACGCCAGGATCACGGATTATACTAGGCACGACGCCACGCTGTTCCGGGGCGAGGGTCTGTATCAGGGAAAGGAAAAGACCATGCTGTATTCTGTGGTCAACAGCGATGAGGTGGACATGATGATCCGGCAGATCCGCATGGTGGATCCCCATGCATTTATCAACGTGCTGAAATCAGTGCAGATCTCCGGCCGCTTCTACAGCCGGCCGAAACAATGAAAAGGAGAAAAAATGGCGAAAGTCTTAAGTGGAAAAGAAGTTATCGCTTCGATGAAAGAGAAAATGACGGCGCGGACAGAGGCGCTGAAGGCACGGGGCGTCACGCCGTCCATGTGCATCATCCGTGTGGGAGCACGTCCCGACGACCTGGCTTATGAGCGGGGAGCCCGGAAGCGCATGGAGAGCGTCGGGGTGAAACTGGACGTGCTGGAGCTCCCTGAGGATATAGAACAAAGCCTGTTCCAGCGGGAATTTCAGAGAGTGAATGAAGATCCTGCCGTCCACGGGATCATGCTCTTTCGGCCGCTGCCTTCCCAGCTTTCTGACGAGCCCATCGCCCGGGCGATCGATCCGGTAAAAGATGTGGACTGCATGGGTCCTGTCAATATTGCGAAGGTATTCAGCGGCGATCCAACAGGCCACGCGCCCTGCACAGCGCAGGCGGTGATGGAAATGCTGGATCATTATGATGTGGATCTGACAGGAAAGAATGTCACGGTAGTCGGCCGGAGCATGGTTGTAGGCAAGCCTCTCTCCATGATGCTCCAGAAGAAAAATGCTACGGTGACCATGTGCCACACCAGGACTCTGGATCTGGCAGCGGAGTGCCGCAGGGCGGACATCATCTGCGCCGCAGCCGGACACGCCGGAATGATCACCGCGGATATGGTATCGACGGGCGCCATTGTCATAGACGTAGGCATCAATGTAAATGAGGAAGGGAAACTCTGCGGCGACGTAGCATATGACGAGGTGGCTGCTAAACTTGGAGAGGCTGGAGCGGTAAGCCCCGTACCCGGAGGCGTGGGAGGCGTCACGTCCTCGGTGCTGACGGAGCACGTGATCCGGGCTGCGGAGATGATGTATGGAATTTAAACTTCATTCGGATTACAAACCCATGGGGGATCAGCCCCAGGCAATAGAGAAACTGGTGGAAGGATTCCGAAGCGGCAAGCGATGCCAGACACTGCTGGGCGTCACCGGCTCGGGCAAGACCTTTACCATGGCCAATGTCATTCAGCAACTGCAGCGGCCGACGCTGGTCATTTCGCATAATAAAACGCTGGCGGCCCAGCTCCACGGGGAATTCCGGGAGTTTTTCCCGGAGAACGCTGTGGAGTACTTCGTTTCCTATTATGATTACTATCAGCCGGAGGCCTATGTTCCCTCTACGGATACGTACATAGAAAAGGATTCGGAGATCAACGATGAGATCGATAAGCTGAGGCACAGCGCAACCGCGGCTTTGTTTGAGCGGAGAGATGTGATCATCGTCGCGTCGGTTTCCTGTATCTATGGACTGGGAAGTCCTCTGGATTATGAGGAGCAGATGCTGTCTCTGCGGCCGGGGATGGAAAAGTCGAGAGAAGATATCCTGCGCAAGCTGGTGGATATCCAGTACACCAGAAATGATATGGTCCTGGAGCGCTGCAGCTTCCGGGCCAGAGGGGATATCATCGATGTTTTCCCGGCAGGGGAGAATAACGCGGTCCGGATCGAGCTCTTTGGGGACGAGATCGAGTCCATCAAGGAGATGAATCCGCTGACGGGAGAGATCGTTGGATACCGGGATCATGTGGCGGTATTCCCGGCAACCCATTACATTACGTCGCCTGAGAAGCTGCAGGTAGCCATGGGAACCATAGAGCAGGAGCTGGAGGAACGGATCCAGTGGTTCAAGGACCGGGGCAAGCTGCTGGAGGCCCAGCGAATCGAGCAGAGGACCCGGTACGATATGGAGATGCTCCGGGAGATCGGGACATGCAAGGGCGTAGAGAATTATTCCAGGCACCTGAACAACCTGCCTCCGGGGAGCAGGCCCTATACGCTGATCGATTATTTTCCGAAGGACTTTATCATCATGATAGACGAGTCCCACGTCATGCTCCCTCAGCTGCGGGCCATGTACGCCGGGGACCGTTCCCGGAAACAGGCCCTGGTGGACTACGGGTTCCGTTTGCCCTCGGCGCTGGACAACCGGCCGCTGAAGTTTGAGGAGTTTGAGGGACTGGTCAACCAGATCATGTTTGTCAGCGCTACGCCGGCGTCCTATGAACGGGAGAATTCCGGCGGCATCACTGCGGAACAGGTGATCCGTCCTACGGGGCTTTTGGATCCGCCCATCTATGTGCGGCCCACGGAGGGACAGATCGACGACCTGATCGGCGAGATCAATAAGACGATAGAAGCGGGGGAACGGGTCTTTGTTACAACCCTCACCAAGAAGATGGCGGAGAGCCTTACGGATTATCTCGTGGGCGCGGGGATCCGGGCGCGGTACCTCCATTCTGAGGTGGATACGCTGGAGCGGCTGGAGATCATACGGGATCTGCGGCTGGGTGAGTTCGACGTCCTGGTGGGCATCAACCTGCTGCGGGAAGGACTGGATATTCCGGAGGTTTCTCTTGTAGCGATACTTGACGCAGATAAAGAGGGATTTCTGAGGACGGAAACGTCGCTGATCCAGACCATCGGCCGGGCTGCCCGCAATGCCAACGGCCGGGTCGTCATGTACGGCGATGTGATCAGCAAGGCCATGCAGTCCGCCATTGATGAGACGGAGCGGCGCCGTTCCATCCAGATGAAATACAACGAGGAGCACGGGATCACGCCCAAGACCATCGTCAAGTCCGTCCGCGAGGTGATCGAGGCGGTCAAGCCGGAAGAGAGTTCAGGATATAAGGGACGCAAGCCCTCCGAGCTTACGGCGAAGGAGCGGAAGGATTATATTGAGAATCTTACCAAGGAAATGCGTCAGGCGGCAGACGATCTGCAGTTTGAACGGGCTGCGGAACTCCGGGACCTGATCCTGGAACTAAAATCGAAATACTGATATAGAATAGGAAAAGAAATGGCAAATGATATCGTTATAAGAGGCGCCAATGAAAATAATCTGAAGCATCTGAACGTCCGGATCCCAAAGGACAAGCTTGTGGTGATCACCGGGCTTTCCGGATCCGGCAAATCGTCCCTCGCTTTTGATACGATCTATGCGGAGGGACAGCGCCGGTATGTGGAGAGCCTGTCGTCCTATGCAAGGCAGTTCCTGGGGCAGATGGACAAGCCGGATGTGGAATCCATCGACGGACTTTCGCCGGCTATTTCCATAGACCAGAAGACGACGAGCAGGAACCCCAGATCTACGGTGGGGACGGTGACGGAGATTCACGACTATCTCCGTCTGCTCTATGCCAGAGTCGGCAAGCCCCACTGCCCCATATGCGGCCGGCCGATCTCCAGCCAGAGCATCGATCAGATGGTAGACGCGGTGATGGAGTATCCGGAGGGGACCCGGATCATGGTCATGGCGCCGATAGTCCGTCAGCGGAAGGGCGAGCATGTCAAGATACTGGAGCGGATCCAGAAGGACGGCTATACCCGGGTGCGGGTAGACGGTGAGATCCGTATACTGGGAGAGGACGAGATCAAGCTGGACAAGAAGTTCAAGCATACCATAGAGATCGTGGTAGACCGGATCGTTGTCCGTCCCGGCCAGGAAAGCAGGATCTCCGAGGCTATGGAACTCGCCATGCACGAAGGCGAGGGACTGGTCACAGTCTGGTTCAAGCACCAGGATTACGAAAAGGAGCAGGTGTTCTCCACCCAGCTGGCATGTCCGGAGCACGGGGTCAGCATAGAAGAGCTGGAGCCGAGAATGTTCTCCTTTAACAGCCCCTTCGGGGCCTGTCCCTCCTGCAGCGGCTTGGGTTTTACGGAGAAGATCGACCCCGATACGATTATTGATGAAAACAGGAGCCCTCTGAACGGAGCCTTCAAGAAGATCTACGGATCCATGGAATTTTCCGGCTTTTACCGCAACATGATCAATGTGCTTGCCCAGGAACACGGCGTGGACCTGACCCGGCCTTACAGGGATCTGCCGGAGGATTTCAAGAAAGAAGCCCTGTACGGAACGGGACGCCGTCATCTGAAATACACCTATACCAGCAGAGAGGGGAAGACTCAGAAATTTGACCATCCCTTCGAAGGTCTTCTGAACAACGTGGAACGGCGGTACCGGGAGACGGGCTCCGACTTCTTTAAAGAGCGGATGAGCAAGTACATGGTGATTCGGGAATGTCCGGACTGCCGGGGCAAGCGCCTGAAGCCGGAGGTCCTGGCGGTCACGGTTGGAGGAAAGAACATCGCGGAGCTTTCCGACATGTCTATCCGGGAAGCACTGGAGTTTATTGAACATCTGGATCTGTCGGAGAAGGACCAGATGATAGCGAAGCAGATCCTGAAGGAGATCCGGGAACGGCTGAAGTTTCTCGTAAATGTAGGCCTCGACTATCTGACTCTTTCCCGAGCGGCGGGCACGCTGTCCGGCGGGGAGGCTCAGCGGATCCGTCTGGCGACCCAGATCGGCAGCGGGCTGACGGGCGTTCTGTATATTCTGGATGAACCCAGTATCGGACTGCACCAGAAGGATAATGATAAACTGCTTGCCACCCTTCGCCACCTGACGGAACTGGGCAATACCCTCATCGTCGTCGAACACGATGAGGACACCATGTACGCAGCGGACCAGATCATCGACATCGGTCCGGGGGCCGGTATTTACGGCGGCGAACTGGTTGCTCAGGGAACGGTGGAAGAAATAAAGGAGGTCCCGGAATCCATTACCGGTCAGTATCTGTCCGGGAAGAGAGCCATCGCTGTGCCCCTTGTAAGGCGTCCCGGCAATGGACAGAAGATTACCGTTAAGGGTGCTGCGGAGAACAACCTGAAACATATCGATGTGGACTTTCCCCTTGGGAAATTCATTTGCGTTACGGGGGTATCCGGTTCGGGCAAGAGCAGCCTGGTCAACCAGATCCTCTGCAAGGGCGCGTCCCGGATCATAAACCGGACCAAGGACGAAGCAGGAAAGTTCGATGAGATCCTCGGGCTGGAGAATATTGACAAGGTCATAGACATCGACCAGTCTCCCATCGGGCGGACGCCCCGGTCCAACCCGGCAACATACACAGGCATGTTCACCCATATCCGGGATCTGTTTGCTTCCCTGCCGGAGGCGAAGATGCGCGGATTCGACAAAGGCAGGTTCAGCTTCAATGTCAAAGGCGGCCGCTGCGAGGCCTGCCGGGGAGACGGCATCATCAAGATCGAGATGCATTTCCTTCCGGATGTCTACGTTCCCTGCGAAGTCTGCCACGGCAGAAGATACAACCGGGAGACCCTGGAAGTGAAATATAAAGGGAAAAGCATATTCGACGTGCTGGATATGAGCGTGGCGGAAGCGCTGGATTTCTTTAAGAACATCCCTTCCATCAAGAGGCAGCTGGATACGCTGAATGAGGTTGGCCTGGACTATATCAAGCTGGGACAGCCTTCCACCCAGCTCTCCGGCGGAGAAGCGCAGAGAGTCAAGCTGGCGTCGGAACTGAGCCGGAGAAGTACAGGCAGGACTTTGTACATCCTGGATGAACCCACGACGGGTCTGCACTTCGCCGACGTGGACAAGCTCCTTGCGGTCCTCGATAAGCTGGTGGACAGCGGAAACACGGTCGTTGTCATAGAGCACAACCTGGACGTCATAAAGAGGGCGGACTATATCATCGACCTGGGTCCGGACGGCGGCGACAGGGGAGGAACGATCGTGACGACAGGCACACCGGAGGAGGTTGCGGGCTGCGAGGCGTCCTATACCGGTCAGTTCTTGAAAAAGATGCTGAAGTAATGTAGAATAAAGCAATACGGTCATTCCGCGAAATAATAAAAATTTTTATAAAATTAAGGAGATACTCTCATGGTTAAGGAAAAGAACCTGACGATGCTGACGGATTTCTATGAACTCACGATGGCAAACGGTTATTTCAAGTCAGGGCTTACAGACGATATCGCTTATTTTGATCTCTTCTTCCGCCGCGTGCCGGATAACGGCGGTTATGCGATCATGGCAGGACTGGAGCAGGTGATCAATTACCTGGATGAACTGGAATTTACGGATGAGGATATTGATTACCTCAGAAGCAAGGGAATTTTCAGTGAGGAGTTCCTGGACTATCTGTCCAATTTCCACTTTGAATGCGATGTGTGGGCGATACCAGAGGGAACGCCGATCTTCCCCCATGAGCCGATCATTACAGTAAGGGGACCGGTGATCCAGGCCCAGTTTATTGAGACGATGCTGCTGCTCACCATTAACCATCAGAGCCTGATTGCCACCAAGGCAAGCAGAATCTGCCGCGCCGCTCAGGGACGGGCGGTTATGGAGTTCGGATCCCGCAGAGCTCACGGAGCATCGGCGGCGAATTACGGTGCAAGAGCTGCCTATATCGGCGGATGCAGCGGGACGGCGTGCACGATCACGGACAGAGATTATCATATCCCGGCACTGGGAACCATGGCTCACAGCTGGGTGCAGATGTTCCCCAGCGAGTATGACGCATTCCGCAAGTACGCAGAGATCTACCCGGATAACTGCGTGCTGCTGGTAGATACATATAATGTACTGAAGTCCGGTGTGCCCACGGCGATCCGGGTATTTAAGGAAATGAAGCCGAAGAGCATGGGCATCCGCATTGATTCCGGAGACATCGCCTATCTGACCAAGAGAGCCAGAAAGATGCTTGATGAGGCGGGACTGCAGGACTGCACGATCACGATCTCCAATTCGCTGGACGAATACCTGATCCGCGACGTCATCATGGAGGGCGCCCAGATCGATTCCTTCGGCGTAGGCGAGCGCCTGATCACCGCAAGTTCCGAGCCGGTATTCGGCGGCGTATATAAGCTGTCTGCTCTGGAAGTGAACGGGAAGATCATTCCCAAGATCAAGATCTCCGAGAATGTGGAGAAGATCACCAATCCGGGATTCAAGTCTCTTTACCGGCTGTATGATAAGGAAAGCGACAAGGCCCTGGCAGATGTGCTGACATTGCACGGCGAGACCATTCCTGAGAAGGACGGCTATGTGATCTTCGACCCCAACGCAGTATGGAAGAAGAAGACGCTGAATAATTTCTATGTCCGCGAACTGCTGGTGCCCATCTTCAAGAAGGGCAAACGGGTTTACGACAGCCCGGATATCCAGACGATCCGCCAGTACTGTGCAGACCAGATCGAGACCCTGTGGGAAGAGACGCTGCGCTTTGAGAATCCTCAGACGTATTACGTGGATCTTTCTCAGAAGCTCTGGAACGTTAAGAATGAGCTGATCGAGGAGCATAACGCGAAATAGGCGCGCGGACTGTGAAGATCAAGCGTTGACACGGAAAAGGCGCTGATCGATGCCTGCTATCTATAGTTTAACTCTAAACGGCGATGAGGCCCGGAACCTTGGGTTCCGGGCCTTTTGGGAGGGACACCGTGCAGATCGACCGAAAGAAAGAACTGAGAGCAGATCTCATGCTGCTCATTATTACGCTTTGCTGGGGCGTGTCCTATTATCTGATGGACGTGTCTCTGACCCAGCTTTCTACTTTTACACTTAATGCCTATCGTTTCCTTGGCGCATTTGCTGTGGCAGTCATTTTCTCGCTGCCCAGGATGCGGCACATGACGAAAGAAACGCTGCTGGCCGGTCTGGGGATCGGCGCGGTCCTTTCTTTTGTCTATATCGGCGCTACCGTAGGCGTCCAGAACACGACGCTGTCCAATTCTGCCTTTCTGTGCTGCACTACGGTTTTCTTCACGCCGATCCTTGATTTTTTGATTTTCAGAAAGCGTGCGTCGCGGAAAATTGTCCTGGCAGTGGTGCTGAGCCTGATTGGCATCGCGCTCATGACTCTTAAGGATGATTTTTCATTTAATATGGCGCATCTGAAAGGCGATCTTTTCAGCCTTTCCTGCGGCGTGACCTATTCTCTCGATATTATTTTCACGTCCCGGGCGGTCCAGAACAATAAGGTGGATCCCTACCAGATGGGCGTCATGAGTCTCGGATCCTGCGGACTGATCATGCTCGTCCTGGCATGCATGACAGAAATGCCCATTGCTCACCCGACCAACGGAGCGGTCTGGTTCGCTGTGATATTCCTTTCCCTGTTCTGCACAGGAATGGCTTTCATACTGCAGCCCATAGCGCAGCAGTATACAGAGGCATCCCATGTAGGCATCATATTTTCGCTGGAGCCGGTATTTGCAGGCGTTACGGCATTCTTCCTTGCGGGAGAAGTGCTGACCGCCCGGGGATATATCGGGGAAGTGCTGATGATTGCAGCCCTGCTCTTTATGGAAATTGACTTTGGTGCGCTTCTTTCGGGGCGAACAAAGGCTTCCGAGTCAGTAAACTCCATGTCGGCTGAGGAATTGGGCGGCGGAGCGCCTGCAGAAAAAGATAACGAACGCAGATAGAGTGGTAAATACCGATAGCTCTGACACAGTATGAATGAGGCAGCCGGAGAAAGTCGAAATTGACTTTCTCCGGCTGTTTTTGTACTGGGGAGGTTGGCACATAATAGTGCGGCAGACCTGCCCAGATGCGTTTTGCGGCCGGCGGTAATCTACCCAAGCTCCGAAATAACGGCAGGGTTGACTAATATGCCGGTTACATATCTATTTTGTCCGTTCCACCACCTTATGGAAGGAAAACTACAGAAAACTAACATGCGCATTCTGGCACGTTTTTCGCTTCTTATTTAAAAAAGACGAAAAATGCCCTGTTTTGTTGCAGGATGGGCAGATTAACCAAACGGTGCTGCAGCAGAGAGTGCGGCGGACCGCCGTAAACAACGGCAAACAGGAATGCGGACAGGGACGAAAACAAGCGGAAACGATTGAAAACAAACGGAAACTGAGGGAGAGACAATGTACGACTTTAACATGTGCATCTCGACGGATATCCATTTTGGGCGGGATGCGGAGAAGGAAACCGGAAGGTTAATGGCGAAGTATGCAGACAGCGTACTGATCTTGTATGGCAGTGAACGCATATACAGGGATGGTCTGGGAGGCAAGCTGGAAAAATATCTCGAGAAGGAATCCTGCAGTGTGTGCCGGCTCGGCGGGGTGAAGCCCAATGCGGACTCCGCCAAGATCGATGAAGCGGTAGACATGGTTCGCCGCAGAAATATTAACGGAATTCTTGCAGTGGGCGGAGGCAGCGTCATAGATACGGCTAAAGCGGTGGCGGTCAGCGCATGCAGCGAAGCGCCTGCGGTAGAAATATTCCGGGGAATCGCAGAGCCGGGGCTTTGTCTTCCCGTAGGCGTCGTGCTGACGAATGCGGCCACAGGATCGGAGGCGAATCCCACGGCAGTCATCGCGGATCAGGTAAACGGAGAAAAACTGCTGTTCAGCGATCAGAGGATGCGGCCGAAGTTTGCAATCCTGGATCCTGCGCTTACACTGAGCGTGCCTGCCGCGACGACAGCGGCAGGGGGGTTCGATATATTCTCCCATGCCTTTGAACGGTATTTCGACCTGACAAGGGACAGTTTGCTGCTGGACCAGATGACGGAAGGGGTCATGAGAACGGTGGCAAACGTGCTGCCTCGGACGATACAGGATCCGGGCAATTACCAGTTCCGGGCGGAACTGATGCTGGCGGCGACCGTGGCTCACAGCGATATGATCGGACCGGGCGGGGATTTTGCCTGCCACAGCGTTTCCCATGTGATGACGGAAGTGTTCGGCATCGATCACGGAGCGGCTCTCGCCATGATCATACCTGCCTGGTGCGAGGTCATGAGAGATCTGCATCCCGAGCGGTTCGACCAGTTCTTCCGCAATGTGTTCGGTGCGGATACCTTCGGCGAGGGAATGGAAAAACTCAGGGAATTCGTCCGCAGCATCGGGCTTTCGGAGACAATGGGCAATAAGCAGAATATTACCCCTGAGGAGCTGGCGGATATGACTGTAGGCGAAGGGAAGTTTGCCGGCGCGGGCTATGCGGCGCTGACCCGGGAGCAGGCTGTGAAAATATACGGAAGAATGCTCGCAGAGGACAAAGAACAGACTGCCTGATTTCCGCGACGGAGTCTTTCTGAAGACGCATCCAAAACAGTTGAAGGATGTGGGGATGTGCGGGGGGCAAATATGCATGTTGCGCCGCCGCAACGGACAGGCAGAAGGACTGCAACAATATTGACGAACAATTAACAAGGACGTGTTGAAAATACAGGATTCCATGTTTGGCACGCCTGTTGCTTTAACTAAATTCGGTATTATGATCTATATTCATCAATAATAAATTTACCCAGAGGAAGGAGAACAGGATGAGTAACAAATCACAGGTAGCCCTCGTGAAGAGGCCCGACATCCAGCAGGACGTCACTAAGGTGTTTGATCTGCTCGGCGGAGTAAAGAACCTGATCCATAAAGGTTCTGTCGTTATGCTCAAGCCTAACGCAGGTCATGCGGAACCGCCGGAAACATCCGTATGTACCAATCCGGAAGTTATCCGTGCGGTCATCCGCGAAGTAAAGAAGGCGGAGCCGAAGGAGATCGTCATTTGTGAGGCTGCGGCGATCGGCTGCGACACCGTAGAGTGCTTCGAAGTCAGCGGTATCGCAAAGATGGCAGAGGAAGAGGGCGTAGAGTGCTACGATATCAAGAGAGATAAGGACCTTGTTAATGTAGCGGTCAGAGGATATAAGTCAAACCTCGATCATATCAAACTGCCCAGAAGACTGATGGAGGCGGATCACCTGATCAACCTGCCGATCCTGAAGGCTCATGCCAGCATGGTATTCTCCGGCGCACTGAAGAACATCAAGGGCGTTGTGCAGGATAAGGTCCACATGCAGATGCACCAGCAGAACCTGACCATGGCAATGATGGATGTATGGTCCGTATGTAAGGCAGACCTGAACATCATGGACGCTTACAGAGCAGCCAGCGGATACAGCCCGCATATGCCGGTTCCTATCGAGTCCAACATGATCCTCGGATCCAAAGACCCGGTAGCGATCGACCGCGTTGCCTGCGAGGTTACCGGTATCGATACAAGCGGCGTAAGCTACTTCAAGGTTGCGGAAGAGACCGGACTGGGCGCTTATGACATGGATCAGATCGAAGTCCTCGGAAACACCATCGAAGAGTGTTTCAAGCAGATGTGGATCCCCTATGTCGGCGATATGAGCAAGAGATGGCCGGAATACGACGTAAAGTGCGACGGAGCATGCTCCAGCTGCCAGGCGCTTCTTGCCATCAACATGGAAGAGCTGAAGGCTGTTGATGAGTATGAGAAGAACAAAGGCATGACCATCGTGATCGGCGGAAAGAATGAGATCCCCAAGGATATCCCCGATGACAGGATCGTACTTCACGGGAACTGCACAAAGAAGTATCTGAAGGATCATCCGGGAGCATACTGGATCCTGGGATGCCCGCCGAATGAGCCGGCTCTGTACCTGACTGTACAGCGGAAGGAAGTCATCAACGGCATGGGTGACCAGGAAGAGGAGATCATTCGTCCCTGCATGAAGAGAGACGAACCGGTATGGCGCGAATATGTATTTGAGAAAGCGGAAGAATATTATAAGGAACATCAGGAAGGAAAATAAACCATGCTGAATGACTATGTATCCTATGACAACAACGATAAGTTCAAGAAGATCCTGGATGACGTGTTTACCGATGAGTTCATGCAGAAGTATACGAATCTGGAGAATTTTGAAGCGTTCAAGTATTCCAGCGCGGTGATCTGCGACTGGACACAGCCCAGGCTGGTATATTCGAAAACGCTCCTGGACGGCTTTGTCAGAGAAAGCACGCAGTTCAGGTCCTGGGATGAGATGGTCATGAGAGCAACTGATGAACGGTATGGCGTTTAGGTAAAAGAGTGCGGGGGCATAAGCTGCCTACGCACCCAAAATAATAACGGGAAAACCCCGGGGAGTGTAGAATGTCTGAAAACAACAACGTAAAGCTGGCGTCGGAAAATACCAAGTCCAACTTTGGTAAAGGCTGGCTCATTATTTTCTACTGCATGATCATGTTCTGGTTCCTGATCGGATATTCCATCGACGGACAGAATATCGTCATCAGCGTATTCGCAGAAAGTCACTGGAAGGCACTGGGATATGAGAACGTTACCGCGCTTCACGCTGAACTGCTGAATCTGGCTATGTATGCCGGACTGATCGGCGTTATCGCATATTTCGTTATCGGCCGGATCTGCATGAAGATCGGAGGAAGAGCTCTCTCCGCGATCTGTCTTGCACTGGCTGGTATTTCTTACATTTATTATGGTCACGCGACCACAACAACTTCATATTTTATCGGACTGACTCTTGTTACGATCTTCATTAACGGCGCTGCTTACATCGGCGGCGGAAATCTGGTAACCCAGTGGTTCCCCAAGAAAAAGGGACTGGCTAACGGTTATACCACCATGGGTCATAACCTTGGTTCTGCTCTGTACGTTCCTCTGATCAGCGGACTGATCGGGGCTTACGGCATGGCTAAGGGCATGACCGTCACCGGTATCGCAGGAATCTGCGTAGCTATTGTCGCATATATTGTCATCAGAAATACACCGCAGGAGAGAGGCATCTATCCTGACAACGTAACGAAAGAAGTATACGAGAGAGAGTATGCGCAGGTAAGCGATGAGGCGGAGAGCCGCTGGACGGTAGCCAAGCTGCTGAAGACAAAGGAAATGTGGCTCGTAGCCATCATCATCGGCATCAACCAGCTGGTAACCACCGGTGTAATGAGCCAGATGGTTCCCAGAAACATGGAACTGGGATTCACCCAGGGAAAGACCGTAGCCCTGATGACCGTATGCGCCATCGTCGGACTGGCTGGTTCTTACGGATTCGGATTCATCGATCAGAAGATGGGCGTTAAGACAGCAGTAAGAGCATACCTGATCTGGTACGTCGTCGCACTGCTCGTCAATGTACTGCTGAACAACAAGACCGGCGGATATATCTGCGTAGCCATGGTCGGTATCGCGATCGGCGCTGCCGCTAACTTCATGACATCACTGCCTGCCTCCGTATTCGGAAGACATAACTTCGACCTTGTATATTCCATCTACTTCCCCATCATGGAGATCGTGCTGATGCTGAATAACAAGATCAATTCTATGGCACTGTCCATGACCGGAAGCCTCCGCGGAGCTTACTTCGTATTCATCGTGCTGCTGGCAGTAAATTTCGTGCTGATCTCCGTACTGAACACAAGAAAGTACAATCTGGACTATGCGAAGGAAGATCAGCTTACAGGAAAGGAAGCATAACTTATGCGTAATGTAGTAATCGTTGCAGGGTGCAGAACACCGATCGGAAAGATCAACGGCATGTTCCACACCATTACATCGCTGGATCTCTCGATTCCGGTGATGCAGAATCTGGTCAAGAGAGCCGGCATAGACCCGGCCATGATCGAGGATGTGCTGTGGGGCTGCAACTATCAGAGAACATATAAGGAGAACAATCTGGCAAGAGTAGCGGCTGTCAAGGCAGGTCTGCCGGTATCTGTACCGGGGATCACGCTGCACAGAAACTGCACATCTTCCATGTCTGCCATCCAGTTCGGCTACTACCAGATCAAGGCAGGCGAAGCGGACTGCATCATGGCAGGCGGCGCGGATTCTATGAGCACTGCGCCTCACATGCTGTTTGGCGCAAGAGACGGAATCAAGTTCGGCGACATGCAGCTCCACGACTCCATGTGGGATTCCCTGACGAATTTGGGCGTCGGCCCGGCTATGGGCATCACCGCAGAGAATGTGGCGGAGCAGTACAACGTCACAAGAGAAGAAATGGACCGTTATGCTCTCCGCTCCCAGCAGAGAGCCTGCGCGGCCATTGACGCCGGGAAGTTCAAGGATGAGATCATCCCTGTAACTGTTCACGGGAAGAAGGGCGATACCGTCATCGACACCGATGAGGGTCCCCGCCGGGATACAACATATGAGAAGCTTTCTAAACTGAAACCGACGTTTAAGGAAGACGGCAAAGTCACAGCTGGAAACGCATCCGGCATGAACGACGCGGCATCCGGCGTCATCCTCATGGAAGAGGAAAAGGCGAAGGAGCTGGGCGTTCCCATCATCTGCAGAATCAAAGCCGTATCTGTCATTGGCTGCCCGCCGGAGATCATGGGCATCGGACCCATCGGCGCATCGGAAAAGGCACTGGAGAAGGCGGAGCTGACCATGGACGACATGGATCTGGTTGAGATCAACGAGGCCTTTGCCGCTCAGGTACTGGCATGCCAGAAGACGCTGGGCATCCCCGATGAGAAGCTGAATGTCAACGGCAGCGGCATCTCTCTGGGACATCCGGTAGGCGCTACCGGTTCCCGCCTCGTTGTCACCTGCATGTATGAGCTGATGAAGCGCAAGCAGAAATACGGTCTGTGCACCCTCTGCGCAGGAGGCGGCATGGGCACCGCAGTGATCATCGAAATGGTCTAAAATGGACTCCGGCGCATCCGGATGAAATATGGAACAAAGCAGGACTCGGACAGCCGGCGGCTTATGCTGCGGCGGCGGGTCCTGTTTTCTGTTAGCCTGACATATTTCGGGCTGTATTTCGGCAAATCAGAGTGGTAAGATAGCCGGTGGAGGCTTTGTTATATAATGAACAGAAAACTGATCGGACAAATGATTCTGCTCTACCTTCTGTGGGGCATGAACTGGGCAGTTATGACGGTAGTAAACCGGTATTTTCCGCCGGTCCTTTTCGTGGCTTACCGGTTTTCCATGGGCGCTGCAGTACTGGTGATTTTCTGCATGTTCCGGAGGATCCCGCTGCCGGAGCGGAAGTGCTGGCCATGGATCGCTCTCAGCGGTATCCTGCTCATGGCTGTGAATAACCTGATGGTGCAGATAGGGACGAAATACCTGGGCGCCGGCCTGGTGGCGGTGCTGGATTATACCATGTCTGTGTGGATGGCCATACTGGGCGTCCTTTTCCTGAAGGAGAAGATGACGGCTCACAAGGCAGCGGGTATTTCCATGGCAGTGGTCGGTCTGTGCATCCTCATGAATGTGGATGTGCGGGGCGAAACATGGGCCATCGTCATGATGATCGCCGCGGCTGTGATCTGGGCGCTGTCCAGCCTGATCGTCAAGGTGAAACTGGGCGGATGCAGTATGATCCCCATGACCATGGGACAGATGATCTGTGCGGCTGTCGTCCTCGACATCTATGTGATGATATTCCCCCAGGGTTCGCCCCAGTGGTGTCTTCCCAGCGTCGCTTCGCTGTTGTATAACGGTATTCTCTGTTCCGCGCTGTGTTTCGTGATCTGGAGCCGGATGCTGGAACAGATGGAGGCCAGCACGGCTTCTGTTGCAGTGATGGCGGTGCCGGCCATCGGCGTCATGGCAGGGGTGATCTTCCTCCATGAACCCATGACCTGGGGCATAGCAGCGGGGATGGTGATCCTCTTCATCGGTATCCTGACGGTGCTGGGCGTGCGGATCCCGCTGCCCGGAAACAAAGATATCAATAAATAAAAGGGCAGCCTGCGGCTGCCTCTTTAATATGCGCTGTTGATCTCAAATTCTTATCAGTTTTTCCCTTTGGGATATTCTATGCCGTACTGTTTGATTTTACGGGATATGGTAGAAGCGTTGACGCCCAGCTTCTCGCCGGCGTCCCTGAGACTGCGTGAGCTCCGCAGTACGGATTCTATGACGCTCTTCTCGTAATTCTCCACAGATTCTGCCAGGGTGAAGTTCTCCGGCGCCGCCGTGCCCTGGGAAATATCCAATACGCCCCGGATCATCTCCTCGTTTCCGCCATCCATGCTGGATGCGCAGATCGTAAGGTACTCTATGACATTTTCCAGTTCCCGGACATTGCCCGGCCAGCTGTAGGAGCGGAGCAGCTGCCTGTCGCCTTCCGTCAGTGTCAGATGACGTCCGTGTTTCTTGGAAAAAAGCTCAATAAAATGATCGCACAGCAGGTCGATATCCTCTACCCGGTCCCGCAGAGGCGGGATGTTGACAGGGATCACGTTCAGCCGGTAATAAAGATCCTGGCGAAACTCGCCGGCGGCGATCTTCGCTTTCAGGTCGCTGTTTGTTGCGGCAATGAAACGGATGTCCAGATCGATGGGCCGGGTACCGCCCACCCTCGTGATCTTCTTCTCCTGGATGGCCCGCAGCAGCTTGACCTGCAGATCCATGGGCATGTCGCCGATCTCATCCAAAAGCAGTGTGCCGCCGTTTGCTGTCTCAAACAGTCCCGTCTTGCCGGAGGCGTTCGCCCCGGAGAAGGCGCCCTTCTCATAGCCGAAGAGCTCAGACTCCAGCAGGTTCGCCGGTATAGAAGCGCAGTTAACTTTTACATAGGTCTTGCCAACCCGCTTGCTGGCGTTATAAATCTCATTGGCGACGATCTCTTTCCCTACGCCGGATTCACCGGTGATCAGGACGGTAGCGTCAGTAGGAGCGGCAAGATCGATGGTGGTCGCGACCTTCTTCAGCGCAGGAGAGTTTCCGATCATGCGGCGGGTGATAGAATTTTTCTTAGTGATCTTTACCTGCTGCGTATCCCTGGCATTGCCGCTGCTGTCCAGGAAATGCTGGTAGTCTCTGCGCAGAGATTCCAGCGAAAGAACAGGACGGCTCGTGACAACGATCTGGTGGAGCTGTCCCTGGTCATCGAAAATGGGAACGCCGACAGTATATCCGACCCCGCTGGCGCCGTTCTTCGTTACGTTAGCCAGACGGAAGATCCGTGTCTTCTTCTCCATGACGTCCAGGGTGGAACCGCCCGTGAAAAGATCCCCCTTCGCAACGATATCCGATGTGTACCGTCCAAGGACCTCCTCCGGGAGTATCCCGGTATTCTTCTGGTGAGCGGGATTGACGTAGAGAACCTTTCCCTCCGCATCGGTGATGTATACGCTGTCGTCCAGAGAATCTACAACGACCTTGTAGTCGATACCGTTCTGAAGAAACACATTCAGATCCCAGCGGATCTCCTTCAGAAGAGATACTGCGTCCTCCGTCAGTTCTGCGCTGCCGCCCAGAGCCCGGTCTATTTTCTCTATAACTTGCTGAATTGCTAATGATTGCTCCATAGTCTCCTCCCATTGCCCATATTTTATCATAAAACTGAATGAATACAACTGGATTGTTGCCGGTCTGCAACGTTTTCCGCCTTTTGCAACAAAGCCCTGACCGGCCGGCACCCGGACACTCCGACAGGAAAACCGCTCCATGCGTTGGAAACACGGGCAAACAGGACTTTGTTCAAAAAAAGATTAATTTGGCACACCCATTGCGTACTACTATGGCAGTTAATAAATAGCTCAGGCTGAAAATTATAAAAGGAGAAGAAACAATGGGAAAACAGGTATTAGTAGATTTATCTCATCCGTTTGGTAACGGAAATCCGCTCTGGCCGTCCAACGGTGACTTCCACATCGACCGTGTACAGCACATGCCGATGCATCGCCGTCTGCTCCAGACATTCAACGATTTCCACATGCATAACAGCACACATGCTGACTCTCCGTCACATGTTCTTCCGGAGACTCCTTATACACACGAGCTGCCCCTGGAGAATTACTACGGACCGGCTGTATGTCTGGACATCCCCAAAAAGCACTGGGAACTGATCACTGTTGAGGATATCGACGAGGCTGCCAAGAAGGTTGAGGGCGGCATTCAGGAAGGCGACTGGGTCCTGATCTGCACAGGCATGAACAAGCGCTGGGGTGAGAATGACGATTACTTCATGTACAGCCCGGGAATGTCCATCGAGGGAGCAAAGCACCTGGTATTCGACCTGAAGGTAAAGGGCGTTGGTTTCGACCTGCAGGCGCTGGACCACATCCTGTACACCTATGCTGCTCAGCACGGCCCCGGACCCTATGTCCCCAGAATCGTTGATGAGTATGTAAAGGAATTCGGTCATGAGCCGAAGGAAGACTTCCCTGAGTGGGAGCCGGTACACGAGATCCTGCTGGGCAACAACGTCATGGGTATCGAGAACCTGGGCGGAGATATCGAGAAGGTCAAGGGACAGAGATTCATGTTCTCCGCATTCCCTCTCCGCTGGTACATGGGAGACGGAACCATCGTAAGAGCCGTTGCCTTCATTGATGAGGACAAGCTGAACGATGTACCTGACCGTGTTTACAAGTACGGCGTATATTGATTCCAGCTGCAGAATGCAGTTGATAACAGAGTAGTGTACTGATTTGATGATTAAGGCGGGCGCGGGCTGACAGGTCCGCGCCCGCTGGTCTTTTTGAGAGGTTATTTATTATGAGTGATAAGAAAAAAGTAGCGGTGCTGGGCGCAGGCGTTATGGGCACCGGCATCGGCCAGACATTTGCTGAGGCAGGCCACGATGTCATGATGATCTATGTCTACGACGACATTACAAGAGGGGATCCGAGAGACCGGATGAAGAAGAACCTGGAGGATCTCTGCGAAATGGATGTCATTACGGAGGATCGGATTCCGGAGATCCTTTCCCACGTCAGCACCACAGAGAGCATTGAGGAAGCGGCGGAATTCGCGGACATCTTCTTCGAGTGCATCGTAGAGAACATGGGCGTCAAGCAGGATTACTTTAAGAAGCTGGACGAGCTCTGCCCGGTTTCTACCATCCTCGCTACCAATACGTCTGTTATGAGCGTCACGGAGATTGCCGAGAAGTCTGAGCATAAAGAGAGAATTATCGGGACGCACTTCTGGAAGCCGGCTTATCTCATGCCTCTGGTAGAGGTGGTCAAGACGAAGTACGTCTCTGAGGATGTAGTGAATGCTACATATGCACTGCTGGAAGAGGCAGGCAAGAGCCCGGTCATCGTTCAGAAGGATGTCCCGGGATTTCTGGCGAACCGCATGCAGCACGCGCTGTTCCGGGAGGCCATCTCTATCGTAGAAAACGGCATTGCTACGCCGGAGGACGTGGACAAAGCCATCAAGAACGGTTTCGGCATGCGCCTCGGCGTCATGGCGCCCTTTGAGACCATCGATTCCGGCGGTACCGATCTGACATACAGCATCCACGAGTATCTGTTCCCCCACATCGAGAACTCCACAGAACCGTCTCCGCTGCTGAAGCAGAAGCTGGACGAGGGCAAGCTGGGATTCAAGAGCGGCGAGGGATTTGAGAAGTGGTCCCCGGAAAGAATCGACGAATTCCAGAAAAATCTGAATGAAGGCCTTGTAAAGGTTGCAAGAGCTCTTGGAAAATTATAGAATATCTTTATCGGAATGAAGCGGCGCGGGTCTTGGATCCGCGCTGCTTCCTGGACCCGCAGCCCGGGCAGTAAGGAAAGGATACATTTATATGGCATTAATGACAGGAGCTCAGTACATTGAGAGTCTTCGGAAGCTGAACACGAGAGTTTACATGTTCGGAAAGAAAATCGACAACTGGGTAGATGATCCCATTATCCGCCCGTCGATCAACTGCGTGGCCATGACTTATGATCTGGCCCAGGATCCCCAGTACGAGGATCTGATGACGGCGACGTCCAGCCTGACCGGAGAGAAGATCAACCGGTTCACCCATCTGCACCAGAGCACACAGGACCTGATCAAGAAGGTCAAGATGCAGCGTCTCCTGGGACAGAAGACCGGAAGCTGCTTCCAGCGCTGCGTCGGAATGGACGCCTTTAATGCGGTATATTCTACAACATATGAGATTGATGAGAAGTACGGAACGAGTTATCAGAAGAACTTCATCGATTTCCTGAAGATGGTTCAGGAAAAGGATCTGGTCGTCGACGGAGCCATGACGGATCCCAAGGGCGACAGAGGGCTTGCTCCCCATGCACAGCCGGACGCGGACATGTACATGCATATCGTTGAGCGCCGCCCGGACGGTATCGTTGTAAGAGGGGCCAAGGCCCACCAGACCGGTTCCATCAACTCTCACTGGCACATTATCATGCCGACGATCTCCATGAAGGAAGCGGATAAGGATTACGCGGTATCCTTCGCATGTCCTACGGACGCGGAAGGTCTTTACATGGTTTACGGCCGTCAGTCCTGCGACACCAGAAAGATGGAGGAGCACGCCGGATTCGACGTGGGCAACCCCAAGTTCGGCGGACAGGAAGCGCTGGTCGTATTTGACAACGTATTTATTCCGAATGAATATATCTTCATGGCCGGAGAGTATGAGTTCGCTGGCATGATGGTGGAGCGTTTCGCCGGATATCACCGCCAGAGCTACGGCGGATGCAAGGTAGGCGTAGGCGATGTGGTCATCGGTGCGGCCGCTCTCGCTGCGGAATACAACGGATGTGAGAAGGCGTCTCATATTAAGGACAAGCTTATTGAGATGACCCATCTCAACGAGACTTTGTACTCCTGCGGCATCGCCTGCTCCGCGGAAGGTCACCAGACCAAGGCGGGAAATTACCAGATCGACCTGCTGCTGGCTAATGTATGCAAGCAGAATATCACCCGGTTCCCCTATGAGATCGTCCGTCTCGCAGAAGATATCGCAGGCGGTCTGATGGTCACCATGCCCTCCAACGTGGACTTCGATTCCGATCTTCCTGTTGGGAAGGAAGGGGAGACTATCGGCGAGATCTGCAATAAGTTCTTTAAGACGAAGGAAGACGTTCCGACCAGGAACCGCATGAAGGTCCTCCGTCTCCTGGAGAACCTCTGCCTGGGAGCAGCGGCGGTAGGCTACCGGACGGAATCCATGCACGGCGCAGGTTCCCCGCAGGCGCAGCGTATCATGATCCAGCGCCAGGGCAACATCCAGGGAAAGAAGCAGCTTGCCAAAGATATCACCGGCATTGAGGACTGATAAAGAAACCCATTGCAATTATATACAGAAGGGACGGGGAAGCAGTATGCTCCCCGCCTTTTCTGTGTCATGGCCGAAACTGTCGGCGCATACGAAAACAATGGAAAAGTATTGTTAAAAAGACACAAAACCCTGTTGACAAACCGCAGCCGCTGATATAGTATAAATACAACTGAAAAGACCAAAGGCGTTGACGGAGACAGTAGACGCGCTGCAGAAGGTACAGCGAACCGGGGATGGTGTGAGCCCGGGGCCGAGGGAGCAGCCGGATCGAACATCACTCCTGAGCTGCAGAACTGAACGCGCAGGCAAGTAAGTGCTGACGGGCCTTCCCCGTGATCGGAAGTGCGTATGATGGTACGCAGAGTAGCAGGTGGTTTATAAGCGAGTCATGTACATCCTCGTCCTGATACGGACGGGGATTTTTTATGTACGGTTTCCAGATGGAGGGATATCCGATATGAGTGATAAAGAGAAAATGGAAAAGCAGAGCGGGGCAGCGCCGGAGACTGCTGCGGCAAACGCACCGGAGCATGGTGCAGCGGAAACGGCAGCGAATAGTGCAGAAGTGACAGCGGCGAATAACGCTGCAGAGACTGCAGCGGAAATGGCGCTGGAGCAGCAGCGGGAGCATACGGTGGAGATCCGCTGGCACGGCAGAGGCGGACAGGGAGCCAAGACCGCCTGTCTGCTCCTGGCAGACGCGGCATTCAGCTCCGGCAAACAGGTCCAGGGATTTCCCGAATACGGCCCGGAGCGCATGGGAGCGCCGATCACCGCATACAACAGGATCTCTGATACGGAGAATCTCGTTCACTCCAATATTTATGACCCGGATTACGTGGTCGTCGTCGATGAGACGCTGCTCCACACCGTGGATGTGACCGCAGGTCTGCGGGAAAATGGGGCCATCATCATCAACAGCACCAGGGAACCGGCGGAGCTGCGGCCCCTGCTGAAGGGGTACAAAGGCAGGGTCTGCACGGTAGACGCAAGGAAGATCTCTATGGAGACGCTGGGAAAGTACTTCCCGAACACGCCCATGCTGGCAGCGGTAGTCAGCGTCAGCGGCGTCATAGAGAAGGAGCGGTTCCTCAAGGATATGGAAAGTTCATTCAAACATAAATTCGCCACCAAGCCCGGGGTCATCGAGGGCAATATGAATGCCCTGAAGATGTCCATGGATCAGGTTAGAGAGGGATAGCGAGGAGACAGAGAGGTAACAAATGTTCAGATCAGCGAGATATATAAATGAAAAGACGCCCTGGCAGAAGCTGACGCCGGGAGCGGAAATCTACGAGCCGTCCACATCCCGTTTCGTTAAGACCGGGGAGTGGAGAACCATGACGCCGGTATTCGATCCGGATAAATGCAAGCAGTGTATGCTTTGTGTACCCTACTGCCCGGACGCGTCGATCCCTGTGATCCAGGGAAGACGCCAGGAAACGGATCTGGATCACTGCAAGGGCTGCGGCATCTGCGCCAAGGTCTGCCCCTTCAAGGCAATCACGATGGAAACGGAGGTAGAATAATGGGCGTCAAGACAAGATTAAGCGGAAATGAAGCCGTCGCATACGCGATGAAGCAGATCGACCCGGATGTGATGGGAGCATTTCCAATCACCCCGTCTACAGAAATTCCCCAGTATTACGCGTCATATATCGCCAACGGCGAAGTCCATACGGAGTTCGTCCCGGTAGAGTCGGAGCATTCTGCCATGTCCACCTGCATCGGAGCATCTGCTGCGGGAGCACGGGCCGTCACCGCCACATCCTCCGCCGGACTGGCGTTCATGTGGGAGCTCCTCTATGTGGCTGCTTCCAGCCGCCTGCCCATCGTCATGGCTGTGGTCAACCGGGCGCTGACCGGACCGATCAACATCAATAATGACCATTCGGACTCCATGGGCTGCCGGGATACGGGCTGGATCCAGATCTACGCGGAGAACAACCAGGAAGTCTACGATAATTATGTGCAGGCCATGCCCATCGCGGAGCACTGCCGCCTGCCCATCATGATCTGCCAGGACGGCTTCATCACCAGCCACGCGCTGGCAAATATCGAACTGCTGGAGGATGAGAAGGTAAAGAATTTCGTCGGGGAATATGATCCGGAGCATTACCTGCTGAATCCCGATGAGACACTGGCTGTAGGCCCCTACGGCGTTTCGCCATATTATATGGAAATAAAGAAAGCCCAGGCGGAGGCTATGAAGGACGCCCGCCAGCGGATCATCCAGGTCGGTCAGGCCTTTGAGAAAATCAGCGGCAGAAGCTATGGGATGATAGAGAAGTACCAGATGGACGACGCCGAATATGCCTTTGTATGCATAGGCTCCTCCGCAGGAACCGGAAAGGCTGCAGTCAATGAGATGCGCGCCCGGGGCGTCAAGGCAGGGCTGGTCAAGATCCGCGTGTTCCGTCCCTTCCCGGCGGCAGAGCTTGCGGAGGCTCTCAGCGGCCTCAAGGCAGTGGCTGTCATGGATAAGTCGGAAGGATTCTCTGCCTGCGGCGGCCCGGTGTTCGCCGAGACCCGCAGCGCGCTGTACGACGTCAAGGACCGTCCGCTGATGATCAACTACGTCTACGGTCTGGGAGGCAGAGACGTGACAACGGATACGTTTGAAGAAATCTACAGGGCGCTGAAGGATGCCGCGGACAGCGGTGATCCCGGCGAAGTTTACAGACATATAGGCGTCAGGGAGGCATAATCATGGGATATAATCTGAGAAAAGAATTAAATAAAAAGCAGAGATTCGCCCCAGGCCACCGGCTGTGCGCGGGCTGCGGCGCGGGTCCGGCGATCCAGGGCGTGCTGAGGGCCCTTGACGAGGGGGACAAAGCCGTGATTGCCAATGCCACGGGATGTGTGGAAGTCTCTACATTTATATATCCGAATACGGCTTACGAAGACAGCTACATCCACAGTGCCTTTGAGAACGCGGCGGCAACCACCGGCGGTGTGGAGACAGCATACCGGGTGCTGAAAAAGAAGGGTAAGATCGAAGATAATTTTAAATTCATCTGCTTTGGAGGCGACGGCGGGACCTACGACATCGGACTCCAGTCTCTGTCCGGAGCCATGGAGCGTGGCCACGACATGGTCTACGTCTGCTATGATAATGAAGCGTACATGAATACAGGTATCCAGCGTTCTTCTTCCACGCCCCGTTTCGCTGACGCTACGACGACGCCCGTTGGAACGGAAAGCTACGGAAAAACACAGAATAAGAAGGATCTGACTTCTATTATCGCCGCTCATAATATTCCCTATGTTGCTCAGACCACGATGATCGGTGATTTCCGCGATCTGCACAGCAAGGCGCACCGGGCGATCTATACGCCGGGGCCCGCTTTTCTGAACATCATGGCTCCCTGCCCCAGAGGCTGGCGCTATGAGATGGAAGATCTGGCAGAGATCTGCAAGCTGGCTGTAGACACCTGCGTCTGGCCTCTTTATGAGGTAATAGAAGGTCAGTGGCATCTGAATTACGAGCCCCGCAAGAAGCTGCCCGTGGAGCAGTTCCTGGAGAAACAGGGCCGGTTCAGGCACATGTTCAAACCCGGGAACGAATGGATGATCCAGGAGGCCCAGGATTACGTGGACCAGAAGTGGGAGCAGCTGCTGGCGAAGTGCGAGTAAGCGAGAAAGATTATCTCCGGTTCAGCGTGAATTCAACGTAGATCCGGTCTTTCCGGGAACGGCCGCCGACGGATGTGACTCTGGCGCGGCCCGACCGGCGCAGGGTGATCAGGTCGCCTTCTTCTACCGATGCGTCTGGTTTGCTGGCCTCCACATGGTTCACGAACACGAGGCCGGACTGAATGGCAAGTACAGCCTTCGTTCTCGGAATACCAAAGGCGGCGGATACCATGTTGTCCAGGCGCAGTGACGCGACGGTATCCCGGACAGCCTTTACTTTTGGCTCAGGTATGATCAGATCCGCAATGGAAACCTGCTCCGCAGAAAGATTGGTGCGGCCGGCCTTGCGGTATTCCCGCATTAAATAGTCTGACATCTCATCGAGGACGATAATGTCTGCTCCATCATCGCGTACGAGGATGTCGCCGATCATTTCTCTTTTTATCCCCATGCCCATAAGGGATCCGAGGTAGTCCCGGTGGGTCAGCTGCTTTCCTTTGGATGAGCTTCCGGGACTCCTGGCAGCACCGATGCTGCCGCCGCCAATGGGGCGGACCCGGATCACCGTCAGAGGCTCTGCATTCTCCAGCGTCAGATAATCCGGAAGGCAAACAAGGACCACCCGCTCCGCATCCGGGTATCCGCCATAAAATTCCAGAGAGCACCCATAACCGCCATGGGTGCTCTGGCGGGCGATGGCCTGGCGCAGCACGGACTGCTGGTGGGGGTCCAGGAATGACGTGGATGTCATATAACTTCTTTCTTCACATTGTCTTATTCTGTCCTCGGCTTGAGCGAGGATGAGCTTATCTTCATTCATAACGCTATCATAGCAGATGTGGATAATGATTTCCAATGGTTTAGATAAAGCTGGAGCGGAAGTTCGCGAATCGCTCCAATCCAGAGGACGATACCAAGGAAAATAGTAGAGAGTCACCGTTTTCGCAATTCAACTGAATTGAGTGCAACGAAATATAAGGGATCTTGAGGCGGCGCGAAAGGAAATCCGGTCGGACCGCATCGCCACAAAAACCGACATGATTCGTGGCGATACAACCACCAGATCGGTGAGAACCAGGGATTTGCCCGCATGCCGGATCGAATCACCACGAAAACTACGGGGATCCGTGGTAATACAGCCACCCCGATGGTGAAAACCAGGGACTTGC